>JBEKJT010000126.1:0-4666 GCA_050011075.1 Thermoplasmata archaeon
ACCGCGGTGGGCCTGGTCGTAATGATCCTGATCGTGATCGTCACGGACTACTACACCGGAACGAAGTACCGGCCCGTCCACAAGATCGCCGAGGCCGCGCAGGCCGGCGCAGGACCGACCGTCATCAGCGGGATCTCGGTCGGGCTCGAGTCGGCGTGGATGCCGGGGCTCGTCATCGTCACCGGTACCCTGGTCGCCTATGCGGCCGCCGGTTGGTACAACGGATTCTCGATGTCCCACGGCCCGGACAGCTACCTCGGACTCTACGGGATCGGGCTTGCGGCCGCGAGCATGCTCTCGGTCACCGGGATGATCATCTCCATCGACGCGTTCGGCCCGATCACGGACAATGCGGGCGGGATCGCCGAGATGGCGAAGCTTCCGGAGCACGCCCGCGCCATCACCGACCCGCTCGATGCGGTCGGAAACACGACGAAGGCGATCACGAAAGGGTACGCGATCGGGTCCGCGGTGCTCGCAGCGCTCGCGCTCTTCGCGGCCTACACGTTCGCCGCGGCCAGCCAGTGGGGGAAGCCCTGGGGAACATTCACAGGCCTCCTCACGCTCTCCCAACCGCTCGTCGTGGCCGGGCTCGTCATCGGAGCGATCCTGCCGTTCTTCTTCACCTCGTTCCTGATGAACGCGGTCGGGATTGCCGCGGAGAAGATGGTCTTCGAGATCCGTCGCCAGTTCCACGAGATCCCGGGAATCCTCGAGGGAACCTCGAAGCCGGACTACGGCAAGTGCGTCGACATCGTCACGCTCACCGCCCTCCAGCAGCTCGCCGTCCCCGCGATCATCGCGGTGGCGACCCCCCTCGCCGTCGGGTTCCTGCTCGGGCCGGTCGCGCTCGCGGGGCTCCTCATCGGGACGATCATTTCGGGCTTCCCCCTCGCGCTCATGATGACGACGGGCGGCGCCGCGTGGGACAATGGCAAGAAGTACATCGAGAGCGGCCACTTCGGCGGCAAGCGCTCCGACGCCCACAAGGCCGCGATCGTCGGCGACACGGTCGGGGATGCGACCAAGGACACGGCGGGCCCCGCGATCAACCCGCTCATCAAGGTCGTGAACACGATCTCCATCCTGTTCATCGCGCTGATTGTGGCGCACTCGGTCATCGGGATCTAGGCCAGCACCGCGGGTCCCCGACCCGGGCCGACGACCGCACGTCGGAAAACCGCGGTCGGTCGACCCGCAGGGTATATGTATCGGGAGGGCCACCCACTGGTCGAGGTCCCCATGTGCGATACCTGCGGGTGTAAGAACAAGAAGAAGCCGTAGGTCGCTAGGAGCCTTCGCGCCATCGGCGCGGAAATCCTGCCGAACGGAACACTTTCTGTACCCAATTCTGGGTCCGAAACCTCTTCGACCACCGACTGCAGGTCTTTTCATACCGTCGGCCTTCGCCGGTTCCTTGTTCGACCTCGAAGACTCGGTCGTTCTGGTCACGGGGGCTTCCCGTGGGATCGGTCGCGCGATCGCCCTCGAGCTCGCTCGGGGCGGAGCGAACGTCGCCGTGCACTACCACACCGCGGAATCGGCGGCCGAAGAGGTCGCGGGGGAGGTCCGACAGCTCGGCCGCGAAGCGCGGGTCCTCTCCGCCGACGTGGCCGACCGGGACGCGGTCCGGGAGATGGTTCGCGCCGCGGGAGAGTGGAAGGGTCGGCTCGACGGCCTCGTGAC
The DNA here is from genome assembly GCA_050011075.1 of Thermoplasmata archaeon. GTDB lineage: Archaea > Thermoplasmatota > Thermoplasmata > Lutacidiplasmatales > UBA184 > Lutacidiplasma. The sequence continues at coordinate 1,687 of JBEKJT010000126.1, forward strand.
CTCCGCGGGCATCTATCGTGGTCCCCTGCTCGAAGAGGTGAGCTTCGAGGACTGGGAGCAGCCGCTGCGGACGAACCTCGGCGGGACGTTCTGGGCGATCCAGGCTGCCGTTCCCTGGCTCCGGCGGAGCGACCGACCCTCGATCGTCACGGTCTCCTCGGTCCTAGGGTCCCACGCGGCGGTCGGCGGCGCGCCGTATCAGATGTCCAAGGCCGCCGTGGAACAGATGACGCGGGCGCTTGCCCTCGAGCTCGGCCCCGAGATCCGGATCAATTCTGTCGCTCCCGGGTTCATCCGGACCGACATGAACCGCGGGGGCCACGAGGACCCGGTCTTCCACCGAACGGTCGCACGGGCGACCCCGCTCGGCCGCTGGGGCGAGCCCGAGGACATTGCGCCGGCGGTCCGCTACTTGCTGAGCCGGGAGGCCGACTGGGTGACCGGGCTGGTGCTCGGGATCGACGGGGGGATCCCGCTCCGATGAACCGCGAGGGGGCGCCGGGTCCGAAGGTCGTCCTCGTGACCGGGGGATCGCGGGGGATCGGCCGTGCGGTCGCGCTCCGCTTCGCCCGGGAAGGATACGACGTCGCCTTCAGCTTTCACCACAATACGGACGCGGCCCGGGCGACCGCTCTCGCGGTCGAAGCTTGCGGTAGGCGCGCGTTCTACCGACCGATCGACTCCGCACGGTCCGAGGAAACAGTCGGATTCGTGGCCGAAGCCCGGGACGTCCTGGGACGCATCGACACGGTCGTCGCCAACGCGGGCATGACGGGGTCGGTGGGTTGGGAGAGCGCGTCTCCCGAAGAATGGCGAACGACCTTCGAGACCAATCTCGAGGGCCAGTACTTCGCCGTCCGAGCGGCAGCCCCCGAGCTCAAGCGGGCCCGGGGCTCGGTGGTCCTCGTTGCCTCGATCGCCGGCTTGACGGCGTACCCGGAGGAGGTCACTTACGCGGCGTCGAAGGCAGGTACGATCTCGCTCGCGCGCAGTCTCGCGCTCGCCCTGGCCCCCGAGACCCGGGTGAACGCCGTTGCTCCGGGCTGGGTCCGGACCGACATGACCGCCGCCCTCTACGACGAACCCCAGGCCCGAGCGGCGATCGTCCGAGGGATCCCCCGGGGTCGCTGGGGGGAGCCGGAGGACGTGGCCGCGGCGGCGCTGTTCCTCGCCTCGGACGGAGCCCGGTTCCTGACCGGGGAGACGCTGGTCGTCGACGGCGGCAACTCGCTTTCCTGGCGGATCGGCCGGTTGCGCTAGGCGGGCCTACGCGTAGTGGCTCAAGCTCGTCCGTTCCTTCTTCGCCGCTTCGCGTTCGTCGCCCCGTTCCTCGCGGCGACGCTCCCGGTCGCACTCTTCTTCCGTGACCCATCGGAACTCGACGTCCTCGGGGTGGTCGTGTGCGATGAACGCACCCGCCTCGAACGCGCTCGAGAGGATCTCCTCGAAGTTGTCCGCCTCGTTCGCTTCGAGGCGCCCCGCGGTTCGCCAGTACCAGTCGGGAGCCTTGCCCGCGGCCTGCAGGTACTCGGTCACGAGGTCGTAGATCGAGCTACGATCGTCGGCGAGACGGACGTGAAGGTGGCGGTCCTTCTCGTTCGCTCCGGCGGTGGGAGAGTCGGTCATCGACCCACGATGGTCGACCCCGCTATAACAGGCCGGCATTGCCCGGGCGGCTCGCAACCCTTCAAGAGCGCCGATGGTCTGGGGTGCTTCGCTGTGTTCCCGGACCCTACGGCCTCTCCACCCACCGGCTCCGCCACCGTGGCCCAGCGGAACAGTCGCCACGCCTACCTCGTCGGCCGACTCCGCAATCGCCAGATGACGATGGAAGAGGCGACCGAGCTCTACGGGCTCATGGAAGGCATGTTGCGGGTGAGCGAAGCGGCGCGCGCGGCGATGGCACGGTCGGCCTCGATTGGGGCCCCCGTGGAGCCGCCGCCCCGGCTGAAGGCGTCGCCCGCTCCCTCGAGCGGCTCGGACGAGTTCTTCCTTCTCGGGATCCTCGCGATGGGTGCGGGCGCCGGGCTCCTGGCCGCGATGACGAAGCGCCTTCAGGACCTTCCCCCCGCGACCCCGACGAGCTTGGCGGATTCGTCCACCTCCAAAGCCAAACCACGGTAGGGAGCGCGGATGGTCCCGGACCGGTTCGTCTTTGCCCACCTCGCGGACGCGCACGTCGGGGCGTGGCCCCGCGACCCGGCCGTCCGGGCGGCGCTCCGAACGAGCCTTTTGCGCGCGCTCGCGGTCGTGGAGGAGCGGAATGCGGAGTTCCTGCTCATCTCGGGGGACCTTTTCCACACCCCGGTACCCGACCCCGCCGAGGTCGCCCCGGTGGCGGCCGCGCTCCGCGGGCTGATCGAGCAGGGGCGGCGCATCTACGTGATCTACGGCTCGCACGACTACGTCGCCCATCGGACCAGCTGGCTCGACGTCCTCGCCGAGACGGGCGTCTTCCTCAAGGTCGCCCCCGAGGCGGTCCGCGCGGAGGGAACTCGCTGGACACTTCCCTTCCTCATCGACGAACCGACCGGGGCCCGCATCGCGGGGATCTCGGGCCGCTCGCACGGGCTCGACCGGGACTACTTCCGGGCGGTCGATTCCGAGGCGTTCCGTGCGGAGCCCGGGTTCAAGATCTTCCAGTTCCACGCGGCGGTAGAGGACTACCTTCCCCCCTCGCTACGGGAACACATCCACGGGATCCGGGTGGAGGACCTGCCCGCCGGATGCGGGTACTATGCCGGGGGCCACATCCACTACACCTACGAGGGAGAGGGACCGGGGGGCGGACTTCTCGTCAACCCCGGTGCGGTCTTCGGCACAAGCCGGACCGACCTCGAGAACGGACAGGCCGGCCGGACCCACCAAGGGGTCGCGATCGTGACGGTGGACGGCGGCGTTCCGACGGTCGAGTTCGTCGACACCGCACCGCAGGATTCGGTGCGGCTGGTCGATGTCGACGTTTCGGGGAAGACGGTCG
>JBEKJT010000127.1:0-4662 GCA_050011075.1 Thermoplasmata archaeon
GCGAACCCAGCGAGACCCCATAGTAGAGCCCGAGGCGGTGCGTAAGTCGGTACCGGTGCCCGACCTTCGAGCGGAACGTCCAGACGTTGTTCAGGGCGAAGTTCCAGAGGGTCGCCACCACGAATGCGACCGCGCTCGCGACCAGGTTATCGACCGGGTTCGACGACGCGCTGGAGGTGAGCCTCAGTACGTCGGCAGGGAGGTCGAAGGTCGGGTTGGGGGAGATTGCCTCGAGCATGAGGGCGAAGACGATCAGGTTCACGACCACGCCGGTAAGCCCCACCAGGAGGAACTTCCCGTACCTCGCGAGGAACGGGAGCCGGTCGTTCCGTGTCCTCTCGGCCTCGAATGCGGTCGAACGCTCGGCGGTCACGAGTAGGGCTCGGCGCGGCAGGGACGCGCGGACTTTGAAGCTACCGCGCGCACCCCGACCGTGGACGCCATAGAGCGGTGGAATTCGGAGTCCGGCGGACAGGTTCAACCATAGAGAGCCCTTGAGTTCCGTTGGCCGGTGACCCGCGCGATGACACGCGCGACGATCGCCTCGACCCTCATTCTACGTCCCGGATCCCCTCTCCCACCTCGATCGTGGTCGGGCGGCTGCGACGACCCCTACTCACGCGCGTCGGGGGCACTCTCGCGCGAGCGGTCGGTCTCGTGGCGTTCTGGTCCGAGATGGGCGCGCGAGCCGCCGTACCCGACACCAAGGAGCTCGGGGATCGGGACCCGAAGACCGCGTTCCGGGTCGGACCGGCCGACATCGCCCTGACCTCCCGCTCGGCCCTCTGGAGCAATGAACGATCCTCTCAGGCCCCGCGAACGACTCCCAGGCACCCGACCGGGTCAATCTCACGCGGATGCCGCCGTAGCTCCGGCCCGTTACCCTCGAACGGGACCCGGCGCTGCCCGCCCCGACCGTCGTCCTTTCGAACACGGACCGGGCGACCGAGCACTACCCGGCCGAACGTCCGGGACTTCAGCATCGTCCTCGAGGTGGAATCGGTCCCCGACGCACGCTCGGGAACGATCGTCGGTCACACCGGGCATCCGTCCCTCGGCGCCCCGTTCACGAACGGGGCCGGTACGCGACCTCCGGCGTTCCTTGACGCCCTACCTTGGAGGCCCCCACGTTCCACTCAAAGCGCACCTTAAAACCCCGAACCATCGCTCGGGACCCGCGGAGCGCTTCGTACGCCGGCAGCGAGTCCGTCCCCCGCACCGTCTCTACTCTTCCCGTACCGCGTTCGTCCGGGCCAGGACGCGATCCTCCGAGAGGTCTCGGAGCTCACACAATGCGGCGGGCCGCTCCTCGTGAACGCGCCCACGGGCAGCGGCAAGACGGTCGCAGTGCTGGCGCCACTCCTCGAGCACGCCGAGGCATCGGACCACAAGATCCTCTACCTCGTCCGCACCCATTCCCAGGAGGTGCAGATCCTCCATGAGGCCCGAACGATCGCCCACCGCCTCGAACGTCCGCTGCTCGCGGTCGGACTTCAGGGGCGGGCCCGCCGCTGTTTCCTCCTCGAGAACGTCGCCGAGATCAAGGGGGCCACGGCCGAGGAGCACGGGAAGCTTTGCGCGGACCGTAAGCGCGCGACCGAACGGGCGATGCAGGGAGAGGCGCCGCTCGTCCCGACCCCGGAGCTCCCCGAGGGCGGCGAGATCGACCTCACGGACCTCGATGGTTGCCCCTACTACGCCCGCGTCCTCCAGGCCGACCTCGAAGGACTGGTCGAGCGCTTCAGTGCGAAGCTCCCCGCCCCCCATGAGTTCGAGGCGTTCTGCCGGGAGGAGAACCTCTGCGCTTACGAGCTGTCAAAGAAGCTCGTGCCGCGGGCCCGGATCATCACCGCTCCCTACGCGTTCTTCTTCCACCCCCAGATCCGCCGATCCCTCTTCCAGTGGATGGGGGTAGCGCCGAGCCGGGTCGACCTCGTGGTGGACGAGGCCCACAACCTCCCGAACCATCTGCGGGATCTCGCGACGGTCGCACTCCCGCAGGAGTCGGTCCGTCGGGCCCGCGCCGAGGTCGCGGAACGCGGCGATTTCCAGCTTCCTGACGGTCCGAGCGCGAGCCGATTCCTCGACCTGGTGGGCGCCGCTGTCGAGGAGCTCATCCACGCCCTGGCCCGAGAGGACGATGCCGTCCTCCCACCGTCCGTGTTCGAGGACGCGCTGCTGACCGCGTTGGGGGGGACGACCCATCGCCTCGACACGTGGCTGGGCGCGCTCGCCACGTGGGGGGAGAACCTACGGGACGAGCGCCGCCGCGAGCGCCGTCTACCGCGCTCGTGGGTCCATACCGTCGCGCTGACCCTGCTCTCCTGGCCCCAGCTCGAGGCACCGGCGTACGTGAAGGTCGCGACCCGGCTGCCGCGTCCGGCTCTCGAGGCGTTCGCCCTCGATGCCTCGGGACCGGCACGCCCGATCCTCGACACGCACCTCTCCGTGCACCTCTCGGGCACCCTCGCCCCTCTCGAAGAGTACCGGGACTCCCTCGGCCTCGGACCGAAGACACGGCTCTTGGACGTCCCGTCGCACTTCCCTCCCGAGAACCGCAAGTACCTCTACGACCCCTCGGTAACGACCCGTTTCGAAGAGCTGAAGCAGGACCCGCACGCCATCGCCCGTCTCGCGGACCGCCTAGTGGAGGTCCTCCAAACCCTGCCCGTGAAGACCGCGGTGTTCTTCCCGAGTTTCGACCTGATGCAGCGGGTCCTCGAGGCCGGCCTCCAGTCCCAGCTGCCCGGGAACGTCTTCATCGAGTACAGCAAGGTGCCGATGGGCGACCTCTGGCGGTCGATCGAAGGCTGGAAGAAGGACCCCGAGGGAACGATCCTCCTCGGGGTCGCCGGCGGCCGCCTCTCCGAAGGGATCGACTATCCGGACGAGGAGCTCGAGGCGGTCGTCCTCGTGGGCATACCCTACCCCCGGCCCACCGCGAAGCGCGAGGCGTTGCGCCGCTACATGGACGAGACGACCGGGCACGGCTGGGAGTACACCGTCGAGGCGCCCGCCCAGCGAGCGATCCTCCAAGCGTGCGGCAGGATGATCCGCTCGGAGAACGACCGCGGGATCGCCATCATCCTCGACCGCCGGGCCCCTACGTTCGCGAAGAGCCTGCCGGGGCTCGCCCCGGTCGACGGGCTCGGCCAGGTCACCCAGGCGTTCTACGGACGGCGGGCCCGCTGGTCGCCGACAGCGAGCCGGGCGCCGGCCGGCTCTCCCGCGGCAGGACCTCCCGCGCCGGAGCACAATCGCTAAGCGTCACGGACACGCTCCGACCTCGATGATCATCACCCGCACGCCGCTGCGCATCAGCTTCGCCGGAGGGGGCACGGACCTCCCGTCGTACTACCGCACGTACGGGGGCGGGGCGGTGACGTCCGCCGCTATCGACCGCTACATCCACGTGCTCGTCAACGACAAGTTCGACCGCAAGATCCGCGTCGCCTACTCAAAGACGGAGAACGTCGACCGTCTCGACGACCTCCAGCACGGCCTCGTCCGGGAGGCGATGCGGATGGTGGGCCTCCACGAGGCGCTCGAGATCCACACGATCGCCGACATCCCGTCCGAGGGTACCGGCCTCGGGTCCTCGTCCACGCTCACCGTGGGCCTGTTGAACGCTCTCTACGCCCACCGGGGAATCCTGAAGGACCCCGCGGAGCTCGCCGAAGAGGCCTGCCGGATCGAGATCGACCAGCTGAACGGAACGGTCGGGAAGCAGGACCAGTATATCGCCGCTTTCGGGGGCGTCCAGCACTTCGATTTCCACCCGGACGACTCGGTTCGGGTCTCGCCGATCCCCCTGTCCCCCGTCGACCGGGACGCGTTGAGCGACCGACTCTCGCTGTTCTACACGGGAATCACGCGTCAGGCGGAGGGGATCCTGCAACACCAGAGCGCGCGGACCGAGACGAACCGGGAGGCGCTCGCGCGCCTGAAGGAGCTCGCCGGGACCGCTCGCTCCGCCATCGTCCAGCGCGATTGGGAGCGTCTCGGCGCGGTCCTGGACGAGGGCTGGCATCTCAAACGGGGGCTGACGAGCGGCATCTCGAACGACGAGATCGACGGGTGGTACGCCAAAGCCCGGGCCGCGGGGGCCTGGGGCGGGAAGATCACCGGCGCCGGCGGCGGGGGATTTCTCCTCCTCGCCCACCCCCCCGAGCGGAGCCATCAAATAGCGGACGCCCTGTCGACGATGCAGCGGCTTCCGGTACGGATCACCCCCGAGGGGTCGCGCATCCTGTTCGTGGGACGATGACCGAGATTCCGAGCGTCGCATCGTATCTTCAGACGTACGTCCGGGAGGCCGTCGCCACCCTAGAAGCGCCGTACCTCCGTGCCGCGCTCGAACAGATCGTCCCGATCCTGCTCCGGGCGCGCGCGGAGGACCGAACGATCTTCTTCTTCGGGAACGGCGGCAGTGCGTCGACCGCCTCCCACCTCGTGACCGACATCGCGAAGGTCGCCGGGGGAACCGTGGCCCGTGGTCCGGGGAAGCGGTTCCGCTGCGTCTCCCTCAACGACAACGTCCCGGGGCTCACGGCGTGGGCAAACGATGTCGGTTACGCCTCGGTCTTCTCCGGGCAGCTCCAGTCGCTCGCCGAGAAGGGCGACGTCGTGGTCGCGATCTCGGGCAGCGGGAACTCCCCGAAC
>JBEKJT010000128.1:0-6312 GCA_050011075.1 Thermoplasmata archaeon
TGCCGTGACGGCGGGAGACCTCGATCGCCTGGACCTTCCCTTCGACCCCCCGGGCTCCGAACCCGCCGGGAACGAGCAGCGCATCCGCGCGCTCGAGCCGGGCGAGGAGCCCGGGGTTCGTCGGGATGTCCTCGGCGTCGTACCAGTGGAGACGGATCTCCCGCCCGAGGTGGCCCTGCACGTGGTGGAACGCTTCTGAGTGGGAGAGGTAGGCGTCGCGGAGCTCGGTGTACTTCCCCACGATCGCGACGTCGAGCGCGCCCTCGTTGCGCCGGTAGGTGGCGAGGAAATCCTTCCAGCCCGCGTAGTCGGGGACGCGGTCGGGCAGCCCGAGGATGCGGGAGAGCAGCTGGCCCACTCCCTGGGCCTCGAGGACGAGAGGGACCTCGTAGATCACCTGTTGGTCGGGGACGGAAATGACGGCTTCGGGAGGCACGTCGCAGAAGAGGGAGATTTTCGCCTTGATCTCCGGAGCCAGCGGGGCGGGTCCGCGGGCGACGATGAGGTTCGGCCGGATGCCGATGGCCCGGAGCTCCCGGACCGAGTGCTGGGTCGGCTTCGTCTTCGCTTCGCCGACCGGCCCGACGACGGGCACCAGGGTCGTGTGAACGAACGCCATATGGCCTTCCCCGAGCTCGTAGGAGAGCTCGCGGAGCGCCTCCAGGAACGGCATCGACTCGATGTCGCCCACGGTTCCGCCGACCTCGACCAGGATCACCTCGGCCCCGGCGGCCTGGGCGACGTCGCGGATCATCCGTTTGATCTCCCCGGTCACGTGGGGAATGATCTGGACGGTGTTGCCGAGGTAGTCGCCGCGTCGCTCCTTCTCGATGACCGTGCGGTAGATCTTGCCGGTCGTGAGATTGTGCGTGCCCGAGAGGCTCTGGCCCAGGAACCGCTCGTAGTTCCCGAGGTCGAGGTCCGCCTCGGTACCGTCGTCGAGAACGAAGACCTCCCCATGCTGGTACGGGTTCATCGTCCCAGCATCCACGTTGAGGTACGGGTCGATCTTCAGGATCGTGACGGGAATGCCGCGCGCTTTGAGGATCCGGCCGAGCGAAGAGGTCGTGATCCCCTTGCCCAGGCCCGAAATCACCCCTCCACTGACCACGATGACCTTCATCGGCGCGCCCCGGGCCGAGTAGAAGACGAGACGCATAAGGTCTGTGGCGCGCCGGGCCCGCTGAAGGGTGGACGGCGGGCGCCGGGAGCGCCCGAGCCGCCGTTCAGAACGGGACGCGCCGGCCAGAGGGATCGCGATGGAAGGTGGCGAAATCCGGCACCTTTCTGAGTAGGTCCGCGGGGAACACGGGTCCGTCGGTGCACACGTGGTACGGGCCGAAAGCGCAGGCGTCGCACATCCCGAGAGCGCACTTCATGTGACGTTCCATCGAGCAAAAGACCGGCACCCCGCGACGACCGGCCGCGTCGATGACCTTCCGCATCATCACCTCAGGGCCGCACGTCCAGACCGCATCGATCGGCTCTTCCTCGAGCAGCCGTTCGGCGACTCCCGTGACGAATCCGGAGAATCCCTCCGAACCGTCGTCGGTCGCCACTTCGACGCGGGCACCCATGGACCGGAACCGGTCTCGGAAGAGGAGCTCCGGGGCGCGGGTCGCGCCGAGCGCCACGACCACCGATGCGCCGCCGAGCCGCGCCGCTTCCGCGGCCCCGACCCACCGCCGACGATCAGGACGCGTCGGGGGGAGAGGTCGAATTGGTTCCCGTACGGACCGCGGATGCCGAGCGCCGCCCCCGGCTCGATCTTCTGGACCCGCCGGGTCGTATCACCCATCACCTTGATGGTGATCCCTTTCGAGCGGCCGGAGACGTACGAGAGCGACATCGGAAGCTCGTCGTCGCCCGGGATCCACGCCATCACGAACTGGCCCGGCGCCGCGGGCGGGTCGTACGGAAAGCGCAGCGTGACGGTCGAGGGGGTCTCTTCGACCCGCTCCGTGACCCGGACGATCGTCCGCACGAACCGCGCTAGCGGGCGCACGATATAGCGGCTCGGTCGGCGAGCGACCTTCGGACTAGTGCGCCGGGTGAGCGGCTCCCACGGCGTCCTCGAGCCGGGCATAGCCGAGGTCGTCGAGCAGGGCAGCAAGCTCGCGAGCGAGCCGCCCGAAGACCCCGACCCCTTCGAACGTGACGGCGGTTCCGACCTCCAGGGCGCGGGCCCCGGCCATGACGTACTCGAGCGCGTCCTCGGCGGACATGATACCGCCCACCCCGATCACCGGGATCGAGACCTTGTCGTAGATCTGCCAGACGCAGGCGAGTCCGACCGGTTTGATCGCCGACCCGCTGAGGCCCCCGAACCCGTGGGAGAGGACCGGTCGACGCAGGCGTACATCGATCGCGAGAGCGCGCAACGTATTGATCGCGCTGACGGCCGCCGCACCACCCCGCTGGGCCGCCACGGCCAGCGCTGCCGGGTCGGCGGTGTTCGGAGTGATCTTCGCGATGACGGGGATATTCACGGCGGCCACGACGGCTCGGACGATCCGCTCGACGTCCTCGGGGGTGCTCCCGACCTCGGTGCCGAACCCTTCGGCGTGCGGGCAGCTCAGGTTCAGCTCGAGCGCCGCTACGCCCGTCGCGGCCATGCGCCCCGCAAGGCGCGCGAACTCGCCCGCGTCCCCGGCGAAAACGGAGCCGATGACCGTCACACCCGCGCGGCGCGCGATCTCGATCTCGCGGGGGTATTCGTCGATCCCCGGGTTCGGCAGTCCCATCGCGTTGAGCATTCCCCAGCGTTCGTACTTTTCTATCGTGGGGTTGGGGTACCCCGGACGGGGAACCGACCCGATCGACTTCGTGACGACCCCGCCCGCGCCCGCGGCCCAGGCGCCCGCGAGCGAGTCCCCGCTCTCCCCCCATATTCCGGAGGCCAGGAGGAATGGATTGCGCAGCGGGATCCCGGCGCATCGGACCGCGAGGTCGGCCACGACCCCGACCCACGGGGACTGACCTTAAATCGACTCGCCCGGATAGTTGGATCCGCATGCATCTCGACCGACTCACCGACGCCGCACGGTCGGCGCTCGAGAAGGGATTCCAGCGGGCGACCGAGCTTCGGCATCCCTCGGTGGAGCCCGAGCACCTTCTCTTCGGGCTGCTCGAGGCGCCGGACGGCGCGACCGCCTCGCTGCTCAGCACGCTCGGCGTCCCGGTGGACGGGCTCCGCTCCCGCCTGGAGGAGGCCCTCCGGAAGCTGCCCACGGCCGACCACGTGGCCCCCTCCGACCAGTACCTCTCCCGTACGCTCACCCAATCGCTCGATGCGGCCGAAGCAGAGGCCGCCAAGCGCAAGGACCGCTACACGAGCGTCGACCAGGTGCTCCTGGGGCTCCTTTCGACCGCGTCGCCCGCGCGCGAGCTCCTCGAGGAGTTTGGGGTGCGGCGCGCGGCGGTCGAAAGCGCCCTCCGCGAGCTCCGGGGCTCGGAGCGGCCCGTCGAGAGCCGCGGCGAGGAGGCGCAGTACCAGGCCCTCGAGAAGTACGGCAAGGACCTCACGGCCCTCGCGCGGGAGCGCAAGCTCGACCCGGTGATCGGTCGCGATGACGAGATCCGACGCGTGCTCCAGATCCTCTCGCGCCGTACGAAGAACAATCCGGTGCTGATCGGGGACCCCGGCGTCGGGAAGACCGCGGTCGTGGAGGGGCTCGCGCTCCGGATCGCGACTCGGGACATTCCCGATTCGTTGCGCGAGAAACGGATCGTGGCGCTCGACCTCGGTTCCCTGCTCGCCGGCGCGAAGTTCCGCGGCGAGTTCGAGGAGCGCCTCAAGGCGGTCCTCAAGGAGGTCGAGCGCTCGGAGGGCCAGGTGATCCTCTTCATCGACGAGCTCCACACCCTGGTCCACGCGGGGGCGACCGAAGGGGGAGCGCTCGATGCGTCGAACCTGCTGAAGCCCGCGCTCGCGAGGGGTACCCTGCACTGCATCGGGGCCACGACGACCCAGGAATACCGGAAGTACATCGAGAAGGACGCGGCGCTCGAGCGTCGGTTCCAACCGGTGATGGTGGCCGAGCCCTCCGTCGAGGACACAATCTCCATCCTGCGGGGCCTGAAGGAGCGTTACGAGCTCCACCACGGGGTCCGCATCCAGGACGCGGCCCTCGTCGCCGCCGCGACCCTCAGCGCCCGCTACATCCCGGACCGCCACCTGCCCGACAAGGCGATCGATGCGATCGACGAAGCGGCCTCCATGGTCCGCCTCACCCTCGATTCCCGTCCGGTCGAGCTCGACCAGCTCTCGCGTCGGATCCGCCAGCTCGAGATTGAGCGGGCGGCGCTCCAGCGGGAGAAGGACACCGCGAGCAAGGAGCGGCTGCGCCAGCTCGAGAAGGAGCTCGCGAACCTGAAGGACCGAGAGGGCGCGCTCCAGAGCCGCTGGAAGAAGGAGAAGGACCAAGTGGAGAAGCTGCGGGCGCTGCGGGCCGAGCTCGACCGCGCGAAGGCCGACGAGGAACAGGCGGAGCGTGCCGGCGACCTCGAGGCGGCCGCCCGGCAGCGCTACGGCGCGATCCCGGAACTGCAGCGGAAAGTGGAGGCGCTCACGAAGGCCACCGAGGGTCGCGACGGCGAGACCCTCCTCCGGGAGGAGGTCAGCGAGGAGGACGTGGCTCTCGTGGTCTCGAAGTGGAGCGGCGTCCCCGTCAGCCGGATGCTCGAGGGCGAGACTCAGCGGCTCCTGCACATGGAGGAGGCCCTGCGCGAGCGGGTCGTCGGCCAGGACGAGGCGGTCGCAGCGGTGTCGAAGGCGGTCCGCCGCTCCCGCTCCGGGCTCGGGGACCCCAACCGCCCGATGGGAGTCTTCCTGTTCATCGGACCGACCGGCGTCGGCAAGACCGAGCTCGCGAAGGCGCTCGCCGGGTTCCTGTTCCACTCGGAGAAGGCGCTCCTGCGTATCGACATGAGCGAGTACATGGAGAAGCACACGGTCGCCCGGCTGATCGGGGCACCGCCGGGGTACGTGGGATACGAGGAGGGAGGACAGCTCACCGAGGCCGTCCGGACCCACCCGTACACCGTCATCCTGTTCGACGAGGTCGAGAAGGCCCACCCGGACGTCGTCAACGTCCTCCTCCAGCTAATGGACGATGGGCGGCTCACGGACGGCCAGGGCCGCACGGTCGACTTCCGCAACACGCTCGTGATTCTCACGAGCAACCTCGGCTCGGAGCTCCTCGAGGGCGCGGCCACGGACGAGGAGCGACGGCGCATCCTCGAGCCGGAGCTCCGAACGCACTTCCGGCCCGAGTTCCTGAACCGGCTCGACGACATCGTGATCTTCCACGCGCTCACGCCGAAGGAGATCACCGCGATCGTCGACCTCCAACTCGCGCAGGTGGAGGCCCGCCTCAAGGAGCGCCGCATCCGTTTGCGCGCGACCGACGCGGCGAAGAAGCTCCTCGCGGAGAACGGGTTCGACCCCCGGTTCGGCGCGCGCCCGCTCAAGCGCACGATCCAGCGGCTTGTCGTCGACCCGCTCACGACCCAGATCCTGGCCGGCGAGGTACGGGACGGTAGCGAGGTCAAGGTCGATGCGGCCGCCGGTACGATCACGCTTTCGTCCGCGGGCTCTAAAGCCGCGGGGCGAACCGGATGAGCGGGGTCACGGTCGCCGTCGTCGGCGCCTCCGACGTGGCGAAGGAGCTCGGCAAGAAGGGCACGGCCTCCGACGTGACGCTCTTCAATCTCGTCCACGACGAGCTCGCCATCACCCTCGTAGAGCCGACGCAGTTCCCCGAGAAGATCCCGCCGCTGCTCGCGTCGATCGCGCTGGCGGACCAGTGCCTGCTCGTGCTCGCGGAGCTCTCGAAACCCGTGGCCGAGACGATCGCCACGCTCGAGCTCTCCGACGTGCCGACCACGGTCGTGGTCGGGCCGACGATCGGCGAAACCGAGGTAGCCCGTCTCCTCAAGGGCGGACGGCTTGCCTCGGCCCCTCGCGTGCCGCTCGACTTCCCGCACCTGCGCGAGCTCGTGGAAGGGATGTCCTGTCCGGCCCGCCCCGGCCCCGTCCGCGTGCCGATCGACCACTCGTTCCCCGTCAAGGGGGTCGGCGCGGTCGCGCTCGGCGTCGTGCGCCAGGGTACACTGCATGCCCACGAGCGGCTACGACTCTACCCTACGGCGAAGGTCGCGGAGATCCGGTCGGTGCAGGTCCACGACGTCGACCGAAAGGAAGCGGTGACGGGGGAGCGCGTGGGGGTCGCCCTGAAGGGCGTCGAGGCCGACGAACTGACCCGGGGTCAGGTCCTCGCGCCGGAGGGATCGCTCTCGGCCGGGAGCCCG
>JBEKJT010000129.1:0-4581 GCA_050011075.1 Thermoplasmata archaeon
CCCGTCTCGGACCGTTCGCGCTGACCTGGACCGGAGCCCTCGGAGCTTCGGCCGGGGCCTTGATCGCAGTCTCTACGGTCGGCGGCGCGCTCCACCTGCAGGACGCGACCAGCCTAGCCGCGACCCTATCGCCCTCGCGACACGTGGAGTACATCCTCATTCCGGTCGGCCTCCTGGTCGCGGTCGGGGCGGCCCGTCTGGTCGTCCGCGCCCGGGACCGGGGAGGTCGCCGAGCATTCTTGGCAGCCGCGCTCGGGGTGGTCGTTCTCTTTGCGGCCAACGCCGCGATCGTCTATCCTCCCCAAGCGGACTTTGGCGGCTTCGAGGAGGGGCTCACCCACGAGGATGCGGCGCTCTGGCTCTGGGTCGGGATCGCGGCTCCGCCTTCCTACGCCGTCGCGTCGGACCACCGTTTGAGCTCGATGATCTTCGGCTTCGATGGGAACGCGGCGACGTGGGTCACGACGCCCGCCCTGTTCAACGGCAAAGCTTCGGCGTGGCCGACCGCGGTCTCCGAGTTACGGAACGCCCAGGTTCCGACGTCCGATCGGATGCACCCGATCGACCTCGTCGCGGTCGATTCCGTGATGTACACCGGCGTCGCCCTCGACCCGTCCCAGCCCGCGCTGCCGCTCAGTGGGGCCGCGATCGCCTGGTTCGGAGGCCTCCCGTTCGTCCTCCTGTACGAGAACGGGCAGAACGTCGTCTACCTGGTCGATGGGTCCTATCTGCCGGGTCCGTAGGGAACGAGCGAACCGTCGGCGTTCCACGTCAGGATCGGCACGGGGCCGAGCTCCGCGAGCTCATTGAGCAGACAGCGGGCCCAACCGAGCTTCGAGAGCTTGCGCGCACGCGTCGTCGGGTCCGTCTCCTCTACCTGGTCGAAATCGAATCCCCAGAGAAGGATCCGGCTCGCGCCCACGTGGGCGGCGAGATAGGCCGCTCGGTCCCCATCGGTGAATCCGCCGACGTTGAGCAGCGTACCTCGCGGAGCTCCCGCCCAAGAGCCGACGATCTCCCCAGGGAATTGGGGGACCCACTCCCGGAGCGCGGCCATGTTGTCACCGTGAGCGTGGACCACGACCAGGCTCCCGCGGCGGTTCGCGGCGACCTCGGACGGGATCGGGCCGTCGAGGTCGGTGACGATCACGCTCGGGACGATCCCCGCCGCGAGGCAGGCGGTGGTGGCCCCGTCCGCCGCGACGATCGCGCTCGGACGCGCCCCCGCCGGTCGGCGCCAGACGGGTGGGGGTCCCGCGGCGGGGGCTAGGCCCGAAATGATGACCTCGCGCCGCTCGAGCCGGTCGCGAATTCGGGAGAGCGGGTCAGGGTGCGCGTCGCCGGGCAACAGGGACTCGAGAAGTGCCGCAGCCCTTTCCTCCTGTTCGAACGGGAAGCCGAATTCGGACCGGATCCGTTCGTAGCGAGGTGCCCACGCGCTGTACTGCACAGTCTCGTGAGTAATCGGCGGTACGCTTTATAAGAGAGTCCATGCTCCGCCGGGGAGGAGATGCTCCGTGATGCGACCGTTGGCTCAAGAGATTCTTTCGCACCTTCCGGGGGAGGCCAAACGGACCCCCGAGGCCCCCCCACCGTCAAACGACGACGCCGAGCTCGAGGCAGTCCTCGCTTCGCTGAAGACGAACATCAAGGTCGTTGGATGCGGTGGCGGAGGCTGCAACACCATCAACCGGCTCTCGGAGGAAGGACTCTCGGGAGCCGAGATGATCGCCTGCAACACGGACGCGCAGCACCTGCTCACGATCCACGCGCCTCGCAAGATCCTCCTCGGGCGACGTCTCACGCGCGGCCTCGGTGCCGGCGCTCTCCCTCAGGTCGGGGAGCAGGCCGCGCACGAGGCCGAGGACGAGCTCAAGAAGGCGCTCGCGAACTCGGACATGGTCTTCGTCACGCTCGGGCTCGGAGGGGGTACGGGCACCGGCTCGGCGCCCGTCATCGCCCAGATGGCGAAGGACGCGAACGGCGGAAACCCGCTCACGATCGCGGTCTGCACGTTGCCGTTCGCCTCGGAGGGACTGGTCCGCCAGGAGAACGCGATGTGGGGTCTCGAGCGACTACGGTCCACCATCGACACCGTGATCACGATCCCGAACGACCGGCTGCTCGAGCTCGTCCCGCGCCTTCCGATCCAGACCGCCTTCAAGGTCGCCGATTCGGTCCTCGCCCGGGCGATCCGGGGGATCACCGAGATCATCACGCGGCCGGGCCTCGTGAACCTCGATTTCAACGACCTCAGGACGATCATGAAGGGCGGTGGCGTCGCCCTCATCGGCATCGGGGAGTCGGAGAGCGACAACCGCGCCGAGGACGCTGTCCTCGAAGCGGTCAATTCTCCGCTGCTCCACGTCGATATCGCCGGGGCGACCGGGGCGCTCATCAACGTGACGGGCGGCCCGGACATGACGGTCAGCGAGGCGCAGAGGGCCGCCGAGGTCGTGCAGAAGGTCGTCAGCCCCACCGCCCGGATCATCTGGGGCGCGGCCGTCGACCCGACGATGCAGAGCACGATCCGCGTCATGCTCGTGGTAACCGGAGTTAAATCCCCCCAGATTTTCGGTGGCTCCGCGACCGGCCCGGGACCGGCCCGCAAGTCGGGTCCCGAGATCGACGTCGTACGTTAGGGAAACAGCATGGCGTTCCTAGACCGCGCGCGGCGCGCCCAGGACAATTTCGACGGACGATTGCGTTCGTTCGGCCACGGCAAGTACGGCCGGATCCTGCGAATGGCGCGCCGACCGACCTCGGAGGAGTACGTCAAGGTCCTCCAGATCACGTGGCTCGGCGCGATCCTGATCGGCCTCACCGGGTTCGCCATCTACATCTTCTTCACGCAGGCCGGCCCCTGGATCTGGTCGAACTGGCTTTCGAACCTCTAGGGCAGCGGTCGCGCGAGGTCACATGACGAACGATGCGAAGGAGGAGGACGGCATCGGCCTGCTCTCGGGGGCGCCGACGCCCGTCGAGAAGAAGGCGGTGATCGCGACACCGCCCCCCGCCCCTGTCCCCGTCGCGGCGCCTACGCCGCCCAAGGTCGACCTCACCGGCCTCCTCTCGCTCAAAGCCGCCGACGACACGTCCCGGGACGTTACCGCCGGCACGATCACCACGCTCTCGGCGGTCCTGACCAGCCGCGCACCGGAACCCGCCACTGCGACCCTCACGATCGACGTCGGCTACACGTCCACTTATCCGGGGGAGGGGGCAGAGTGGCCGGTGACCTGGGTGCCTCCGGGGAAGCGCACGGGGGTCGAGCTGTTCCCCCGCAAGGAGACCCAACCGATCACGCTCCTGCCCAACACGGGGGTCGCGCTTTCCTTCCAGATCACCGCGCCGGTCGGCGTCCGATACGGGGACCGGGTCGAGATCCGGCTCTCCGCCTCAGGACCGGAAGGAGGCCTCCCCGTCCGCCTTACGCTCGCCTGCGTCGCACGTCAGGCGGTCCTCGCGATCAAGACCTCCCGTGGCTACGAGCGGGAGGTCGCCGACACGCTCCTCGCCCGCACCGAGGAGAAGGCGGACGTCGTCTTCGCGCTGCTCGTCCCGTCGTCGTTGCGCGGCTACGTCTTCGCCGAGGGGATGAGCTTCGAAGGCGTCCGCGAGATGCTGAAGGGGATCCGCAAGGCCCGGGGCCTCGTGGAGGGTGAGACGACCTTGAAGGAGGTCGAACCGCTCCTCGTCCCGAAGATCACGGTCGAAGGGTTCGTCGAGGGCGCGATCGTCGAGCTGATCTCGGGGCCGTTCAAGGGAGAGAAGGCCCGGGTGAAGAAGATCGACCAGGCGAAGGAAGAGATCACGGTCGAGCTGATCGAAGCGGTCGTCCCGATCCCGGTGACGGTCCGCGGCGACCACGTCCGCATGCTGGAAAAGGGAGGCGGGAAGAGTGGCAGTTGAAGTGAGCATCCTGGTGGAAGGCGGTAAGGCAGCTGCGGGCGCGACCCTCGGTTCGGCGCTCGGACCCCTCGGGGTCAACGTCGGTCAGGTCGTCCAGAAGATCAACGAAGAAACGAAGCAGTTCGCGGGGATGCGCGTCCCGGTCGTCATCCGGGTCGACCCGAACACGAAGGCGTTCACGCTCGTGGTCGGACGGCCTCCCGTGGCGGCGCTCCTGCTCAAGGAGGCGGGCAAGGAGAAAGGTTCGGGCAAGCCGAAGGGGGAGGTGGTCGGCGACGTCTCGCTGGACGCGGTGAAGCGGATCGCGGAAGCGAAGGGCGAGGACCTCTTCGGCCGCTCGATCGAGGAGAAGATGAACCAGGTGATCGGGACCTGCGTCTCGCTCGGGATCTCGGTCGGCGGCGAGGACCCGCGCGCGCTCCTGAAGACCCGGGTCGCCGCCCGGGGACCCCGATGATGGGCATGCCGGGCGGACCTCCGCCCGACCTTTCGAACGCCGAGATCGTCGACTACCAGATCGTCGAGGGCGACGGCCGGGTTCGCCTGAAGCTCAAGGACGGTTCGGTCGTGGAGATCCGGCTCGAGATCATGAACATCCTACGGGCCGGGAACGACCCGAACACCGGCCTTCCAGCGTACATCGTCCAGTCCGCGCCCCTCGTCCGCCTC
>JBEKJT010000130.1:0-4569 GCA_050011075.1 Thermoplasmata archaeon
CCTCTTCCTCGTGAGGGGTCACAACCAATGGAAATGGCCGAAGACCGTCGCGGTCGCGAACCCGAGGGCGGCTCCCGAGAGCGGGCCGACGGCCCAGCCCGCGACGATCCCCCGGACCGCTTTCCAGAGCACGTTCTTCTGGCCCCGGGCTACCCCCGCCCCGATCATCGAGCCGACGAGCGCCTGGTTCATGGACGTGAAGTAGCCGAATCCGACGTAGGCCAGGATCACGGCCGCCTGGGCCAACTGCGAACCGATCGCCATCCGAGGGTCGAGCCGGACGATGTGGAACGCGACCCGCTGCAGGAGCGGCCGGCCCCAGGTGAGCACGCCGAGCGCGAGACCGAGACCGCCAACCAGCCCCGCCACCATCAGCCCGAACAATCCGGTCATGACGAACGCCCCCGAGGCGTTCGACACGTCGTTCGCTCCCATCGCGAACGAGGCGGCCATTCCGACGCCGACGAGACCCAGGATCACCGGCCGCGCGAGCCCTCGCGCGCTCTCCACCGGCGCCCGGAGGCGGTCGGAGCCCCGGACGAAGAGGTAGCCGAGGCCGAACGCGAGGAATGGGGCGACGGCCCAGAGGACGAGGAACGTCTCGATCGTTCTCCACTGGATAGAGAGGCCGGCCGCAAGTCCGGCGCCGACCGTCGAGAAGACGAGGATCTGAATCGTGGAAGTGGGGATCGTGAGGAAGTTGAAGGCGCTCGTGAGCACGAGGGCGCTGAGGACGATCGCGAGCGCGAGACCGAGCGCGACCGGGGCCGAGCCGAGGATACCGTGGCCGACCGTGGCCTCCACTCCTTCGCTGGCGAAGACCGCCCCGATCAGCGCGAGCGGGGCCATCAGGAGGAGCGCGTGCACCGGGCGGATCGCCCCGGCCGCGTAGGGCATGCCCATGCACGCTCCGGTGTAGTGGGCCCCGATGCTGATCGCGAAGGCGAACGCGGCGGCGATGAGCACGTAGGCAGTCAGCAGCATCCGCACCTCCGAGAGCCGGCGAAGGGAGCCGGCCGGGGATCCCAACTCGACGCTGTTACGGGGTCCCTCGAGGTCGGTGCCACGGTCGCGCGAGACGGCCCTCGCGATTTAATGATGCGTCACGGGTGGAACACGCTCCCTAGAGCGTATGGGCCCACTTTGGGGCGGACCCGGCGGTGGAGAAGTCCACCCGGGACCCGACCCCGAGCGCGAGCGCGCGGTCGTAGGCGTACCGAGCGGCCGCGAGGTCCTCGACCGCGAGCCCGACCGATTTGAACAGCGTGATGTCCTCGTTCGAGAGCCGACCGGCGGTCGTGCCAAGGAGGACCTCCCCGAGCTCTCCCCGGAGGTGGGCCGGGGCGATCGCTCCCTCCGCCAACGGGACCCTCACGTCCTCGGACTCCGTCAGCACCGATTCTCGGCGGTCGACGAACACCCGACTCCGTCGGACCGCCTCCGTATCGAGTTCGCGGAGCCCGGGCCCCACCGCGCCGACCGCGTTGACATGAGTTCCGGCGGCCAGCCAGTCGCCCAACAGGACCGGCGTCGGGCTTGCGGTCGTCGTGCAGACGATGTCCGCTCGCCGCACCGCAGGCTCGGCGTCGGGACGCACCTCGGTCGGGACACGCTGGATCGTCGCGAGGCGGTCGGCCAGGGCGCGTGCCCGCTCCGGTCGCCGGTCCCAGAGTTCGATCCTCCGGATCGGACGGACGTGCGGGATCGCGAGAGCGTGCGACTCTGCCTGCGCCCCGCAGCCGAGGATGACGAGCTCTTCGGCCCCTTCTCGGGCAAGCGCGCGGGTCGCGACCGCGCTCGCGCACGCGGTCCGAATCTCGGTGATGGCACCGGCATCGACCAGAGCGAGGGGCTCGCCATGCGCGGGGTCGAACAGCGCGACCACGCCCTGGTGAGAGGGTGACCCTCGTTCCCGATTCGCCGGGAACACGGTGAGCACCTTCGTACCCAGGGTCTCCGGGACGGCGAGGTAGGCCGGCATCGACCCGAGGAGGCCGGCCCGTCCCGGAACGGCCATCACGGACCGCAGCGGCTGGAGCGCTTCCCCTCGAGCGAGCCGCCGCAACGCCTCGTCGACCACGCGAATGCCGTCGGGGTACGGCATGAGGCGACACACCTCGTCGTGGCCTAGGATCACGGTGGGCACGGGGGTCCGCTGTCTCCGGAACGCGGAGGGAGCCGAGGGGCCATCTAGACTTCGGTGATGTCGAAGGCGACCCGTTCCCTTGCGAATCGCTTCCTCCGACGCCCGTCGATGGCCCGGGCCTCTCGGGTCATCCCTATCTGTGGCTCGCGATTCCGGGGCCCATGGTCTTCGTCCGGGACGAGGGGAGCGTCTTCGAAGCTCCCGCGGAAGAGGTCTGGAAGTTCATCGGCTCGGGGAACCACCACTCCGACGCCCATCGCCACCGCAAGGTCCATCGGCACGTCCTTCCCGGGAACGCCGGAGAGTACTCTTGGGAACAGGACTTCCTCGGCCGACCCGTGCGGTTCACGATGGCGTGGGCCTCCTACTATCCGGTGGGCATCGCCTATCGGGTCCTCGCAGGGCCATTTTCGGGTTCGCAGTTCTTCCTCTACTACCTTCCCCGTGGCCGGCGCACCGGGGTCACCGTGGTCGGCGACTTCGTTTCCCCTACGATCCCCTCCGACGAGATCCCGGCGGCCGTCGATCGCTTCTTTTCCGTCGAATTCGACCAGGACCGCCACGCGATCGAGGTCGGTTCCACCCGCCCTAGGGTTGCATCGCGTGCGCGACCACAGACCCGAGGCCGCGCCGTGTCGAGTCAGAGGAGACGGTCCGCCCGTTGAGCCACGGCCGACGGAGGAACACCTCCTCACTTCGTGAGGAGCGCGTCGATCTTGGTGACCGTGTTCCAGTTTCGGAGGGTCCCTCGAGTACCGAGGTTCCGCTCGATCCGGTCCAGAGTCAGACGAGAGGAACCGATGCCGGCGGGATAGAGAACATACCCCTCTCGTCCTGCGGCTCGAACCTGTTCCGGTCCGACAATCGACTTCGCGAGCCTGGTCCACCCCTCGGCGAGTGGCGC
Organism: Thermoplasmata archaeon; assembly: GCA_050011075.1. Classification (GTDB taxonomy): domain Archaea; phylum Thermoplasmatota; class Thermoplasmata; order Lutacidiplasmatales; family UBA184; genus Lutacidiplasma. The sequence goes on from JBEKJT010000130.1 coordinate 3,051, forward strand.
TTCTTTCAACGTAAGGACGGTCAGGTGACCCGGGTCGGTCTGCGCCGCCTCTCGGAACGGGTTCCTGTCGACCACGGTCCGCCACTCCGAGGGGGTGCGGACCAGGACCTCGGTACGACGGCCGAACGCCCGAGCGACCGTGTCTTCCAGGCGGAGCTCGATCTCGCTCGCGTTCCTCCCGCGATGGCGGAACACGACGTTGCCGGATTGTAGCAGCGTGCGGATATCCTCGAACCCGGCGCCGGTGAGGTGGTCACGCAGCGCGCTCATGCTTACCTGGGTCGAGCCTCCCAGGTTGACCGCGCGGAGAAGAGCGACGTAGAGGGGCATGGCCGGAGCGTGGTGGGGATCCGAGGAGGAGGCTCGCCAGGAATCGGTTCAGGCCGTATCGCGTCCCATCGCCGCGGCCAGGCGTCTCCAGGTGGCGGAATCCTCTCGGACCAGTTCTCGGGCCCGGCCGGCGACGAAGCTCGCGGTCGGACGACGAGCAGGGTGGTCGACCTGGAGTCCCGTGAATCGTAGTTGGCAGCGGTTCCGACCGGTCGGGAGCAGCTCGTACAGGAACTGGGAATGCCGCGAAGGTCCTGCGAGGTGGGTGTTGGTCCACGCGAACTGGTCGGGAAGCAGGTGGACGAGCTTGACCTTCGTCACCGGGCCGCGTGCGGTCCGGAAGATGTCCGTGAGGAGGATCGTGTTCTCGGCCAGGTGCTCGACGTGTCGGCGGCCCTCCTCTCCCATGAGGCTCAGGTCGGTCGGGCGATAGTCCGTGGCCCATCGGAACGCGCGCTCCCGAGAGGCCGGTAGGGTTACCCGGAACTGGTACTCGGTCTTGTGCAGCGGCATCGGCGGCACGGACATTCACCGCAGCGGAAATCCTCTGCGGCCTCGCCGGACGCGGGGGCATTAGAATCCCGCCCCCAGATCTTTGAGGACTCGGACTGCCGGGGTGAAGGTCCGTACTTAAAGCTCGAGAAGAGCCTCGCGGGAGACCGGTGGAGCCGAGAACCTCGTGCGAGGGCCCCGGAGGATCTTTCGATGATTCTCGTGACGCTGGTCAAGGCCGTCCCGGACCTCGACACGATGGCGTTCGATCCGGCCACGAACACGGCGCGTCGGAGCGGGGTCGAACTGTTCCTCAACCCGTTCGATGCCCGGGCGGCCCTGGTGGCTCCGACGCTCGTTCGGCCGGGCGATTCTTCCCTCGTTCTCAGCATGGGTCCACCCGAGGCACGGGGCCCTCTCCTAGAGGCGATGGCGATGGGTGCGGACCGCGCCTGCCTCGTGAGCGACCGGGCCCTGGCCGGGTCGGACACCTGGGTGACCTCGAAGGTACTCGCGACCGTCCTGCGGCCGATCGCACCGGACCTTGTGCTCGCAGGTCGTTGGAGCACTGATTCCGCTACCGGTCAGATGCCCTCGCAGCTCGCCGAGCAGCTGGGGCTTCCGTTCGTGGACGGGGCCCGACGGATCGAGCGAAAGGATGCGCGAACGTTCGAGATCGTGAGCGAGACGGAGGAGG
>JBEKJT010000131.1:0-4531 GCA_050011075.1 Thermoplasmata archaeon
CGACCGGGTCGCCCTCTGGTCCCAGGAACAGCGTGTGGCTTGGGCCCCCCGCGACGTAGGACATCGCCACCTCCGCAGCGGTAGCGGGGTCGTGTCCGTGAACTCCCTCCTCCGGGGACTCCCGCACCCCAGTGAGCCAGATGATCGCCAGGTTGGGACTCCCCGTCGGGGGTCGCTCCCGGAGGAACTGAAACGCCTCGGAAGTCCGCGGTCCGGCCGCGTGGGGACTCACCGAGGGCCAGGGAAGGACGAGCTTCGCGAACGACTCCGATTCGCTCAGCTCGGGTGTCACGAGCTCGAAACGGACTTGCTCATGGATCTGCTCGTTCGTTAGGAACCCCTGGTACATCCGGAGAACCTCCTCGGGTGCCAGGTTAGGGGGAAGCACGTGAAGCACGCGCCCGCCCTGTCGCGCAACGTGGGCAGCGATCGGGTCGACTAGAAGGTTCAGGGCCTCGACCGGCACGGAAATGTCCCGTTCGAGGAGGGAGATTCGTCCGACGGGCAGTCGGCCAAAGGCATTCGCGAAGTCGGAGCTGCCGGGCCAGATGTAACCGGGCACCGGATGAGGTTCGGGTTCCGAGCGGATGGCCCGTTCGGGAAGCCGCGGAGCGATCGGGGCGATGCAGCGGAACCGGCCGCCTTCCAAGGTGAAGGGGTACAGGTTCGAAGCGATTCGCGTTCCTCGAAGCTTCACTAAGCGCAGCCAACGCTCGGGGCGGCCGAAGTGCTCGAGCGAGGTAGTCTCGACGACCCCGTTGACGAGGTAATCGATCTGGTTGGGTTCGATCCGTTCCACAACGATCACGAGGAAGATCGCTCCCTGAGCCATCTGGTCGAGAAGGAGTCGTTCGATCTCCCCGCGGTGATGGAGGGCGGAGCTCGGGGAAGAGGTTCCCAGGTAGCGGTCGATCAGGGCATCCCAGGAATCGATGGCGATGATGACCGGCAGTCGCGGGTCGGTGATGCCGAAGGCCTCTTGGACGGAGTCGGGAAGCCACATCCCACGGAGCTCGGTCTCCTTCTCGGCGTTCTGGACCATCTCGCCCATCTTCGAAATGATTCGAGCGGTGTCCTGGTAGGTCATCGTGCCCCGCGTGATGTCGACCACTCGGATTTCCTCGCCCCATCGGACCCACGGGAAGTCTCGTCGCAGCGCGGCCTCCGTCACTCGGCTGGTGATGAGTATTCGGAGGCCCGGGAAGTTCCGGAGGAGGGACAGAGTAAGGCTCGACTTTCCCGTCCCAGGAGGGCCGCGAACAAGCAGCGACTGGGGTCCCGGCAACGACAACAGGTGCTGGACCTCGGTGGGGAGGTCGAAAACAGCGGTCATACCCGGTCAGGTTCCAGGATTGAGTCCTTCGAAGTAAGTTTAACAATGTTTTTCGACACGATAATCGTTTGCCAAGTCGGGCCAAAACGCCAGGATGCCTGAAATGCCCCCGGGACGAAGTCCCTCGCCCCGTCCCTTCCGGAGGGGCCGGGTCAGGGTCTCGAAGACCGCAGGATTGGCGGATCCGGCCCCCCCCTCGGCGTCCGAGCCGCCGGCATGGGCAAATCTATACGTCCCGTTCAAAGATGTCCCTCCCTGTTCCCGGAGCGCAACGGTGGTAACGGTGTGACGTCGGCCTCGAAGCAACGCGACAAGGTCACTCGCGCCGACGCTCATGGAAGAATCCTGCTCGGAGGCGAGTTTCCGTACGAAGTCAACGCGTAGCGAGCCCAACGCACAAGGGGCCACCGCCGTGCCTTCCCACGTCGACCCCCAGAGTCGGTACTCGGCCTGGGGTCGGATCTCGTACACGATCGTCGGCGTGTACCTCTTCCTTGAGGTCCTGGTCGTTCTCCTCCTCGGCCGCAGCAGTACTATCATCGCCCCCTGGGCCCCATGGGCGATCTCGATCTTCCTCCTCCTCTCCCTCGCTCGATACCTCTCGACCCACTATCGTATCGATGATGTCTATCTGCGCGCGACCCGGATCCTCGGTGGGACGAGGGTCCGCCTGGACCAGGTTCGTCGGATCGAGTACGTGTCGCTGCGCGACCTCTCGCCCACCACGGGGATCATCGGTTCGTGGGGTTGGCGGGGGCGGATGTGGAGTCCGTTCATCGGGCACTTCGACTCGATCCACACCGACGCGGCGCACGGCCTTCTCGTGACCGCAGGCGACGTCGTCCTGTACATCTCGCCGAGGGACTCGCCCGCCTTCGCCCGCGAGCTCTCGCGCCGCGTGCGGTCCTATTCCGGACGGCTCTCGGTCGACGTCGGGGACCCTCTCTCCGGCCCGGCCCCGTCCAGGTCCTAGGGTCGCCCCACCGGCCCTCGGACCCGGGTCAGTGACGCGACTTCAACGAGCTGTAGATCTCGATCAGGTTCCCGTCGGGGTCGAGCAGATGGATCGTGCGCAGCCCCCAGTCGGGACGGTCGGTCGGGCCCTGGACCACTCGAACACGTCGGCCGCGCAATCGGCGTGCCGTGCGGTCCACGCTCGGGACCTCGAAGACCACGGCGACCGGAGAGGCGTGGCCTTTCTTCGGAAGGTCGACGGGAGTGCCGACCGCCGATTCCATGAGCTTGCGATCGAACAAGGAGACGATCGCCTGACGCCCCGTCAGGAACTCTCCGTACGGGCCCTCGCCGTGACCCTGCACCGGGGTGAGTCCGAGCACGTCCCGATAGAATCGCCAAGAGGTAGGGAAATCCCGGACCAGGATACGCACGCGCGAGAATTCATAGTCGGTCGGTTTCGTCATGGTTCATCCGGACGGCCCGCGACCCCCGCGTGCTAGTTAATGTCCGCGGCCGGCCGGGGGCTTCTCAGTACTGGGGCACGCTCGGGTCGACGCGCTGTGACCACGCGTTGATGCCGCCGTCGAGGCTCCGAACATGGTTGAACCCCAGGTCGAGGAGGAGTCGGGCCGCCTGGGCCGAACGGGCGCCGCTGCGGCAGTAAAGGACCACCTCGCGGGCTCGTGTGATCTCGTCGACCCGTTCGGGGAGCTCTCCCTTGGGGATCAGGTGCGCGCCCGGCAGATGCGCGATCGCCCATTCCTCGGGTTCGCGCACGTCGATCAGGAGCGGCGGGTCGTCCGCCTTGAGCGCCGCGGCGAGCGCCTCCGGAGCGATCAGGGGAGCCGAGCCCTCCGCGGGAGCGCTCCCCGCCGCGGGGATCCCACAGAAGGCAGGGTAGTCGATGAGACCTTTCTGGGTCGCGCTCGGCGAGCAGAGGACGCACTGCGGGTTCTTGCGGAGCCTGAGCTCCCGGAACTTGAGGCCGAGGGCATCGTACAGCAAAAGACGGCCAGTGAGCGGGGTTCCGACCCCCAGGATCAGTTTCACCGTCTCCGTCGCCTGGAGGACGCCGATGAGACCGGGTAACACCCCGAGAACCCCGGCCTCGGCGCACGACGGGACGAGGTCGGGCGGTGGCGGTTCGGGGTACAGGCAGCGGTAACAGGGCCCGTGCCGCGCGTCGAAGACGCTGACCTGGCCCTCGAACCGGTAGATCGAGCCGTACACGTTCGGCTTGCCGAGGAGGACCGACGCATCGTTCACGAGGTAGCGTGTGGGGAAGTTGTCGGTCCCGTCGACCACGATGTCGTACGGACGCAGCACCTCGAGCGCATTCTCCGAAGTGAGCCGTTTCGAGTGCGGCATGACCGTGACGCCCGGGTTCAGGGCCTGGAGCCGCTGCTGGGCAACCTCGAGCTTCGGCCGCCCCACGTCGGGCGTGGTGTAAAGGACCTGGCGTTGGAGATTCGACAGGTCGACCGCGTCAAAGTCGACGAGACCGATCGTTCCCACGCCGGCGGCGGCGAGGTAGAGGGCGGTGGGCGCACCGAGGCCGCCGGCGCCGACGAGAAGCACCTTCGCACGTCGCAACTTGCGCTGGCCGGCGACCCCGACCTCGGGCAGGAGGAGGTGACGGCTGTAGCGCCGCAGCTCTTCCGCGGAGAACTTCTCGGAGGCATCCGCCGGGGCGAGAGTCCGGCTCGCGAGGGGCCCGGAACGGCGGGCGACGGGTGAGCCCCCGGCGATCGCCGGGACGATCGAGACGATGTCCCCTTCCTTGACCGGTGTCGCATCCTTCTGGAGGTAGCGAACGTCCTCGTCGTTCAGGTAGACCGTGACGAAGCTGCGGATCTTCCCGTCCGGGGTGAACAAGTGTCGCTGCAGGCCGGGATGCTCGGTGGCGAGCTCGCGGACGAGCCCGCCGACCGTCGACCCTTCGACCGCGACCTCCGCGTGTCCTCCGGTGAACGGGCGCAACGGTGTCGGCACCTTGACCGTGACCTTCGACATTTTCCCTACCTTCCCCGGAGGTCTCTTAGGGTCTCGCTTACCTCCCCAACACCTTCGGAACCGAAGGGGGGTCCGGCTCGACCGTCATCGGTACCTCACGGAATTGAAGGGAGTCCGAGTCGAGCTCGAAGGCCCGGCTCTCGTGCACCGCGGTTGCGTCAAGTCCGAGGACGACGTACGTGTACCACGGCCAAGCGTGCTCCTGGTCGAACTGGGACGGCCGCCCCG
>JBEKJT010000132.1:0-4507 GCA_050011075.1 Thermoplasmata archaeon
CGATCGTCGGTCCCTTGCTGGAAACTAGTCGCGCGAGCTAGGGAGGCTCCTTCCTAAACGGAGCTGAGGACAGATGGTCAGTCGCTCGAGTACTCTCCGTCCAGCACGGTAGTGTGTCCGCAATCGGAGCAGACCACGGTCATGTTAGAGATCGTTACGACCGACTTCTCGCCCCTCATGTTCTCAAACGGCTTGTGACACTGCTCGCAAACAAGGGGCTTGGCCATGGAGCGCAACAGCTCCCGTGTTTAGATTAGGGTTCCCCCGGGGTCCGATATGGGTCGAACTTCCCTGTCCAGGTAGTTCTCTCGCGTGCGTCATCATACCACGATTAGGAAGCCCCGGTGGGCGCCGGAGGTGACTCCGAATCGATACCTGCCACCGGACCCAATAATGGATGAGGAGGCACGTAGATTCACAGCGGTCGAGGATATCGCCCTCAAGGTAGGAATGTGAGTGCGACCGAGGGACCTTTCGGGGTGTGTCCGATGTGCGCCAGCGCTCTCTCCACGACCACGAATTGGCCCCGCTGGTGCGGGGACGACCCCAGGACGGTCATTGCCTGCGGGTCGTGCGGTTACGAAGCAGCCTACCTTTGACCAGGGTAAAGGAGCGGGTGATGCCGTCCATGTCCCTCCTAGGAATCTTCGGCTCCAGAATACCATCTTGGCCTGACCCTATCTTCGAGACGATGTCGCGGTGCTGCCGGCTGAGATCCGGAACCCGCGCAGCAGTGGACGCCGCCTGCTCCGAGAGCCGGTGGCCGTTGGAGATGTGATGACTACGGCGAGCGACGATTCGTCCAGCGGATGCCCACGACTTAGAACGGTCATCGTCGATCGGGTTGCACCGTCGCCAGAAACAACGCGCCACGTGCGGCCCGTCCTTCGTTCCTTAATCCGGCTCAAGTTATCCCTGCGGTAACAGGAAATCGAACGCCGCCACACTTCATCGGTCGAGCTTGTATTCCGCATGCCGGCTGGCTACGAAGTCGTTCCTCAGGTTGAAGGTATAGCATTCTCATGGGAGGTCGTTGGCCCCCTGGTGGGCCTCGGCCGCAGCCACGGTCCTAGCGCTCGTTCTCCTATCGGCGCGATCGGGCCGGCAGCGCCGTGCGTCCTCCTCGTCGCGTCCGCGTCGATCGCGCCGCCGCAAGGGAGGGTTACAGTAGCTCCGGCGACGAACGCCGTCCTCCGTGGGGTGGGTTTCCCACGGCTGTGCCGTCTCTGTCGGACCGAATTCGGCCCCGCCTTCGATCGCCGTGAAGGGGCGGAGGGGTCCTCGCGTTCCTGAATTCGAATTCAGGGCCGTTCATTATATCGGCAAATCCACGCGCTGTTGAATGGAGAAGCCGGAATCCCACGCAGTTGGAGGGTGGTTCCAGCGCGAGTGGCTCGAACCCCAGGGACCGATCTCCGGCGTGTTCCCATTGCTGTGTCCCGAGAGCTCCCGAATCGAACCAATTCGCTCGCGATCGGAGAGTCTTGCGTTACCGAATCGACACGCGGTCGAAGGAAGTACGAAGGACCGGCATCGATCGGCGTACTCCATGGAATCATTCCCCCGACCCCCAGCGCAGTCACCTTTGCGCTCCTGTCACGTTCCTCAGTGCATCACGAGTCCATCGGAAGGAATATGTATAGAAATCTGACCACGGCCTTAGTTGCCATAGCGGCGATCGCCCTCGTGTTGATCTCGACGGCGGTCGGATTGACCCAGGGCGCGACGAACACACCTACCTCCAACGGCCCCTCCGCGCTGACCCTGAGTTCCGGCGTTTCCGGGACGAGTGGACTTGTCGCCAGTGCGTCACCGAACACCTGCGGACAGGCCAAGATTCCCCTCGGATCCGCCGGGGATTTCACCGTGTTGGCAGGGACGACAGTCACCAACATTGGGGCTACGGTCGTGCATGGCAATCTCGGGCTGAGCCCCGGTTCCGCCGTCACGGGCTTCCCGCCGGGAATCGTCACCGGGAAGATTGACAAGGCCGACACCGCTGCAGCCAAAGCCAAAACGGCCCTGACCATTGCTTACAACAACGGGATGGCTCGGTCGAACTGTCGTGTGTCGGTCGCGGGGAACATCGGCGGCAGGACGCTCGGCCCGGGCCTGTACCACTCTTCTTCGTCCTTGGCCATCTCCTCGGGGGACCTGACGCTCAGCGCCCATGGGAACTCTGCGGCGGTCTTCATCTTCCAGGCAGTGACCAAGCTCACCGTGACCTCCGGTCGCCACGTCATACTAGCTGGAGGGGCGAAGGCGAGCAACATCTACTGGGTCCTCGGTAGCTCGGCCACTCTCGGGTCCACCTCGATCATGTACGGAGACATCCTTGCCCACAAGTCGATCTCGATGGCGACCGGGGCGGTGTTGCACGGAAAGGCACTGGCGGGCATCGGCGCGGTGACGTTCGAAGGGAACACGGTTACGGCGGTTGCCGCCGGACCAGTCACTCTCTCCACAACGGTTTTGACCCTCGGACCAGCATCGGTCCTCGCGAGGCTCTATCCGTAGTCGGAGGCGTCCTCCACCTGCCTAGATAGACCACCGGGAAGGATCCGATAGGTGAGATTGCGCTCCGCTCGGGACCTTTCCGGTAAACCCCTTCCATCCGAGGAGCCTCCCGAATCCTGATTCCTCGCATCTTTTCGCTGGTCCGATAGTCTCCATCGAATTGGATCTATCCGAACCGTGCATCCGCCGGGCACGGCCGCTCTGCCGTCCGATCGAGTTTCCCAAGGCGCGCCGCTTCGCCCCTGCGGCGAACCGGCCATCCGCGATTGAAAACCTTCAGTGATGCGCATTGACGTGGATTTGAAATTACGTAGGTTTAAATTACAGGTTGAAATGGGAGGAAGCGAGGTTGAACGATGTCGTATAACCTACGACTGGTGTTTGTCTTGGCGGTGGCTGTCGCGGCATTAATGGTGGTTCCGGTCGCTTCGGTCGCCGCGCCGACGAGTTCCCTTTACGGTGGCCCGACGACGGCCGCGGGGGCGACCCACTCCGCTGTTCCCGCGATCGCTGCGGCGAGCTCAGCCCGCGCTTCGACAGGTACGCTCGCGACTGAGAACCGTATCCTTTCCGCCCTGAAGAGCGACCACGTCCCGATGAGCCACGTCTTCCTACCCAACTTCAATTCTCAAGTCTCCGTCAAGAACAACGTGATTTCGCCGCTCTACACCGAGTCACCCGCTCCGATGGGCCTCGGAGATTTCGGCGTCCAGGATGTCGGGGGCGCCAACGTGGGAACGATCACCTACACGTCCAGCATCGAAGGCGCTGCCACCCTCAACGCGGTCGACCCCCTCTACGTGACAAGCTCCGCGCCCGATGAGTTCACGATCCAGCTTAACACGGTCCTGAACCACGTGGACATCCTCAACAACACGAACTATGACTTCTGGATCCAGAACGTCCCGGTCTATGCCGCGGGTTCGCACACCCTTTCTTTCGAGAACAACATTTGGAACTTCTCGAGCCCGGCCACCTTCATGGGGTACAACGCGATCTACAGCGGCCGCGGGTCGATTGTGGGCGGCGGCGAAGTTTACATCACGGAAGGACCAACCTACTTCAACATCCCGACGCCGTTCACGGTCTCGGTCTACAACAACGCGTCGGTCGTGAACGACCGCCCGACCGTGTTCTTCAACTACAGTGTCACGGACGCATTGGGCAGCTTCTCGGGGTCGTACGACCAGGTGGAGTTCAACTCCTCGGCCACCCCTCCCACCACCGCTGCCCCGATGCCCACCTTCCAGATCGATGGTCAGAGCGCGAACCCGACAAATTTCCTTCTCAATGACGCAGAGATCATGCTGGGCGGCCCGGGCGGGGGGTCCACTACGACCCTGTTCAACATCGCCGGGTCGATGGGCCTGTGGCTCCTCCCCAACGGCACCGCGACCATGCAAACGGTCCCCGCAGCCTATGACTTCGGGACCGACACGGGCGAAACATCCGAAGGGATCGCCGAGGCGTCCACGACCGGTCCGAACTCCGTGGCGACCCTGAGCTCGGGACCGTCCCTCCTCTACCCACTCTGGGGAATCCTCGGTGCCCATCCGGGCGCGGAATCGATCACCCTTCACCTCACCCCGTCCAATGCGTTCGTGTTCGCGAACCCGGGGAACTTCATCAACGACAGCGTGGCGGCGTGGGCGCCGACCCCGGTTTCGGGGCCGGCGGTCTACGTGCTCAGCCCCCAGCAGTACACGTTCGAGTTCCTCCTGGCCGACCACGCGCCGGTGACGATGGTTGTGGGAAGCGCCTCGTCCGTGCATCTGAGTGTCTCGCTGGCGATGGACACTTCCCTCGGAGTCTACACGCCACTCTGGGCGATGGCGAACAGCCAGCTCAAGGCGATCTCGATGACCGGAACGGGATCCACATCGAACCCGTACGTCCTCGACAATCAGCCCGGAGTGATCAATCCGCTGTTCGGAGAGCTGAACGACTACGCGTTCCAGGTGTTCCCGGGGATTAACCTCATCGACACCAC
>JBEKJT010000133.1:0-4443 GCA_050011075.1 Thermoplasmata archaeon
CTCTCTTGTTCGAACCCCGGATAGAGGCGCTCATTCGCTCCAACGCTGCAACGTCGGTGGGCTCGCCGTCGACGGCGCTAACGAAGTCGTCCAAGTAGACCCGCATCGCATCAAAGAGGCTCGGGTCGCTGGGGGCTCCGTACCCTGGCGGAACCGCGGTCGCCTTTGGCGTGGTCTTCATCTCTCCTTTTCGGGGTTTGTTTACCCCGAGAAAACGACCCGATGCGAAACGGGTGCCTTTCCAACGCCCGAAACGGTTGCAAAGGGAACGGTTTCCCCCAGCCTGCCATGAGGGTTCGACGATGCCCGCTTCAATCTGGCGAATTCGTGCCTTCCCCCCCCAGCACTGGAAACCGATGGGGCAATCGCTCGCCGTAACAGCTTGGCGAACGGGTTATGACCGCTTCAGAGTTCGGGGGAATCGAGGAGGAACGAGCGATGGGACGCGACGACGAAATACGACGCAATGCCTACGATATGTGGGAGCGGGAAGGCCGTCCCGAGGGACGCGCGCTCGATCATTGGCAGCGAGCAGAGAAGACGTGGGCTTCCCAGCACAGGGCTTCACCGAGATCTGCCCAGGCATCGGAACAGAAGGGACAGCCGGTCGCGTCCCCGTCCAGAACTCAATCTCGTAGCGGCTCAACTAGTTGGCCTGGTTGAAAGTAGCCGAAGACCTGACGAGTGCGCGCCGTCGTTCCTGCACTCTCGTCCTACGCAGGGTCCGACGACCCACGCCCGTCTTCCTGTGACCTACCGGCACCGTTTCGCCCTACCGCCTCGTTCGAGTTCCCGGGTATTCTCCGAAACCCTCACGAACGTGCACACAACTCTATCGCCGGGCGCGGGAATGCCCTTCAGTGCGCATCCTGGGATCGTCGGTCCTATGTCCGCATGTGTTGATGGCGGTCCATGAACTCGGGTACGATGATTCGTTCGTCCAGAATCGATGGCACAGTACCGGCCGTCGTGGCCACCCACATCCGGGAAAACTCCTAGGTGGGGTAATCGGTCGGTTTCTTGGGGGCCAACCCAACCGCGGTTTACGCGTCCCTGATCGGTGTCGCCAGTCCAACCCCGACCGGGGAACTGGGCGCTACTCTCTAAGGAGCACTAGACAAGCGTCGGGCGAAGACTGTGGGGTCTAGTTTCTGCCTACTCTGGACCGCGCCATCGTCCCAGACGAGGGCGATGTTGTCAACCGAAATCATCCACTTGAACTCCTTGGGATTGATCATGCCGAGCACCGCGCGAACCTTGTCACGGGATAGGGGGATAGAGTCGTGTTCGTCTCCGTGGGCAAGCGTGATGTGAGGGGTCCAACCTTCCGTGTCGGTAGTAAGAGACAGGCTCGCTGGCGTGGGCAAGCACGCGTTCCACACCCGAACGTGCAGGGCTCGAAGGGAGGAATCCTTCTTCACGACTACGTAGACCACGGACCTCAGGCCCTCGAACGTCGCTAGCCCATTCGTGTGGACTTCGAACGGCAGGATTTCCTGAGCGAGATGAGAGGGGGTTGCTTCCGCGGCATCGCGATCGTATCCGCATACGACTTAGTAGCTGAAATGCGGGTAAGGCATCACAAGCACCCCACGAAGGCCGAGCTCGCGTTCGAGCTTCGCCCACGCCTCGCGTATCCTACCGGTGGCCCCCGCGTCGAGCAACGAACTCACGCCGTGCTGAGGGGGTCGCGGGGCGACCGCGGACCTCGCATGCAGGGAGCACTGCGGAGACTTAGCGACCGTCGTGAATGATTCGCGCCGTCCCGCGGACCCTCCCCGCTCGCTCCGCTCGGGAGTACTAGTCACGACCGCGAACTGTCATACACCCGCGCATCTCGCTCGGCCGTCTCATGCCCACACGAGTCGTGTTCTTTGATTGGGGCGGGACCCTCGCACGACCGTGGGTTTCAGAGGGTCACCATCCGTCCGAGTTCTGGCAACCGGTTCTTAAAGAGAAATGTTAGCACACTTCCGGAGGAGAGGGAGCTCACGAGTCAGTCCACTTTGTCACAGGACGAAGAGATTAACTACCCGAAGACCTAGGGCGCCCGTTCCTTCAGCGCCCTGAGGGAGAGTGAAAATGAACGCGAAGCCGAAGCTCTCCAGGAGACGTCTCGTTTCCGGGTTGATCGTGGCCGCTGTGATTTGCGGTGTGTTGGCGGGAGGTACCTACGGTGTGGGCACCGCCCACCCGGCCCCCCGTGCTTCCGACGGGGTTGCCCTCCATCCAACGCCGTTCGTGTTTCGAACGTCGACCGCGGTACCGGTGGGAAAAAATCCAGTCGGCGTCGCTTACGACAGCGGCAAGGGGGAGGTGTTCGTCACGAACACCGGGTCGGGCAACGTCAGCGTCATCAGCGATGCGACCGACGCGGTCGTCGCGACCATCAGCGTGGGTACGAAGCCGTACGCGGCGGCATACGACAGCGCGAAGGGCGAAGTGTTCATCGCGAACGAACAGGGCGGCTCGGTCAGTGTCATCAACGACACCGACAACACCGTCGTGGCCACGGTGGACACAGGCGACTACCCGACCGGCCTCGCCTACGACAGCGGCAAGGGGGAGGTCTTCGTCGCCGGCGACCAGACGAGCGTCTTTGTCATCAGCGACGCGACCAACTCTGTCGTCGCGACGGTCGGTGTGGGCAACGTCACGGAGGGTCTCACATACGACGCAGCCCACGGCCAGGTCTTTGCCTCGATGTTCGACGACCAGGACGTCTGGGTGATTTCGGACGCGACGAACACGGTCACGTCGATCGTCCACGTCGGGACCACGCCGGTCGGATTGGCGACCGACTCAGCGAAGGGACTGGTGTTCAGCGCGAACTACGGTTCGGCGAACGTGAGCGCCCTGTCGACCGTCTCCCACAGCGTGGTGGCCAACGTGCGCGTCGGGTCAGGCCCGAGCTCCGTGGCGTACGACCAGGGTCAGGCTTACCTGTTGGTCGCGAACTCCGTGTCGGCGAACGTGAGCGTCGTCTCGGACGCGACTGACAAGGTGATCTCCACCTTCCCCGTCGGGAGCGCTCCGTTCGGCATCGCGTTCGACGACGCGAAAGGCGTGGCGTTCGTCTCCAATTACGGGTCGAACAATGTGAGTGTGGTCGCGCCGGCAAGCGGGGGAGGGGGCCCCACCCATTACACTGTAACGTGCACCGAATCCGGACTTCCCGCGGGCACGAGCTGGTCGGTCACGCTGAACGGTACGACCATGAGCTCGACGACGGCGACGATCACGTTCTCCGAGCCGTCCGGAACCTACGCTTACACGGTGGGAGCCGTCGCCGGCTACTTCGCGAACCCGCAAACCGGGTCGGCCGACGTCAACGGCGCGGCGGTCAACCTGCCCATCAGCTTCACTCCCTCCAGCTCGGGTCCGTACGCCGTGACCTTCACGGAGAGCGGCCTCGCGAGCGGTACAAGCTGGACGGTCACGCTCAACAGCGTTCCCATGAGTTCGACGAACACCATGGTGGTCTTCTCCGAGCCCAACGGATCGTACTCGTACACCGTCACTTCGACCAGTGCGGACACTCCGACTCCCAGCTCAGGCTCCGTGACCGTGAGCGGAGCCCCGATCGGCCAAGCCGTCACGTTCATCGCCCCGGGGGGCGCGACCTATGACGTCACGTTCACCGAGACCGGGCTGCCGGTGGGTTCTTCGTGGCAGGTGAAGCTGAACGGTCAAACTCAAAGCACGACGACCACCGGCACGACGTTCAGCGTTCCGAATGGAACCTACCCGTTCGACACGCTCGCGTTGATCGACTACGCACCCGTGCCGGCCAACGGCACCGTCGTCGTCGCCGGCCAGGCGGTGACCACACCCATCGTTTACTACGAAGTGTTCCCGCTGAAATTCACTGAGCCCGGCCTCCCGACGGGTGCCAACTGGTCGGTGACGTTGAGCCGCGCCTCCCCGGGCGTTATCCTCACGGCCTCGCTGGCGGACCCCTCCCTCACCCTCTGGTCGGACGGCGCGTCCAGCGTCCTCTTCTCCGTTTCGAACGGGACGTTTTCCTACACTTCGTCGGCTCCGGGCTACACAGGTAACGCATCGACCGTCACGGTCAACGGAGCGAGCCCGCCGCCGGTGTCCCTCACCTTCACTGCCAACCCCTCCCCCGCGGCCTCCTCTGCGGCGGGTCTCCCGATCCTGGACTGGGTCCTCATCGGCGTGGTGATCATCGTGGTCGCGATCGCGGCGGCAATGCTTCTGATGCGCCGGAAGCGAAAGGCTCCCCCGAGTCCTACGACGCACGCCTCGGAGCCGGGGGAGGGCGCCCCACCGGCGCCTCCGTAGTCAGGGAAGGGAGCGAGTCCCGGGAGAGTCCCCGGGTCGCGGTTCGTCCCCCTTTGACCTCTGCAGTGGGAAGCCCAGGTCCGTCGGCTCCGAAGGGGTGGTTGGCCAAACCACCCTTTTCCGGAGACATGGGTT
>JBEKJT010000134.1:0-4422 GCA_050011075.1 Thermoplasmata archaeon
ACGGGGGCACAGTTCGACTTCCATCAGTTCCTCGACCTCGGCCTGATCGGTCTCGCCCTGCTGCTCGCGCTGATCGCGGCGGGCGGCAAGGTGGTCGCGGTCTACCCGTTCGCCCGGCTGCGGTGGAAGGCCGAACCCGCTCGGGCCATCGCGCTCGGCATGATCCCCCGGGGCGAGATCGGGCTCATCATCGGCGCGATCGGGTACTCGGACGGGATCCTCGACCAGACGACCCTCGGGGTGATCCTCCTGATGTCGATCGTGACGACCGTCGTCGGCGCCGTCCTCTTCCGTCGAGTTGCCGGGGCGATGCGCCCCGAGCCCCTGGCCTCCCACGCGAGTTCGGGGGAGCAGAAGCCCGTCGGGCCCTAGTGGTCCGACCGACCGCGCGAGCGACGCGGACCCTCGCTGACCTCATTTGGCCGGAGGTCGTGGGCCCGCTCGTGACGGCGACGGATGTGCCGGATTCCCTGTCGGAAGACCGCTGTCCGCAGTGCGGTAAGCCAGTCGGGCATTACGAGGACCGCGAGATCCGGGTCCGCTGGTGCGGCTTCCCCGAAGCTCACTACTGGGACTGGCGGCTCAAGGTCCCGAAGCTCACGATGCGGCCCTAGCTACGCGGGCGTCCGCGGGTGGGAACGGCACGCCCGGACGTCCACGCGGAATCGGAGCACTTCCACGGCCCCGGCCGGGTCGATGTCCGGGCGGTCGGGGAACGCTCCGCCGACCACCGAATGCACGAACCGTCGGGCCTCCCGCCGCGCCGCGGAGAGGGTCGGGGCCTCGACCGTGCCGAGCCCGTCGATCCAGGCGAGGTACCCCCCCGAGGTGCGGAACAGTCGGACCTGGAACGCGAACGTGGCCCCCGCATCGGGGTCGAAAGGCATCCGCGTTCCGGAGAGGTGGCGAAACGGTCCGCTCACTTCGAAGCGGGTCGGGATCCCGCGGGGCGCGCGCGCCCGGCGCGGGTCGTGCCCGGGAACTCGGCGAGCGTCGCCCGTTCCGTCCGTCGTCCTCGCCGCTTGCGCGCCAAGAACAGCGCATGCCCGTCGCCCCCCTCGGGCACGTGCGTGCGTCGCAGCACCTCGAATCCGGTGGCCGTGAGCCAACGCTCGTAGGTGTTCGCGTCGTCGTGGCTCCAGTACATTTTCGCGTTGGAGCCGAGCCAGTTCCACTCCACCCCGGTGTAGGCTACCTGCCCCGTGAGGATGAGCAGGGTCCCGTCGGGGCGCAGCCAGTCGTGGATCCGGGAGATCAGGGGCAACTGTTCGTCGAGCGGGACGTGGATGAGCGAATAGAGACAGAGGATCCCTCCGAACGTCTCGGGGCGGAACGCGACCTCGGTCATGTCGGCCCGGACGAACTTCGCCGCCGGCACGAGCTTCCTCGCGCGCTCGACCTGGACGTCCGAAATGTCGACGCCCGTGACCCGGAAGTGATCGGAGAGAAGCATCGCGTCGGGCACCCCGCATCCGCACCCGAGGTCCAGGACCTCGCTGCCCCGGGGGACGGTGCGGAAGAACGGGCGCAGCCACTCCTCGTGGTCCGAGATCGAGTGGCCGAAGACATCCTCGGCGCGGTGGCCCGGCCGATAGATCGTCGACACCCGGTTCCACCCCAGCCGCACGACCGTCTTCGGGTCGAACTCGGGGTTCGTCGCGCGGGCTCCTTCCATCGGCCTCCCCGTCGGGGGTGTTACGAAAGTATCGTTCGCGCCACGGAAGAACCTGTGGGTCAGGACTTCCGACCGGAGTCGACGCTCGCCCTTAGGGACGCGCGCCGCCCTAGTTCTTCTTCACCTCGTCCGAACCCCTGTATCCCTTCTACGCGCCGGCGGCGAACCCCTTGACGCCGCCTGCGGGGCCGCGGCCGACCTTGCCGGCGGCGACCCCGGTCTCCTTCGCCGTATGCCCGGTCTCCCCGGCAGACCGGTGGCCGAGGCCGACCGCGCGGCCGCACGCGCGGCACGCTATCGCATTGTCCGCGACCTCGTCTCCGCACCCTTCGCACTTCAGGGAAGCGCCTCGAACGAACGGCGCGTCGGTCCCGAAAGACGGCTCTTCAGCGGCCGCCCGGCTCAGCCGTAGCCAAACTGACGGCGGGCGAAGTCGGTCATCCGGTCCGGGCCCCAGGGCGGCTCCCAGACGATGTCGACCGTCACGTCGGGAAGGCCCGAAGCCTCCCGGGCGGCCTGCGTGACCTCCTGCGTGAACGCCTCGACCGCGGGGCAGCCGGGGCTCGTGAGCGTCATCCGGATCGTGAGCTCGCCCGACGCGCTCCATTCCATCCCGTAGATCAATCCGAGGTCGATGACGTTCATCGGGATCTCGGGGTCGTAGATGTTCTTCAACGCCTGTCGTACCCGCTCCTCGATGGCGGCCCGGTCCGTCCTGCCCGTCACGGTAGGGGTCCGTTCCTCGTTCGGCGACGAGGCGAGGGCCGGAGGGGACGTCGGGGCGGTCGGGCCCGCCGGGAGGAACGGCCCGACGACCTCGAACCCTGCAGGGTCCTGGTCGGTGCGATACCGGACCTCGGCGTCGCGCAGGAACGAAAGGCTGCTCTCGTCGAGCAGGAGGGGGATCCCGTCGAGCTCGAGCGGTACATCTTGGTGGGACGGGCGGTCGATCATCATCTGGGCGTGGGGTCGCATCCCCCGCTCGACCCAGATACGGACTCCGGAGCCTGTCGCCCGATCGCGAAGGGCGGCGGAAAGCGCCTCGCGCGCGGCCGGGGTCAGACGGAGGCGGATCGTCGCCGTCCGGGGGTCGGCGTTCGAGGGGCGCTCCTCGGGCATAGCGTCGGAGGTACGGAGCCTTCGCCTCGTTTACGCCTGTCGATGCCCCGGGTCCCGTGGTCCTCAGCCGCCGGTGACGTTCTCGAGGAACTCCCGGATCGTTCCCAGGAACTCGCGCGGCTGCTCGAGCACTTCCATATGGCTGCTGTGCGGAAGGACCCGTAGGTGGGCCGGCTCGATCCGCTCGGCCATCTCCACGGACGGTTCGAGGAAGAAGTCGTACTTGCCCACCACCACCACGCCGGGGACCTCGATCTTCGAGTAGTACTTGCGGCCGTCCCACGAGGCGATCGTCCCGTCGACCGCGAACTCGTTCCCCGTCCGGGTCATCATGGCGCGGTAGACCACGGGATTGATCTTGGTCGCCTTCCAGTCGGCCGGGGTCGACTCGAGGAACCGGGTCTGGAACGGACGGCTGATCTCGGACGAGAGCTTCTGGTACTCGGGCGAGTCGAACGCTTTTGCGCGCGTGAGCTCCCGTAGCCGCGCCCGTTGTCGCGGGGAGGCCGTGGCGAGCATCATGCGATTCGCCCCGCGCACCTCTTCCGCGCTCCCGGCGGTCGCGCAGAGGAGCAGGGAGGTCAGGCGGCTCTCGTAGCGATGCGCGTACTCGAGCGCGACGAAGCCCCCGGCCGAATATCCGAGGAGGTGGAGCTCCCGGATCTTCAGGGCGCGGCGAATCGCTTCGACGTCCTCGGCCATGTTCGTGATCGTGTACTCCCCCGGGTACTTCGGCGCCCAGCTGCGACCGACCCCCCGAGGGTTGAACAGGACGACGCGCAAGTTCGCGTTCGCCAGCTTGAGCAATCCCCGCAAGTAGTGGTAGGTCAGCCCCGGTCCCCCGGGATGCACCAGGAGCGTGGCGGGGCCTCGGCCCCGGGCCACGTACTCGAACGACCGGTGCCCCGGTAGCGTCACAGTGCTCGCTCGCGCCATCGCAGCGGGGTAGCATTGCCCACCCAAAAACATCGCGACCAGAGCCCGAGGGGCCTCGACGAAGGCGCAATCGACGTTCGATACTATTTAAAACGTCTCTCTCGACGCCGGGCCGAGGAAGCGCGACCTCCGCGAGCCGGTCTCCTGGCCGGCGTCCTCGACCATCCGTCCCCGCGCGGGTCGACCCCGGCCTCGACCGTCTCCCTGCAGTCGAGGCCGTGGGCGTGGCCGAAGAGCGATCGGTCCTTCCGGACCCTTCTCGCACGGGGGAGCGTCAGGCCGTCCTCGACGTAGAGCGGGGCCGTGCCGTAGATCGTCGCCGGATAGGCGAACCGGGGGGCGGCGATCGCGGCCTGGATCGCCTCGTTCCGGTCGAGGAGGCGGGTCAGGACCTGGACGTTCGTCTGGGGTTGCACATCGGCGCCCATCGTCCCGAGGAGCACGCAGCGGCGGTCGCTCGATACGATGAGGGCCATCAAAGTGTGGAACGTCCGCTTCCCGGGGCGCAGCGCGTTGTGGTGCGCCGGGTCGAGCGTGAAGTACGACCCCCGGTTGTTGAGATTGATCCCGGTGGAACCGACCGTCTGCCCCGAGCCGAATCCCATGTAGTTGCTCTGGATGGCGCTGATACCGACGGTCCCATCCGTGACGGAGAATGCCGTAGTGTCCCCAGCGCCCAGGGTCCGGGGGCG
>JBEKJT010000135.1:0-4420 GCA_050011075.1 Thermoplasmata archaeon
GGCAGGTAGATCCCCGGCTCGACCGTGATCGCCATGCCCTCCTCGAGGAGGTCGTCGGCGTTCGCGTTGTAGCCCCAACCGTCGTGAACGACGAGGCCGATCGAGTGGCCCACGCCGTGGGTCAGCCGCCCCTTCCAGGGAGAAGCGTCGATGACGCGCTGCGCCGCGAGGTGGACCTCCTTCGCGGCCACACCCGGCCGGACCGCTGCGAGGGCCGCCGCCTGGGCCTTCTCGACGGTCTCGTGGACCCGTTTCATCTCGTCGTCGCGGGCGCCGAAGTGGAAGGATCGAGTGATGTCGCTCGCGTAGCGCTGGGAGATCGCTCCGAAATCGCACACGATCGAGTCGCCGGATCTGAGGGCGGTCTCACTGGGGGAATAGTGGGGCTCCGACCCGTGGGCGCCGAACGCCACGATCGTGGCGAACGAGCGGCCGCTCGCCCCGTGGCGATTCATCCGGTACTCCATCTCGGCCGCGAGCTCGAGCTCGGTGATCCCGGTCCGGAGGAGTGACGGGATCTCCCGGCCCACGGCCGAACCGATCTCCGCAGCCTTCTTGAGGCGGGCGACCTCGTCCGCGTCCTTCGTCACTCGGGCGCGGCGGATCGCGTTCGACGCGTCCACCCACTGGATCTGGGGAAGGAGCTTGTCGAACCGCTTGAACCCCTCGTAGGTGAGCTCGCGGTCGTTCAGCGCGAGGGTGCGGGAGCCTCCGACCAGTTTCTTCACCAGCGCCTCGGTGTCGTCCCCCCGGTTCACGACGTGGACCTTCACGTGGGGGTCCTTCTTCGCCGCGTGCTCGGCACTTTCGGCCTCGAGCGTGCCGGTAAGGAGGTCGATCTCCCCATCGGAGTGGGCGACCACGACCGACCCCTCGAACAGGCCGCAGGGGACGTCGAAGAGGTAGAAGAACGTCTGATCGAGGTGCGGGTCGACCGCGTTCGCGATCAGGAGCGCGTCCGGCTTGGGCTCGAGGAATTTGAAGACCTTCTCCACGCGGGCTTTCATCGCCCGCCCTAGCCGCTAGGGGGTTTCAGCTTTTGCGGCGCTCGTCCGCAGGTCCTTCCAGGAAAGGAGGGGCTCGCGCGCGGCCCGGACCTCGTCGACCCGACGGACCGCGAGGTTCCGCGGGGCGGCGTGCAGGTTCTCGGGTGTGTCGGAGATGGCGCGCTCGAACGCTTCGACGTAGTGGTCGATGTCCCGCTTGCTCTCCGTCTCGGGTAGCTCCACCATGATCGATTCCTCGACAAGGGTGGGGAAGTAGACGGTCGGGGCATGCACGCCCTCGTCGAGCAGGCGCTTCGCGAGGTCGAGGGTGCGTACGCCGTGTTCCTTCAGCGGTGCCCCCGAGAGGACGAATTCGTGCTTGACGAGCGAGCGGAACGGACGCGGCAGGTACTTTCCGAGCCGAGCGGCCGCATAGTTCGAGTTGAGGACCGCACGCTGGGCGACGTGCTTCAGCCCCTCTTCCCCGTGCGACAGTGCGAAGGCGTAGGCCCTCAGGTCGAGGCCAAAGCTCCCGTATCCGGTCCGGATCTTCCCGATGGATTTCGGCCGGTCGAAGTCGAGACGGAACTTCCGCCCCTGCTTGACGACCCGGGGTACCGGGAGGTAGGGCGCGAGCTTGTCTCCCGCGGCCAGCACCCCCGCCCCCGGCCCGCCGCCGCCGTGGGGCGTGGCGAACGTCTTGTGGAGGTTCAGGTGAGCGACGTCGAAGCCCATGCGCCCGGGGTTGGTGATGCCCAGGATGGCGTTCAGGTTCGCCCCATCGTAGTAGAGCATCCCTCCAACGCCGTGCACCGTCTCGGCGATCTCGAGGATGTCGCTTTCGAAGAGCCCCGCGGTGTTCGGGTTCGTCAGCATGAAGCAGGCGGTCTTGTTCGAAACGGCAGCCTTGAGCGCCGCGAGGTCCACGCATCCGTCCTTGTCCGGGATCTCGCGCGTGGTGTAGCCGGCCATCGCAGCCGACGCCGGGTTCGTCCCGTGGGCGGTGTCCGGCAGAAGCACCTCGGTGCGCTGGGCCGACTCGCCTTGGTCACGGAAGTAGGCTCGGACCATGAGCATGGCCGCATACTCTCCGTGAGCGCCGGCGGCGGGCTGGAGCGAGATCTCAGGAAGTCCGGTGACCTTCGATAGGATCCGTTCGAGGCGGTACAGGATTTCGAGGGTCCCCTGGGTCGTCGACTCGGGCTGGTACGGGTGCTGGTTCGCC
Source organism: Thermoplasmata archaeon (assembly GCA_050011075.1). Taxonomy (GTDB): domain Archaea; phylum Thermoplasmatota; class Thermoplasmata; order Lutacidiplasmatales; family UBA184; genus Lutacidiplasma. The sequence goes on from JBEKJT010000135.1 coordinate 2,212, forward strand.
GCCCCCGGGCGACGGGCAAGCATCTCGGAGACCTTCGGGTTGTACTTCATGGTGCACGACCCAAGCGGGTACGTGGACGTGTCGATCCCGAAATTCATCTGCGAAAGCCGGGTGTAATGACGAACGACCGTGAGCTCCGAGAGTTCGGGCCATCGGACCCCGACCTTACGTCGCATGCGTTCCGGAACGCTGGGAACGGCCGGTGGGGCTTCGCCGGCTCCGGACGGGCCGAGGTCCCAGACCGCGGGCTCGTCCCAGCGGGCCTGACGGAACGTCATGCGCTCCCTCCCGCGGCGGCGATCGCAGCCTTGGCGGCCCGGGCGTACTTCTGGATCTCCTTTTCTCCGACGAATTCGCTGGCGGCGACGAGAATCCGTTCGGGCTGCGTCGCCGATCCCGGCCTCGGGTCGGCCAGCGGGTGACCTCCCAGGATCTTACGACGGCGCAGGCGGTCGAGGAAGCCCGCGGCGGTTCCCTTCGTGACCTCGATCGTGAACTCTCCCAGGTAGGGCGCGTCGAATCGGGGCGCCTGGATCCCGTCGATGACGCCGATGGCGGTCACGAGGGTCCGTGCCTTCTCGGCGAGCGAGGTCTGGAGCTGCGCGAGGCCGCGGGGTCCCACCACGCTCGCGTAGACGACGAAGGCAAGGGCCATCAGCGACTCGTTGGTGCAGATGTTCGACGTCGCCCGGGAGCGACGGATGTGCTGTTCCCGCGTGACGAGCGTCAGGCAGAACGCGCGCTGTCCGTCCGCGTCGAGGGTGGCGCCCACGATCCGTCCCGGGGCGGCCCGGACGTGCTCCTTCCGACAGGCGAAGAGGCCGAGCAGCGGGCCCCCGTAAGAGGGGGAAATGCCGAACCCCTGACCTTCGCCCACGACGACGTCGGCCCCGTAGTTCCCGGGGGGCTCGAGCACGGTAAGGGAGAGCGGGTCGGCCGAAACGACGAAGGGGATCGTTCCGAGGATCGACTTGAGCTCGAGCACGCCTTCGTCGACGTGCCCGAAGCCGTTCGGGACGTCGGCGAGAAGCCCGAAGACGTCCTTCTCGGCGACAGCCCGGCGTACGAAATCGAGGTCGAGGCGCCCGGTCCGGTCGTCGTAGGGGATCTCCTCGACCCGGAGGTTCGGTCCGCTCGCGTAGTTTCGCAGGACGCTCTTCTCCTCCCACGGGAGGCTCGCGGGGATCAGGAACCGATCGCCCTCGTGTATGCGGCGGCAGAGCAGGAGCGCCTCACCCGCCGCGGTCGCTCCATCGTAGAGCGACGCGTTCGCGATATCCAGTCCCGTGAGCTCGACCCAGAGGCTCTGGAACTCGAAGAGCGTGCGAAGCATCCCCTGGCTGGCTTCCGCTTGGTAGGGGGTGTAGGCAGTGTACAGCTCGCTGCGGGAGACGATGGAGTCCACCGCCGCCGGCGCAAAGCGGGGCGCGATGCGGCCCCCCAGGAACGTCGCGAATTGGGAATACGGACGGTTCCGGCCGAGGAGCTTATCGATCTCCGTCACCACGGCGAGCTCGTCTCGGCCCTCGCCGATCCCGAGCCGACCGACCCGGGCCTTCTTCGGCACGTCCGCGAACAGCTCGTCCACGGAGGCGATCCCGAGTGCCTCGAGAAGAGCGGTCTCTTCACCGGGTTCATTCGAGATCCACCGAGCCATGAAACTCCCTCGACGGTGGCAGAGCGCGGGGCGGCCATAAATCGCTTGGTGCTTCGCGAGACCTTCCGAACCGACAGCAAACCTATTCGCGTTCGCGGGCTCGAGCCCGCGAGAAGCATCGATGCCGAGCCGTCCCGCCCCGCGACCCCCACATCGAAGTGAATCCGTCCCTCCTCCTCCTTCGGAAGGCATCCTCGAGATCGCATTCCACCGTGCTTCGCTCGTCACTCCGCACGGCGATACCAAGGCCGCGCGGGACCGTCTCCGAGCGGAGCTCAAGGTCGTCCGGAGCTCGGCCACGGTCGTTCGCCACCTTCGCCTCGAGACCCGCAACTTCCTTCGGCCACCGGTGAGCGACTTCGAGCGGTCCCTCATCGCCGGCGTGTACGGGACCGGGACCCTCGACCGTTCGCTGGACCGCGTCCGCCGGGCCGAGGAACGGATCCGGGGTCTCGCTCGGGACGCCGAGCGAACGGTACACCGGACCTCGGGCCCCGACGAGCTCGGGGAGCTCATTCGTTCGTTCTATGGGCGCCTCGCGAGCTTCGTGCG
>JBEKJT010000136.1:0-4378 GCA_050011075.1 Thermoplasmata archaeon
ACGAAGGGGCGACCATCACTTCGCTCAGGATTGGAACTTCGAGGAGCGATACGAGCGAAGCGGCGCGCAGGACCCCGCCCACGTCGATCCCGAACGAGGCCCAGGGGAGCCACTCGCCCCGACGCCCCTCGAGGATCTCGCGAACCGCGTCCCGGGCGTCCTGGCGCGGGTCCCGGTAGAACAGCCAGGGGGCCGTCTCGCCGGCGAGCTGGTCGTAGGATTCGCGCATCAGGTTGACGAGGGCCTCCTCGTCGCCGGCCTCGATCGGTCGGAGGTCCGTTCGCCCGGCGAGCGATTCGTCGGGGATCGGCGTCTCGGGGGATAACCGGAGGACGAGGCGGTCGACGGGAAAGAATCCCCGGGAGGAGAACGTTCCTTTCTGTTCGTCCCGGGAGATCCCTGGGATGAAGTCGACCACGCTCGCGACCGAACCCTCGTGGTCGCTGCGCTCGTCGAGCTCGTCCAGGAACCGGGCGAGCTCTTCCACGGTCCGATGACGGGGTCCGAGGTAGATCCGTAGGCGCCTCCCGACGCCGGGCACGATGTCCCAGAGGGCGAGCCCGGCCGGCTCGGCGTGCTCTCCGAGCCAAACGTTCGCTCGAACGTCGCCGCGGGCCAGCAGCGCCTCCTGTCCACGGACGAGCTCGCGGAACCCGAGGCCGGGCTCGGCGCGCAGGACCTCCTCGTACTCGGCGAGGAGCGCTCGGCTCGCGGGGTCTCGCTCGCTCGCGCCCGGGGCGACCCTGCGGAGGACCATCCTCGGGCCCCACTCGGTCCGAACGTTAGACGTTTCGGCGTGCCTCCCGGATTCCTGCCGGCGCGCCAGCCGCCCGGGCGGGTCGCTGGAAGAGAGAGCCGGCGGCGCCCCGAGCGGGATGCCGGGAAGCAGGCATCGCTCGAGCGGGTCTAGGTCGCCTCACCGTACCGCTTGATGTCCTCGGGGCCGGCTTTCTTCTCGACGGGCCCGGCACCCTGGACCGAGACCCGGATCTGCTCGACGATCTCGGGGTTCGCCAGCGTCGTGATGTCCCCGTAGTCCATCTGGTTCGAGATCGAGGCGAGGACCCGACGCATGATCTTCCCGGACCGGGTCTTCGGCATGTCCGGCACGATCCGGACCGTCCGCGGTCGGGCGATCTTCCCGATGGTCGTCTCGATCGCGCGGGTGACTTTGTCGGCGACCTCCTTCGGGTCGGTCTTGACGCCCGGTTTGAGGGAGATGTAGACCTCGGGCACGCGTCCTCGGTCGGCGTCGACGATCGGCACGACCGCGGCCTCCGCAACCTCGGTGACCGTGAGGCACGCCGACTCGAGCTCCTTCGTCCCGAGGCGGTGACCCGCGACGTTGATCACGTCGTCGATGCGGCCCAAGATGCGGATGTACCCGTCCTTCGCCCACACCGCACCGTCCCCGGCAAGCCAGGGCCAGTCGCGCCAGTCCTTCGAATCCTTGTTCTTGTTGTACTTGCCGTAGTACTGGCGAACGAACCGTTCGTCGTCCCCCCAGATCGTCTGCATCTGGCCCGGCCACGGGTTGCGGATGCAGATGTTGCCGGCCCGGCCCGTGCCGGGAGGGATCTCCTTGCCGTGCTCGTCGAAGATCACGGGATAGATCCCCGGCATCGGGGGACCGGTGCTGCCCGGCTTCATCGGGTCGATCGCCGGCTTCGTCGAGCAGAGGAACCCTCCCGTCTCCGTCAACCACCAGGTGTCCGTGATCGAGGCCTGCCCGCGACCGACCGTCTTGTAGTACCAGAGCCAGGCTTCCGGCTCGATCGGTTCCCCGACGGTCGTCATCGTCTTGAAACGAATGTTGTACTTCATGGGCTCATCGGGGCCGAGCTTCCGGAGCATCCGGATCGCGGTCGGGCTCGTGTGGAATATGTTCACTCCGAGACGCTCGGCGATCCTCCACGGACGACCGGCGTCCGGGAACGTCGGCACGCCTTCGTACATCACGGTCGTCGCCGCCAGGGCGAGCGGTCCGTAGACGATGAACGAATGCCCAGTGATCCAGCCGATGTCGGCCATGCACCAGTAGACGTCGGTCGGGTGGATGTCCTGGATGATCTTCGAGGCGCCGGTCACATAGGCGAGGTAGCCCCCGGTGGAGTGCTGGACTCCTTTCGGTTTACCGGTCGAGCCGCTCGTGTACATCAGGAACAGCGGCGCCTCCGCGGGCATCGATACCGGCGCGACGCGGGCTCCGCGGTACTTCTTGAGAAGGTCGTCGACGACGAAGTCGCGTCCCTCCACCATCGGCGCCGTGCTCGCCGGCTTATCATGGAACCGGCGCCACACCAGCACCTTCTCGACCTTCTGACCTTCCGCTTCGGCCCTCTTCACCGCGATGTCCGCGGAGGCCTTGTGGTCGACGACCTTGCCGCTGCGGTAGTAGCCGTCCATCGAGATGAGCACGTGGCTCTTCGAGTCGACGATCCGGGCGCCGCAGGCTTCGCCGCTGAACCCGCCGAACACGACCGAGTGGATGATCCCGAGGCGGGCGCACGCGAGCATCGTCACCGGAAGCTCGGGCACCATCGGCATGTGGACCGTCACCCGGTCGCCGGCCTTGAGACCGCAGAAGTCGCGCAGGAGCGCGGCCATCTCGTTCACGCGGACGTAGAGTTCCTGGAACGTGATCGATACGACCGCGTCGTCCTCGGCCTCGGAGACCCAGACGATCGCCGCCTTGTTCCCGTACTTCTCGAGGTGACGGTCGACGCAGTTGTACGAGACGTTCAGCTTCCCACCGACGAACCATTTGTAGAACGGGGGATGGCTCGTGTCGAGGGTCGTCGTCCAGTACTTGTCCCACGTGAGCAGGTCCGCATACTCCCGGAAGCACTCCGGGAAGTTCTTCTCGGAGAACCGCTCCATGATCGCGGGGTCCGTGAGATTCGCTTGTCCGACGAACTTCGGATTCGGATGGAAGTACTCCTCTTCCTTCCAGTGGACCGCGATCTCCGCCTCGGTCAGGCGCATCTCGTCCTCTCGTGCGTCTCGTTCGGGTCGGGCCTCCGCCATCGATTAGGACACCCCGTGTCGCGTGCCACGCAAGTCTGGGATATACTTGTTACGACTTCGCATGCTCCTACGTCGCACGGCGCCCACCGCAGACCGGGAGATGGGGCTCCTTCGGCGAAGAAGGACCTCGGAATGGAGGCGTCGCACCTCCGAGAGATGGCCCCGCAGAGAGGTCGCCGAGGAAGGGAAGCCGGGGTCGAACGCCTTTAAGCCTCCGTTCCGTTCCCTGCGTCTCGGTGCCTCATGCCCGGGACGGTTCATGCGACCGAACGGCCCGAGAAGACAGTGCACCTGAGGATTGACCCGAATGACGAATCCACGACGCTCGAAGACGTCCTCACCCGAATCTCCGAGCTCCAGAGAAAGCACCCCGACCGCGAAGTATTCTTTGACGGCGACGAATACGCCATCTGTTCCCGACCGAAGCGCGCCCGCGCCACCGCCCACTAGACTCGACGGGCTCGGGAACCCCCTCTTTCTACTGAACCTCAAGACCTACTCCGGGCACCTTGGCCCCGGCGCGGAACGAACGGCGCGCTTGCTCGAGGAGCTGGGACGGTCGTCCGGGGTTGCGGTCGCGGTCGCCCCCGCGACCCCAGACCTAGCCCGTGTCGCGGCGGCGGTCGCGATCCCCGTCCTGGCCCAGCATGTCGACCCGATCGAGGGCGGTGCCCACACCGGCTTCGTGACCCCGGAATCGATTCGCGCTGCAGGAACGTGGGGCAGCCTCGTAAACCATTCCGAGCACCCGATCCCGGCGGTCGACGTGCGGGACGCCGTGCAGCGGCTCTCGGCCCTCGGCCTCGTCGCCGTCGTGTGTGCGCGCAACGTCGCCGCGACGCGTCGGCTCGCCCTGGCCCGTCCTTCCTACCTCGCGGTCGAGCCGCCCGAGCTCATCGGAGGGGACCAGGCGGTATCGACCGCCAAGCCCGAGGTAGTCTCGGGCGCGGTCGCTGCGGTGCGTTCGGTCGCCCCCGGCACACGGGTCCTCTGCGGCGCCGGGGTCCACGACCGGCGGGACGTGCGACGCGCCCTCGAGCTGGGAAGCTCCGGGGTGCTCGTGTCGAGTGCAGTGACTCGGGCGGCCGACGCCCGCGCTGCCATCGAGGAACTTCTCGCGGGCTTCTGACCGTTTCCGCCCGCTCGTCGAACCGGCCGCGGAGGCACGGTTTCATTTCCCCCGTCCCCCTGCCCCGGCACGCCGTCGCGCGTGCGAGGCGCCACCGTATGACCGAGCCGCGGAGTCACCGACCCAGTTCAAGGAGCCGCCCGAAGGCCACACGCCGCCGCGGAACGGGTCGGGGTCGAGGCACCCCGAAGGTCCGGCGGAACCATCACCCCCGAACGGTCG
>JBEKJT010000137.1:0-4377 GCA_050011075.1 Thermoplasmata archaeon
CGCAGTAGAGGAGACGGCGCAGGGCGCGGAGCGGCTCGTCGAGGACGGCGCCGCACACCTGCTCGATCGCCTGGCACGAGCTCATCTGGTAGGCGACCGGGCAGATCCCGCAGATGCGGGCGGTGATGTCCGGCGCCTCGAGGTAGGAGCGGCCGCGCAGGAACGCCTCGAAGAATCGGGGCGGCTCGAAGATCTTGAGCTGTACCTCCTCCACACGCCGGTCGTGGACCCGCACCTTCAAGGCCCCTTCCCCCTCGACCCGCGCCAGGTAGTCGACCGCGATCGTGCGCTCGACCATCTACTTCGCCTCCCCTTCGGTGCCCGCGGAGTCGGAGGCGGTCCGGAACGCCGGCGCGAGCGCGTTGAACGTCCGGAAGACCCGCTGGATCTCAGGACGGGACATTCCGACCTCGTCGAGGTGGTGGAGCATGGACGGGATGTTGGGGCTTCCCTGGGGGCCGAAGCAACCGTAGCATCCGCGGTTGAACGAGGGACAGATCGCCCCGCAGCCGGCCTGGGTGACCGGTCCGAGGCACGGGGTCCCGTGGGCCACCACGACGCAGACGTTCCCGCGGCGCTTGCATTCGATGCAGACGCTCTCGTTCGGGACGTTCGGCGCGCGGCCGCCGAGGTACGCCGAGATGGTCTCGAGCAGCTGGGTCTTCGAGATCGGGCAGCCCCGCAGCTCGAAATCGACCGCGACATGGTCGGCGATCGGGGTCGAGGTCGCGAGGGAGTGAATGTACTCGGGCCGCGCGTAGACCGCACGGGTGAACTCCGCGACGTCCCCGAAGTTCTTCAGCGCCTGGATCCCGCCCGCCGTAGCGCACGCGCCGATGGTCACGAGCACGCGCGACTCGGCGCGGATCTCGCGGATGCGTCGGGCGTCCTCGGCGGTAGTCACCGACCCTTCGACCAGGGAAAGGTCGTACGGTCCGTCCATGACCGCGCTCGTCGCCTCCATGAAGTTCGCGATCTCGAGGTGGTCGGTGATCGCGAGGAGTTCGTCCTCGCAATCGAGGATCGAGAGCTGGCACCCGTCGCACGAGGCGAACTTCCAGACCCCGAGCCGGGGTCGTCGGGGGGGTGCCATGAGCTCTAGACCTCCCGGACGCCCATCAGCGGGCCCAGCTCCCGGTAGCTCAGGACGGGGCCATCCCGGCAGACGAACGAGGGGCCGTACTGGCAGTGGCCGCAGAAGCCGATCGCGCACTTCATGTTCCGTTCCATCGAGACGTAGGTCTCTTCGGGCTTGACGCCCCGGGCGACCAGCGCTTGCGCCGTGAGCTTCATCATGATCTCGGGACCGCACACGAACGCGACGGTCTTCTCCGGTTCGAACCTCGAATTCGGCAGGCGGGTCGTCACGACCCCGACGTCGCCGTACCAGTCCCGGCCCGCGGCATCGACGGTCACTTGGAGCCGGATGTCGCGGCGACGCCGCCAGGTCTGGATCTCCTCGTAGTAGACGAGGTCCTTCGGCGTGCGTGCCCCGTAGATGATCTCGATGCGGCCGTAGGAGTCCCGGTGCTGGAAGAGCTCGTAGATCGCCTGGCGGAGCGGCGGCAGGCCGAGACCACCGGCGACGATCACGACGTCCTTTCCGCGGGCCTCGGAGAGCGGCCAGCCTCGCCCGTACGGCCCCCGGACCCCGACGGCATCCCCCGGGGTGAGGCGGGTCAGCGCTTGGGTGACCTTGCCCGCGCTGCGGACCGTGTGGATGAGCTGCCCGTCCGAGTTCCCGCCGCTGACGCCGATCGGGGACTCTCCGACCCCGAACGCGTAGAGCATCACGAACTGGCCCGGGCGGGACAACGGAATGCGACGGGTCGCCCGGGGCTCGATGACGAGCGTCGTGGTGTCCGGCGTCTCGAGAATGACGGTGCGCACGACGTAGGGGATCGGCGCGAGCGGGTGGCCGGCCGCCTCCGAGCTCGTGGGGTCGGTCTTCGGATCAGCGAGCATAGATGTCCAAGAGCTGTACGCGCGTGTTCTCGAGGCGTTCGGCGAGCACCGGCATGAATCGGACCATGAACTGGAATCCCCAGGCCGGGTGCGCGCGAAGCGCACGGCGTACAACGTCTCCGTCGAGCGCGATCACGTGCGATGCCTTCAGCGCCCGGGCATCGAAGCGCCAGCGGTGCGGCGGAACGAGCCACGACCAGCCGACCACCTCTCCCGGACCGACGGTCTGCACCGTGAGGACCGGACGGTCCCCGGACCCGATCTCGAGGGCGATCTTCCCCTCGAGCACGACGTAGAACAGCTCGGCCTCGGTACCTTCCTTCGCGAGGAGTTCGTCGACCCCGAACCGGCGCTCGGCGGCCCGGACCCCCATCGCGTGGACGAACGCCGGCTCGAATCCCTCGAAGAACGGATGTTTCAGCAGCGCCGATATCACGTCGTTGTCGCTGGTTGCGGTCATGGGGAACCTGCCTTCGGTGCGGTCGCACCGGGTGTCTTTCGGATCGCGGCCACCTCTTCGGTCAGGTCGATCCCGACCGGGCACCAGGTGATGCACCGGCCGCAGCCGACGCACCCGGAAGTGCCGAACTGGTCGTGCCAGGTGCCGAGCTTGTGGGTCATCCACTGTCGATAGCGCGAGAGCCCGCTCTTGCGTACGCTCGCACCGTGGAGCTCGGTGAACCCGAGGTTGAAGCAGGAGTCCCAACGTCGCCAGCGCTCGACCGTCTGGGCATCGAGGTCGGGTACCTCCTCTTGGGAGCTACAAAAGCAGGTCGGGCAGACCATCGTGCAGTTCGTGCACGAGAGACAGCGGTTCGCCACGATCTCCCAGCGCGGGTGTTCAAGGTTGTTCTTGAGGAGGTCGCGGATCCCGTCGGTCTCCATCTGGCGGCCCATGGAGGCCGTCGTGCGTTCGACGATCGCCTCGACAACATGTTCGTCGTCCTTCGGCGCCCGCGGGGCCGACGGGAGATGCGAAAGGACCTCGGCCCCTGCCGACGTGCCGACCTCGAGCGTGAACCGGTGCGGGCCGGGGGAAAGGATCTCGGTCAGGATGAGGTCGGCCCCCTTGCGGACGCCGGGTCCCGTACCCATCGAGACGCAGAAGCAGGTGCCGCCGGCCTGGCCGCACTGGACGGCGACCTTGAGGATCCGCGAGCGACGAGCACGGTACCCGGGGTCGACGATCGTGCCCCCCATGAACACCTTGTCGGTCACGTCCATGGCCGCGAGCTCGCAGGCCCTCATTCCGAGGAAGGCGAGTCGGGGACCGCCGGTGGGCTCGACTTCGACCTTGAACGAGGTCCCGTCCTTCTTCGCGGTCCAGAGCCGTTCGTGCGGCGGGAACAGGAACTTCTTCCAGGTGAACGGTCCGACGTTGTAGCCGAAGAGGGCCTCGTCCGAGCGACGCTCGAGCCGATACTGGCCGCCGTCCTGCTGGTCGGTCCAGCCGACCGGAAGGTCCTCGACGCCCCGGATGCGGTCGTAAACGATCGCCCCGTCCCTCACCGTGGGGCCGACGACCTCGTAGCCGGAGGCCTCGAGCGCAGAGAAGAAGGCCGGGAAATGCGCACGATCGAGGGTGTGGCGAACCCCCACCCCAACCTCAACCACGATTTCCTCCAACCTGGTCCTTTCGCGCTGATCGAGGGGGGAGTGCCAGCACGGGGTATTTCCTTGTCGGTTCTTCGTCCGAATTCCCGAAGGCTCGTCCGGCCGAATAGTCGTCTTCTTATAGTATCGCAAACTTACTTTTGTCGTGAGCGACGAGGTGTCCCCGATGACGAAGGAGATCGAGCAGCGAGAGAACCAAACCGACGCGTGGGGCGAGTTCGACCGAGCGTTCGACGAGATGCGCCAGCGGTTCCAGGACGTGTGGGGGATCCGGACCTTCGGCAGTCCCTTCCTCCCGGTGGATCCCGCTCCGACCGGGGTGTTCCGCCCGGCCCGGACCGACGTGAGCGACACGGGCCCGGCCTACCGGATCGTCGCCGAGGTCCCGGGGATCCCGAAGGAGAAGCTCGACATCCGCGTCCGTGGAACGAGCGTCGAGATCCGTGGCGAGAGCTCCCAGGAGAAGGAGGAGAGCGGGACGGAGTTCGTCCACCGCGAACGCTCCTACGCCGGGTACTACCGAAGCCTCGAACTTCCCGAACCGGTCGTCGCGACGGAAGCGAAGGCCACGGTCGAGAACGGCCTCCTCCGACTCGAGCTGCCGAAGCAGCACCCTACCCCGGCCGCCGACGAGGTCAAGGTCGCGGTGGAGTGAACGGCGGCTGAGGCCGTCCACGGACTCTCTGGGGCTTCACGCCCCGGGGCGAACCCTTTCCTGACGGGACGCAGCCCCCGGGGCTCAGCCGAAGCCCGGGAGTGCTTTCGAATCGTTCTTACCGCCGGGCCGCAGCGGAGCTT
>JBEKJT010000138.1:0-4344 GCA_050011075.1 Thermoplasmata archaeon
CCACGGGCGGGTACGAGCCGCTTTGGAAACGGGTTCCCGCCACCAAACTAAGCTACGGGCCTGTGTTCCCATCGCCAAGGAAAGGGTCGTGGCTCCTCTCTCCGATAGCAAAGATACCCATTTCACTGTGAAAATGCGGTAGCCCCGCTCGGGGCTATGGTTCGAATCCGACTGGGGATATCCCATCGCCGGCCCCGCCTTTTCCAAGAACGGCGAGAGTCGGGACGCAAAGCCGTTCGGGTTATCTTGCACCGACCGAGTGGGGGATTCATGCGGCCCCACGACCGACGGCGCATGGCCATCAACCGTGCTTGGTGGGACGAAAGCGTCCCCCACCACGTCGCCTCCGCCTCCTACAATGTGCCTTCATTCCTCAGCGGAAAGACCTCGCTGCGACCCCTCGAGATTCGGGAGATGGGGTCGGTTCGCGGGAAAGCCCTGCTCCACCTCCAGTGTCACTTCGGCATGGACACCCTCTCGTGGGCTCGGAGGGGAGCGGTGGTCACCGGTGTTGACTTCTCCCTTCCGGCGGTCCGCGCGGCGCGCCGATTGGCGCAGCAGGCGAGAATCAAGGCGACGTTTCTCCACACCAACGTGTACGACCTCCGCGATTCCCTCGATGGGCAGTTCGACATCGTCTACACGGGCAAGGGGGCGATAGGGTGGCTCCCCGACGTCACCCGATGGGCGGCCGCAGTCGGGCGCGTGTTGAAACCGGGTGGGAAGTTCTTCCTGATCGAGGACCACCCGATGGCCGAGGTGTTCAACAACGACGGAGCCGCGACTCGGCTCGAACTCAGATTCCCATACTTCGGTGGGCGTGCCCTGCGCGAGGAATCGGACGGGACATATGCGAGCGCCGCGACGATGCGCCACCGGGTCACTTACGGCTGGATTCACCCGGTCTCCGAGATGCTCTCGGCCCTCACGGCTCACGGGCTCGAGATTGAGTCAGTGAAGGAATATCCGTTCACGTACTGGCGAAAGTTTCCGTTCATGACCGAGGACGCCCGAGGTTGGTGGCGGATCGACTCAAAGGACGGGATGATCCCGCTGATGTGGACCGTCCGGGCCCGGCGGAAGGCCTTTCCCACGACTTCCCGGTAACGGAAAACCAGGCGTCCCGCTTGCCTTACCTAGCGCTGGCTTTTCGCCGGTGGTGTATCCAGTTGAGATGCAACAGCACGCGAATCCGCTCGGGGCTATTCTATTCGACAAGTGGAGCGGGTTCATTCTTCCGACTTGGAGGGCGAGTCCGGATGACCTGGCACAACCGTAATTGCCACGCCAATCGGAATCGCCGCCGGACCTCTTGGGGCGGTTGACCTCGTGAAACCCACACTCCATCGGAACCGAATGCGGCTCGAAATCTGTCGAAGTTCCTGGAGTAGACCGCGAAGATTGCTGGACCGCTCCTTTACCCAGAGGTCCAGCGAGTCCTCGTCGAGCCGCCTGATGGCTCGGGAGCGATCGACGTCAGTTCCGGTCGCGCTGGACCCGATGTCAAAAGTTACCAGAGTTGGACCGGGGTGGGTTCGGGAGTATTCCTCCACCATCTGATCGAAATGGAGAAAGTCGCCGCGCGCGTCTTCAGACCCGCCCGTACGGATTCTAAGTGATGACTCTTCCGAAACCGATAATGTAAGTCGTATTCGAGCGCCCCGCGCGACTCGATTCTCCATCATAGCTGTCGTAACACCCTTTCGGCGAAGGGGCGATGGCCAAAGAACATCGGAGATTATTCCGACCGCGGCCAGAAACGACTGGATGTCTCCGAGTATGGGACCAGCAATGTTGGCGATATCGGCAATCAACTGCCCGTACTGTCGCTGTTCGAGCTCAAGCGGCTGAGGACCACCCGCTCGATCTATCTCGGAAATCCTCTTTCCGAGGTCTTTGCGCACTTCGAGGTTCCGCTCGAGCGAGCGAAATGCAGATTCTGCAGCGGAAATCTGAAGAAGTATTTCAGAAACGAACGGAGCGAGGTCGGCCGGGAGATCGCTCCAGCTAACGGGATTGGAATCCATCGACGCGGCCCAGCGCCCTGTGTGCCAAGAAGGACACATTGGATAGGATTACTGGTCACATTGAGCGAGGAGCTCGGACAATCGCCGGTCCTGACACTCCATCCCGGTTTCACTCCGAGTCCAAAGCGTCCGAGACAACGGTTCAGCTGCGTGAACTCTTCGCGGTTAGGCTCGGCCCGGTGGGAGGACAGTTTTCGTTTAAGAATACCCCTTTCACTCAGGGAGTCAGTTAGCCATGCTCGGGACGGACCTGGTTTCTCTTTGTCATGTCTATGGCGCTTTCTGTCCTGCTCCCTTCCCCTCCCTCCGGGAGGGGAAGGGCTCAAAGCGGTCTGGCTCAATCATAGGTCGTTCAACGCACCCTTGGACCGATCCGATTCCAAGTCCAGCAAGTGGGGTTGGTCGTGCAGCCTTCGGAACCTACTATATATACTTCGGAGCATCTACTGTCGGAGGAGGGGACCGATGAGGGCTAACCTGACGCTCGTCCGCGAGCCGACGGACCGAACCCTGCCGCCGTCAGTCTTCGTTCCGGCAGAACGCCCGTCGCACCGTCCGGTCGCCCAGTACGAAAGGGTCCGGATCCGCTCCGAGCGCGATGCCGAGATGGTTCGGAGGGCGAACTTGCCTGTCCACCTGTTCACGGCGAAGCAGGTCACGGACCTTGGCTATCCGATTCGCTTCCCTACTCGCGTCGTCGTCGCTCGATCTCTCTTGCCAATCGTGGACTCAACTCTGGGCACGATTCCCTTCGCTTCTGACCAAGCCGCCACCTCCCCTCGTCCCGAAGACGCCGCTGTAGCGATGCTCCGATTCGACATGATCGGCGCGCGGGCGCTCGTCGACCGGAACCCGGAATGGGACCCGACCTATCTCACTCGGCGTATCTGGGAGGAGAATCTTGCCGGCCGAGCCACGTATGTCCGCTTCTTCGACATCCTTCCACTCGTTCCTCAAATGGGTGAGGCGCTGGACAGGACCGCCCTAGAGCGAAAGCTCCGGAAGAACCCCGCTGGGACTGGGTTCTGATGGAGGCGGATGACGTTGCTACCGTTGGAAAGTGGCTACGATCCGCCATCGGAGTTCCATTCGTAGTTGTCGGCGGGTCCGCTGTTGAGCGAATCGTCCCTGTCGCGACGAAGGACGTGGACGTCCTTATTGACGCTGCAGACTGGGACCATGTCGACTCTGCGATCGAGTCGCGCAAAGAAGCCGCCCCACTCGAGCCGACGTCCGGCACTATTCGAGGCACCGTCGTCACGATAGGGGACGCCAAAATCGACCTTGAGTTCCTATCGGATGAGCCGTTTTCGGGCGGATCCAAGCCGGGGTCCTTCACTCGCTACGTTCGAGAGCATGAGTCGGTCGTCCACGAGGGCGTTCGTTACGCTACCCCGGCAGCCGTCTTTTACATGCGGCTGAACGCTCCGGACGATTGGCGTCTCTACCTGCCGGCCATCGAACGGGACATCGTGTCAGGTGTCACACCCAGAACCCTCGATGCGGCGGTACTGATCGCGGAACGATTCGGCGTGGGTCCGACGGTTCGAGAACGGGTCGACGCCTTTAGGGCAAGGCAGCACGCGCTCCACCTCGGCCAGGACTAATTGGCCCGGCCGGATCACTTACTTATCACACCGCATTTCTCCTGGCGGTAATGATACCCAATCGACTGTAAAGATGGAGTAGCCCCGCTCGGGGCTACCTCACCCCGTATGGTGCTTCGGTCGCATCTTCCGCAACCCGCCGGCCCACGGAAGCGATCACCCGACCCGGTCGGGCGCCGATCCCAGGCCGGATCCAAACGTCCACCGACGAGAGAGTCATGGGGTCCGCCCGCAGGACCCGGCGGCCCATCCGAGTGGATGCGGTCAGTACGTCCACGTTGTGGAACCCAGGGCCGTGTACAACACTGCCTCGTTGTCAAGGGGGTCGAACGCCATGGCAAAGCTATTCTGCGCGGGGGGTGAAGTCGCTGGAGAGAGCTGGCCCCAGGCGCCGTTGACGAAGCTCCACGTGTCGCCCAACTCGACCTCGCTGCTCGCATTATACCCTCCGAAGAGCAGGAGGTAGCCGTCGTAGGTGTCGTCCACCAATCCCCCCACGTATCTTCCCGACGGGGCAACGCCCGCGGTGCTGGTGATGTTGGACCAGACACCACCCGAGTAGCTCCAGGTGTCGGAGTAGAACACGAGTCCGTACGGGGCAAGCGCGCCCGAGAACAGCAGTACGTACCCGTCCTCCGAGTCGTACGCCATTTGCGCGTCCCCACGGGCCGACGGGGAGGGCCCGGAGACTACGGTCCACGAGCCAGCGG
>JBEKJT010000139.1:0-4317 GCA_050011075.1 Thermoplasmata archaeon
GGCGCGGGTCCCGAGTCCGAGCAGCGTGTCGGTCGGATAGACGACAGGCGACCGGCCGCGAGCGCCCGAACGGCGTCGTCGACCGTCGGTCCCATCGGCCTAGAGGTACTCCTCGCCTACCCGGGAGTACGCGACGAACTCCTCGGGCTCGAAGTAGAGGGCGAGCTCTCGGGCCGCCGAGTCGCTCGAGTCGGAGGCGTGCACGAGGTTCGGGGTGATACCGAGGCCGTAGTCCCCCCGGATCGTCCCTGGCGCCGCGGTCTGCGGGTTGGTCGCCCCGGTCAGGAGACGGACGACGCTGATCGCCGAGCGACCCTCGAGCGCGAGCACGACGATCGGTCCCGAGGTGATGTGCTGGATGAGCGCCGGGTAGAACGGCTTGCCCTGGTGCTCGGCGTAGTGCCGCTGCGCGAGCTCGGGGGCTACGTGGAGCGTCTTCGCAGCGAGGATCTTGAGGCCCTTGCGCTCGAACCGGGTGAGGATCTCGCCGACCAGTCCGCGTCGAACGCCGTCCGGCTTCACGAGCACGAGCGTGCGCTCGAGATTCCCTTCTGCCATCGGGGCGCCGAGCCCGCGGAAAGGGTAAAGGTTTCGCGCCGCGGCCGGAAGCGCCGGGGGAGCGCCTTGAGGGTTTTTGTAGGGTCGCCCGCTTCGTCCCCGCCGTGTCGACATCGTCCGCCTCCGCGCTCGCACCGGCAATCCTGATCCTCGTGCTCTTCGTCGCGATCCTCGCCCGCCGGACCTATGCGATGGTCCGGGGGACGCGCTACTCGGCCGGCCGCATTTTCGGGTTCACCGGCGTCTACGTCCTCTTGTTCGCCGCGCTCGCGTTCCCGACGCTCTACGCCGCCATCGATGCCTGGGGAGGGTACGGGGAGCTCTTGCTCGCGCCCTACGTGGTCGTGCCGGTCCTCGCCGCGGCCGTCGCGGCCCCGTACGTTCGGCGGATCGTGCGGTTCGAGCAACGGGACGCAGGGACGTGGTACTACCAGCTCCCCTGGCTGGTCCCCGTCCTCTACCTCGGACTGTTCGTCCTCCGGTTCCTCCTCGAGACCCTCCTCTTCGGCCTCGCGGTCGTCCCGTCGTTCTATCTGCCGACCTCCGTTCCTACCGGTCTCCTCCTGCTCCTGGTCGGCGTCGACCTGCTCTTCGGGGTCAGTACCGGGCTCCTGCTCGGTCGGTCGATCGGGGTCTACCGTGGTTACCAGGACCTTTCGAGCCCCGAGGGCGGGGCGAGTGGCGCGCCGCTGCCCCACGGAGGACCTCCGTAGGGAGCCTCGAGGGGGGACGGAAGGAGGGCCGCGGAGGGGTCCCATGAGAACGGCACCGAGTCACCGAACGCACCGGGCCGTTCGAGGGTTCGACCGGGCGGCCGAGGCGTACGAACGTGGACGACCGGACTATCCGACCGCCGCGGTCCGGCACCTCGCGCGCGTGCTCCGGATCGGACCCCTGCGCACGGTGGTCGAGCTCGGAAGCGGCACCGGCAAGTTCACCCGGGCGCTCGCTCCTTTTGCCGCGGCCCGCGTCGCGGTCGAACCGACCCTGGGAATGCGCCGTGTCTTCGAGCGGATGGTCCCCGACGTCCCGGTACTCGACGGGACCGCCGAGGCGATCCCGCTGCCGGTGGGGTTCGCGGACGCCATAGTCTGCGCCCAGGCTTTCCACTGGTTCCGTCCCCGGCCCGCGCTCCGCGAGATCCGCCGCGTGCTGCGCCCGGGAGGCGGCCTCGGTCTCGTCTGGAACACCCGGGACGAATCGGTGCGTTGGTCGCGCCGGCTCACGGAGATCGTCGAGGTCCACCGGGGTTCGACCCCCGTCTGGCGCGAGCGAACGGGAGGCCACTACCGGCGCGTGGTCCTGGCGGGCGCCTTCTCGGAGAAGGGGGTCGGCTTCACCGCCCTGCGGCACCGGTCGTTCCGTCACTTCCAGGAGGGGACGCCGGCGATGTTCGTCGAGCGGGTACTGTCGATCAGCATGATCGCGGTGCTCCCCCCGGCGGGTCGGCGCGCGGTGGCCCGGGAGGTGCGCGACCTCCTGGCCACCGACCCGGAAACGCGGGGCCGGAACCGTATTCGACTGCCGTACAGGACCGACGTGTACTGGTCTCATCGTCGGTAGCGGCGTCGCCGGGCTGAGGCCCGGGCGTCGCAAACGGCGACCCACGGACATCGGGCGCATCGCGCCGGCGAGGGGTTCGCGCGCCCGTCGTACGGACGGGCGAGCTCCGCGCGGATCGCGAGCAGCTCCTGCCGCGCGGGCGCGTCCCACCGGACCCGGAACTCCGCGTCGGCGTACCGGAGGATCCCGAACGGTGGAGCGCGGCCGGTGCTCTCCTCGACGAGCAGGCAGTAGGCCCACACCTGGACGAGATGCGAGCGAACCGGACCGCCGCGCGGGCTGCCCCGGCTCTTCACCTCGACAGGGATGAGGCTCCCGTCGGACGTCTCCCTCAGGGAGTCCGGACGGCCCTGGATCCGGTAGCGGTACGACCGCAAGGTGGCGGGAGCACCGGCATCGACCGCGACGAGGCGGCCCAGCGCGGAGTCCTGGCGTCGCGCGGAAAGAGCGCGGGCCGCCCAGATGGTGAGCGCGAGTCCCATGAGGAGGAGGAAGAGCCCCACCCAAGGGGAGCTCAGAATCGAAGGAACCATAGTACTCCGACCGCGACCAGAACGACCCCGAGCAGGATCCCCGCCCAGTAAGCCGCCCCCCGCTCGGCCCGCCGACGTTCGGCCGTCAGCACCCGGCGATGATAGCGAACGCCCGCCCGGCTTCGCTCGGTCGATGAGGCGCTCGGTCCGGACGACGGCGAGTGTCGGCGGTACCAGTGGGACCGCGGGCAGTATGCGTAGTCGGCGAGCTCCGAGGGAGATGTCCAGAGCGCGTCCGGGTCCATCGCACGCGGCGCGGCGGGCGAAGCCTTACCGATTCCCTTCCACGCGCACGGGAACGGTGTCCGGCCCGCGGCCTACGGCGTCTCGGGAGGGGGGGCTGGCTTCTTGCGGGTCCGGGTCCGAGGTTTCGGTTTCGGCTCGGGTTGGGCCGCGGGAACAACGTCGGCCGGCGGTGCGGGCTCGGCGGGAGCGGGGGGGGCGACCGCAGGCTCGGGAGGGCTCTCGGGTACCGGGGCCGGAGGCGCCGGTGGGACGGTCTCTCGGCGGGCGCGGGGGCCCCGCTTCGACCCGGGCCTTCCCCCGGCGGCGGAGGCGGCGGCGGCCCGCTCGGAGGACGACCGGTCGGAAGCGACCTTGAGCGCGTGGGCCCGGGTCCATTTGAACCGGTGGCCGACCCGTCCGAGGTGGAGCTGCTGCTTGCGGCAGGAGGACGAACAGAAGTGGAAGACGGTCCCGTCGCGCTTGACGAACATCATGCCGGTGCCCGGCTCGATCTCGTCGGCGCAGAATGAGCACTGGCGCTTGACGACCATCGGCCTATCCCTCTAACGGACGGAGAGCTTACGGGCCTCGCGCGCGGTCTCCCGAAGGATCAGAACGTCCCCGAGCCGGATCGGCCCCGCGACGTTCCGCGTGATGATCTTGCCCCGGTCCCGTCCGGCGAGAACGCGCACCTTCACCTGGGTCGCCTCCCCCGCCATGCCGGTCCGACCGACCAGTTCGACGACCTCGGCCGGCGAGCCCTTCTCTTCCGCCATCTCCGACCTCGACCGCTCTTTCGCGGAACCTACTTCTTCAGCGTCGGGAACGTCGTGGTGAGCTCATCGAGGAGCGCTTTCGCCTCTCCCGGCTCTACGATCGCGACGCTCGCGGCCGACTTCGAGAGCCCGGCGGACTGGCCCAGCCGCTGCTTCTTCGGAACGTAGAGGTACGGAATGCGCTTCTCCTCGCAGAGC
Organism: Thermoplasmata archaeon; assembly: GCA_050011075.1. Classification (GTDB taxonomy): domain Archaea; phylum Thermoplasmatota; class Thermoplasmata; order Lutacidiplasmatales; family UBA184; genus Lutacidiplasma. The sequence goes on from JBEKJT010000139.1 coordinate 3,854, forward strand.
ATCGGGATGTGGACGAGGATCTCGACCGGGTCGACGTCCTCCGCCATCACCACGAGCTTCGCTTCCGCTCGCTCGCTCGATTTGGTCACTTCGTTCGTGCCGACGCGCACCTTCCCCGTCTCGCTCGCGATCTGCACGAGCTGCAGGGCCTTGTCGGCGACGTCGCTCGGGGTCTCGAATCGCACGTAGATCGGTCGCGCCATGGTTCCTCGCGTCAGCGGAACCCCCGAAGGGGGTCCTCGGCTCACGGGTGGGCTCCGTCGGAGGTGACGATATACTTAAGGATGCCGGATACGACGAGCGAACGCGTACCGCAGACGGTAGGGTCGTAGAGCTCCGCCCCATGCCGCGCCGCCCCGACCCTGCGTACCTCACCTCCGGGCCGCGGCCTAAGGGGAGGTCGACCGCGACGCGGGGGCCCCGAACTTCGCCGGCGAGAGCTCGGGGTGCTCGTCGAAGTACCG
>JBEKJT010000140.1:0-4310 GCA_050011075.1 Thermoplasmata archaeon
GGCCGTGCCGTGAACCAATCCGCCGAGCTGGACGGCCCTCTCGGCAATCAGGTCGACGTAGTCCTCGACATCTTCGTTGATCTTGTCGAAGAGTTCGTGGAGCGAGATGAAGGTCGGCCCCTTGACGTTCCAGTGCGCCTGCTTCATCTGGGTTTGGAGGTCGATGGCATCGGCCAGCCGAGCTTCGAGGAGGTTGATCAGCGAGCTTCGGGCCTCCTCCGGCAAATCGTTGTGCACCGGGTAGACCACATTCCCCTTGCCTTTCGGTGTGTTGTGGGCGCTCATCGCGCGCGGGGAAGACTCGAGGAGAGAAGATACCTCCCCTTGGGGAACGTCCGCCCCCCCAAGGTCCCCCGTTTCCCGGGCGCGAACCCCCTACTTCGTTCTCGAGGGACGGGGCGGGATCTCTCCGCGCTTGCGTCCGACCGAAGAGGGCCGAGGGCGGGCGCACACGGGGCAGCCCCAGGTCTTGGCCGTAGGCGAGAGCGCGAAGAACACCGGTGACGGGTGGGCCCGACGCACGCAGACGAACAGCCGGCGCTCGGTCCCGTCCCGCGCCCGGAACGGATAGAGCCTCCAGTAGACGACCCGCACGCCTCGGGCCGGTCGGGTGGCGGAGAGCTCGCGCTCGGCTGCCGGGCCGAGTTCGGGGCCGTGACGCGTCGCAATCCTCAGGTCCGACGATCTGAGGAGGGACGGAGGCACGGTCCAGCGCCGAAGCGTGTTCCGTACCGCTTGGATCGGGTCGCGGCGCGTCCACTCGGCGTACGTGGTGACCGAGACCACGCCCGAAGGGCAGGCGCGAACGTGCCAGATACCGGGAAGGCGGCTCGATAGGCGACGCATTCGAAGGGGCCGATCGCAGTGACGGTAGCACTGGCCCTTCTGCGATTCGAGCGCGGCCCGTAGGGAAGGGGAAAGGGTCCCACGACGCCTCAACGCGATCCCTCCTTGCGGACCGATCGGAGCCACTCGCTACCGAGAAGGTCGTCCCAGGCACGAGCGGTTCGGGAGACCTGTTCGGAGAATCCGGTCAACAGGTGCTGCACCCGACCGTCGGACCATTCGAGGAACACTTGGGGGATCAGATAATCCGGTGACGCGTCCCCGTGGTACCGAACGAGACGGTCCGCCGCCCTTTCCTGAGCGGGCCGGTCGATGTCGAGGGCTCGGAACGGGACGCCAAGGCGCTGGGCCAGTTGCCGGCCCTTCCGCACGGAGAGCGGAACGCAGTGGGGGCACCATTGGGCGAGCACGACCGTGAGTCGAACCGGTTGCGCCGGGGGCCTCGCGCCGGTCATGCCGTCGATATCGCGGTTCCCGCACTTTAGTCCGGTGGATGGGCCGGCGGCGCAGTTCTGCGAACAGCGCAGAACCGTGGCGGCCGATGTTCACGACGCGACCGATTCGTTCGCGTTACCGGCGTTCGACCCCGTTCCGGAAGATTTATTCTCCGTCCTCTTTTGGACGAGAATGTCACAGGGGCGGAGGACCCGAAGGGGCCTGAGAATGACGTACTTCCTGGTGGTCAACGAGCAGGGTCCGGCGTGGAACCCTTCGCGCTCGATGCGCGAGCAGGAGAAGTGGGCCGAACACGCCTCCTTCATGAACTCGCTTGTTGAAGAGGGATTCGTCGTTCTCGGCGGACCAATCCGAGGCGGGGCCGTTCACAAAGCTCGGTTGATCGTCCGCTCGGTCAGCGAGCGGGCATTGAGGGCGCGTCTCGCCGAGGACCCATGGATGCAGATGGGACTGCTCCAAACCCTCACGATCGAACCTTGGGAAGTGTTGCTCAGCAAGTACGATTGACGGCCATCCTCTACGGTCGTACCCTGGTCGAACCTCGCGACCGGCGTTCTATGCGTCGAGACGGCCATGACGGGAGGGCGCGGGTAACCCGAGTTCTTCAGAGAGCGTCCGGCAGTTCACCGCGGCGTCCCCGCGGAAGTGGTTGTTGAAGAACCCGTAGATCGTCGCGACCTTCTCGGAGAGGGACCGGACGCGCGGGACCCACGCAACGAGCTCGTCGCGCGAGTACGTGTAGTCGTACCACAGCGGGCTTCCGTGCCCGTGCCAGCGAATGTAGGCGAAGGACGCGGTCGTCTCGAGAGCGACCGGGAGGTGGGGTCCGTCGACGATGACGTGCGCGAGGCCGAACTCCCGCAGCAGGGCGTAGGCTTCGGGAACCAGCCAGGAAGGTTCGCGGAACTCGACCGCCACGGGGAGGTCGCGCGGCAGGCTCTCGTAGAACCGGCGGACGGTCGCCGCCTCGAACGGAAGCGACGGCGGCAGCTGGAGGAGCGCCGCCACGAACTTCCCCGCCTCGCGGATCGGCTTCAGCACGGCGAGGAACCGGGCCAGCTCCTCGTCGGTGCCGACCAGGCGCAGGTCGTGGGTGATGGATTGCGGGAACTTGGCCGCGAACCGGAACCGCGCCGGGGTCCGGCGGACCCAGGAGGCGGCGACGGTCGGCGTCGGAAGTCGGTAGAACGTCGAGTTCACTTCCACGATCGAGAAGAGACTCGCGTAGTACCGCAGCTTGTCCGAAGCGCCGCGCGGCGGATAGACCCGGCCGACCCATTCTGGATAGTCCCATCCGCTCGTGCCGAGGAGGATGTCGCTCACGGCCTCGTCACCGTCCGAAAGGCGCGCCGCCGGTTAATGCCTCCGAACGCAGGCGCTGGACGTTCCGGAGCCGAGGTCGGTCCGGTCCTCCGCGGGTGGAAGCGGCTCGGACCCTACCGCGGTCGAGGAAACGGTCGACCCTGCGCGACGAGGGGAAATCAACCCTAAATAGGCCGGGAGTGGTGGATGCCCGGGGACAGCACCGTGGTCCTGGTCGACATCGAACTCGCCAAATGCACCGGCTGCTCCCATTGCCGCGACGTCTGCCCCGTCAACGTCTTCGACCTCAAACCCCGCGACCAGTTTCCGGACCTCGTGGACGACCCGACGGTTGGGGCGAAGTTCCAGTTCCGGGGCGAGAAGTCCGTGTCGATCCACGGGCCGGACTGCATCGTCTGCGAGGCGTGCCTGTTCGAATGCGAGGGCGAGTGCATCCTGATCACCGACGACGAGGGCCACGTCCACAGCTCGACCTACAAGTAGCGCTCCGGTCGGCGACCCGGAGCCCTTGCAAGTGCCCTCCCGGGGGTATTGTTAAATAGGCTAAACCCCCGCCGAGGACGCCGTGCCCGATACACCGAAGGAGCCGGGGCCGACCGTCGTGCTCGGCGAGCGGGAGCTGGCCATCGGGTTTCGCTTGCTGGGGCTCAAGGACGTGATCGAAGTGACCCCCGAGACCGCCGTGTCGGAGTTCCAACGGGTGATGACGATAGGAGACTACAATCTCGTTATCGCGAGCCAATCGATCCGCTCGCGCCTCACCGAAGCCCAACGCCAGAGCGCGGACGCTTCGCTCGCGCCGCTCGTGGTGTTCGTTCCGACCCCGACCGGCGAGCTCGAGATCGAGAGCCTGAGTGCGCTGGCCAAGCGGGTGCTCGGGGTCACGCTCGATCTGCCGACCTAGGAGGAGAAGATGACGGGAGTGGTTGCACGTGTTTCCGGTCCGGTCGTGATCACCGAAGGTCTCGTCGATGCCAAGATGTACGATGTCGTGCGGGTCGGGTCCCTCGGCCTCGTCGGGGAGATCATTCGGCTCATCGGCAACGCCGCCACCGTACAGGTGTACGAGGACACTACCGGTATCCGTCCGGGAGACCCGGTCGAGAACACGGGTCAGGCCCTCACGGTCGAGCTCGGACCCGGGCTTCTCAAGTCGATTTACGACGGCGTTCAACGGCCGCTCGACGTCATCCAGAAGAATGTCGGCGATTTCATCACCCGCGGCACGGTCGCCGCGCCGCTCGACGAGAAGGCCCGCTGGGAGTTCACTGCGACCGCTTCCGTCGGGAGCGAGATCACCCCCGGGACGGTGCTCGGCACCGTCCAGGAAACGCCGCTCATCCTACACAAGATCCTCCTTCCGCCGGGCGTTCGGGGCACCCTGCTCACGCTCTCGAGCGGCACCTACACGGTCCGCGACCCGATCGGCTCGCTGAAGACCGCCACCGGCACGATCCCGCTCTACCTCTCCCACCGCTGGGTGGTTCGCATCCCCCGTCCCGTGGTACAGAAACTTCCCCCCGACATTCCCCTGGTGACCGGCCAGCGGGTCATCGACTCGTTCTTCCCGGTGGCGAAGGGGGGGACCGCGTGCATTCCCGGACCGTTCGGATCCGGGAAGACCGTGACCCAGCAGCAGCTCGCGAAGTGGGCCGACTCTGACATTGTGGTGTACGTCGGGTGCG
>JBEKJT010000141.1:0-4265 GCA_050011075.1 Thermoplasmata archaeon
GCGTTCTGGTTGCTGCTCCCGGGCTCGCTGCTCGCGACGTTCGCCGTCCTGCCGTTCGCGCCAATCTCCAACGACGTCATCGCGATCAGCTTCGGCGGCGCGCTCTTCCCGCTCCTGGTCGGTTCGCTCGCCGTGCGAAGCGTCGCGCCGCGGGAGGCGCGTTTGCTCCTCCACTACCTGCTCTTCGTGGCCATCGAAGGGGCGGTGATGTTGCTCCTCGTGTTGCCCCTCGCCGCCCCGATCGTGCGACCGACCGCCTCGGTGCTCGGGGGCCGGACCGACGGGGCGACGATCCTCCTCGTCACGCTCGTCGCCGCGCTCACGGTCCTCATCGCGGGGCTCGTCCCGTCCGCCGGTCGAGCAGCGCCCGGCCCCGGCGCGTCGGCCGGGGTTTCGGTCCGGCCGCTCGTCTTCTTGGTCGGGCTCACGTCGGCGATCCTGGTCGGCACGTTCGCCGTTTCGAGTGCGATACCGGGCGTCGGGATCGTCGAGCCGTTCCCATTCTACCTCCTCCCGCCGATCGCCGCCGGGCTTTTCGCCGTGCTGCTCGCGCCCCGGGTCGTACCGCAACGGGAGGGGTTCGCCCTCCCCCTCGCATTCCTCGCGACGACGGTCGGCGTGCTGCTCGGCGCGGACCTCTTGCGGGAGCCTCCGCTCTACGGGAGCGGACCGGCCGGCATCTACGCGATCGGAGGTGCCGGGGTCCTGGACGTCGTCTACCTCTCGGGACTTCTCGCCCTTGGGACGGCGTTCTACCTCCACCGCGGCCTCGGCCGGTCCTTCGACCCGGTGGGAGGACCCGCTCCCGTCCCCGACCCCACTCCGGTCGGTCGGCTCGGTCGCGCGTTCCGCGCCGGGGTCGATGGCAACCTCACCGAGTCGCTCAGCGAGTCGTCTCGGGCGGGGCACGACGCTGCCCGGCAGGCCGGAACGCTGCTCGGGCTCGCCGCACCCCCTGCGGACCGACCTTGGGGAGGGCTGCCCGTGCCCGGCTGGGTGGTGAGCGACCAGGCGAACCTCGACGCGGCCGCGCGGGCGGGGTCGACTGACGGACGGGAAGGGTTCCGCGCCTGGCTGACCTCGCGCTGGTTGGTCTACCTCGGCCGGGACCTGGGACAGCGTCGGTTCGGGACGATGGGCGCCCGCTCTCTCGGCTTCGTGCTGGACCTCATCATCGTGACCATCCCGGCGGTGGCGATCTGGACCCTCATCGCGCTCGCGACGCCGGGCGACCTCGACCGCCTGCTCTCGAGCCTCGCGTTCAACGCCGCGATCTACGGGTTCATCTCGCTCGCGTTCCTCTACCTGGTGCTGTCGGAAACGCTCACCGGGAGGTCCCTCGGAAAGCGGGGGCTCAAGCTGGTCGTGCGCGACCGCGCCCTCCGACCCATCGGGTTCGTCTCCGCGCTCCTACGGAACAGCACGGTACTTCCGATCCTGACGGTCGTCGGCATCGCCGGCGCGATCGGCGTGGCGTTCGCCCTCAAGGCCGGGTCCCTTTCGAGCGTGACGATCGCCGGTATTCCGCTCCCGGGCGGCCTCCTCGCGCTCGCGGGCGTGATCGTCTTCCTCATCGCGGGAGTCGGCCTCCTGGGCGCGCTCGCCCTCCTCGTGATCGCACTGACGAACGAACGCCAGCGGCTCGGGGACCTTCTCGCCGGAACGTGGGTCGTCCGGGACGCTAGCCCGGGGTTCGGGGGGGTCCCGCCGGGACCGGCGAGCTCGTCGCCGCCGGGGCCGCCCCCGTCCGCGTGAGGCGAATCGCGATCGCGGAGACGTTCGCGTCACGTCCGTCGCGGTTCACGAGGCGTTCGGTGTCGATCGTGATCGGCCCGACATCGACCTTGCCTTCGAGAAAACGGCGTCGCACCACCTCGACCACGTCGACCGCTTTGCCGATCGCGTTCCCGCGAGCCTTCACGACGACCGGGCCGACGCTCGCGTTCAGCTGGGTCACGACCTGGAAGACGTAGGTCATGGTCGGCTTCTGGCCGATGTAGACGGTCGCCCCGTCATAGGGTCCCTCGGGCATGGGCGGGGGCTTACCGCGCGTCCGTACAAGGCTTTTTGCGGGGAGAACCCCCTGTCGAAGCCTCAGGACAGTGCGCGTTCGCAAAGGTTATCGGCGGGTCCCCGTACGCGCGGACCGTCGTGCAGGGGTGGCCCAGCTTGGTCAAAGGCGCCAGGTTGAGGTCCTGGTCTCGTAGGAGTTCGTGAGTTCGAATCTCACCCCCTGCATCACGACCGGAGTACCTCCATGATGAACGACGAGCGACCGTGTCCCCACTGCGGGACTCCCCTCCGACACGACCTCCTGGTCTGCCCGGCGTGCAACCTGCCCGTCGATCCCGAGAGCCCCGAGCCCAACGCCCCGACGATAGTGCCGGATCCTACGGCCCCGCCGGAGGCCGCGGAGGCCATAGAGGCCCCTAGGCCGCCCGTCCGCGCCTCCGCGAGGCTCGCCACTCGACGCGGCTCGGCGCCGGCGGCGAACCCCTTCGCCGCGGAGCTCGGACGCCGCCTGAACCGTCTCGCCCTCTGGGCCGAGGGAGCTCAGTCGCTCGGCGTCGAGCTGCCTCGCCTGCCAGCCTGGGCGGAGGAGGCGGCCCGGACAGCGCCGGACCCCGAGCCGTGGGCCGAGGTCGTTCGGGGGATCGAACGGATCGCCCAGAAGCGGATCGTCACCGCCTTCGAGGAGTGGGAGAAGCGTACCAAGGCGCGGCTCACGCGGCTCGAGGCGTACTCGGTCGACAGCCGACTCGAGCGCGAGCAGATCGAGGATACTCTCCATGCTGCCCGGACCGGGGACATCCCCCAGGCGCTCTCCACGTTCCAGCAGGTCGACCGCGTGGTCGCACTCAAGGAGCGGCACCTAGACCAGGCACGCGAGGAGCTCGAACGCGTGATCGCCCTCCTGAAGGACATGCAGGCGCTCGGGGTCGAGGCACCCCAGGACCCCGCCGAGGTCGCGGACGACCTCGAGGGGGAGCTCCGCTCGGGAAAGCTCGCCTCGCTGAAGCAGCAGATCCGGGCCCTCCGGCTCCAGGCGGTCAACCGACTGAAGGCGGGTCTCCCGAAGTACATCGCCGAGTACGGCGACTACCTGATCGACGAGCGCACCCACGGCATCGCGACCGAGCTCGAGGCGACCGAGCTCGCCCGCGGCGCGCGTGAGTTCTTCCACGGACATCCCGAGGAAGGTCTCCGACGCCTCCGAGCGCTCCAGCAGCGCCACGGCATGCCTCCGAACCGCTCCGGCCGGGCCTCGACGCACGGCCGATAGCGCAAGCGGGGTCCCGAGGATCCTAGAGCAACCGCTCGAACAGCCGGACGTCCTCGTGCCACTGGTTCTTGTGGAGGAGGCCGCACTCGGTGAACCCGAAGTGCGTGAAGAGCGCGGCGGCCGCCGGGAATCGTGTGAGGGTGTCGACCCAGAGCTCGGGGGCGTTCGAGCGCTTCGCCCAGTCGACCGCCGCCACCAGGAGCGCGCTCGCGACGCCCTGCCGGCGCGTCTCCTGGTCGACGACGAGATTGACGAGGTGGCCGCTCCCATCCCGCAGCTCACATCCGACGACACCGAGGAGCCGTCCGTCCCGGCGGGCGGCGAAGTACGTCACCCCTTCCATCCAGCTCGTGAACTCGAGCGGGGTCGGCTGCCAGGACTTCACGAGCTCGGCCGGGAGACCGGTGCGCTCGGCGTCCCAGACCTTCTTGTAGAGCGCGCAGATCGCCGGCACGTCCTGGTGGGTGATCCGCTCGACCAGGAGCGGACCCGGCACCCTCGGCGCAGCGCTCGGCGTGGGCGAATGCTCGGCCTCCCGTCCCGGTTGGTACTCCTCGGCCACGATGTGAACTCCGGTACGGGACTCGAAGGCGGTGAAATTCACTCGCGCTATTGAACCTTACCCCACGAGACGGCCCGTTCGATGCGCGGCGCGCTCACGGCGTGAGTCGCGATGGCGTGCGCGGAAACGGGGTCGCCTCGCGAATGTGCTCGCGGCGCAGCATCCACCGGAGAATCCGCTCGACGCCGATGCCGAAGCCGGCGTGCGGAACGCTGCCGTGACGGCGCAGGTCGAGGTACCACTCGTAGTCCTTGAGGTCGGCCCCGGTCTCCCGGAGTCGCTCCTCGAGCCGGTCGAGGGCGGTCTCGCGGCACGAAGCTCCGACGATCTCCCCGTATCCCTCGGGGGCGAGAAGGTCGGCCGCCTCGACGGTGCGCGGGTCGTTCCCCGAGCGCAGCATGTAGAACGCTTTCAGTTCCC
>JBEKJT010000142.1:0-4224 GCA_050011075.1 Thermoplasmata archaeon
ACGGAGAATCGGGCCCGGTCGACCATCAGGTACGGGACGACGATCGACTCCCCTCGCCCGCGCGCCGCGGCGAGCGCGCTAGCGAGCCTCAGCGAGCACCACCCCCAGGTCCTTGTCACCGCGCCCGGAGAGCGTTACCACGACGTGCCCGTTCTTCGGCCGACGACGGGCTTCGCGTACCGCAGTGTAGAGGGCGTGGGAGGGCTCGAGGGCGGGTAGGATCCCCTCGTCCTGGGCGAGCCAGTGGAAAGCGCGAAGCGCCTCGGGGTCGTGGACCGCGACGTACCGGGCCCGCCCTGAGTCGCGCAGCCACGCGTGCTCGGGTCCGACTCCGGCGTAATCGAGGCCGGCGGAGACGCTCTCGGTGTCCGAGACCTGTCCGTCGCGATCCTGGAGGATGTACGAGTACGACCCCTGGAGCACCCCGGGACTCCCGTGGGCGAGCGAGGCCGCCCCTTTCGAGCCCCGGCGTCCGCCCGCTTCCACTCCCAGGAGTTCGACCCGGGTCCGCAAGAACGGGTGGAACGTCCCGATCGCGTTCGAGCCTCCCCCGACGCACGCGACCAGGAGGTCGGGAAGTCCTCCAAAGGACGAGACCGACTGGCGGCGGATCTCCCGACCGATGACGCTCTGGAAGTCCGCGACGATCGAGGGGAACGGGTGGGGGCCGACCGCGGAGCCCAGCAAGTAGTGGGTCGTTCGAACGTTCGCGATCCAGTCCCGGAGGGCGGCGCTGATCGCGTCCTTCAGCGTGCGGCTCCCGGTCGTCACGGGGATCACCTTGGCTCCCAAGAGGTGCATGCGGTCGACGTTCGGTTTCTGGCGTTCCATGTCGACCGCGCCCATGTACACCTCCGTCTCGAGGCCGAGCGCGGCGCCGATCATCGCCGTCGCCACCCCGTGCTGGCCGGCCCCCGTCTCCGCGATGAGGCGGGGCTTGCCCATCCGAAGCGCGAGAAGCCCCTGGCCGAGAGCGTTGTTGAACTTGTGAGCACCCCCGTGGACGAGGTCCTCGCGTTTCAGCCAGATCTCCGCGCCACCGGCCCGACGGGTCAGGTTCCGGGCAAAGTAGAGGGGGGTCGGCCGGCCGCTAAGCGTCTCCGAGAGGCGCTTTAGTTCTCGTCGGAACGCGGGGTCGCGTCGGGCCTCGCGCCAGGTCCTCTCGAGCTCCTTTAGCGCCGGGACGAGGGTCTCGGGAACGAACGCGCCGCCGTACGGACCGTAGCGCCTAGGCATGCCCGTGTTCGAACTCCTCGACCGCGCGAACGAACGCGCGCATCTTCTCGACGTCCTTCACGCCGGGGGCGCTCTCGATGCCCGAGGAGACGTCGACGCCCCACGGCCGTACGGTCGCGAGCGCGTCCGCCACGTTCTGGGGCGTGAGCCCTCCCGCGAGGACGAACTTCCGGCCGGGATGGGAGTCCACGATCCGGGCGCAAACCTCCCAATCGGGCCGGACCCCGCTCCCTCCGGGCAACGGTCGGCCGGCCGAATCGATATGGATCCGCGGATAATCCTCCGCGGGTGGGATCGTCGGGTCGGGGGACCCGGCGGCAGAGGCGGCCACCGGGACCGAGGGGACGAGGTGGTGGACCTCGAGGAACTCGAGCCCGGGAGGGACCTCGCCGTACACCTGGATCCGGTCGACCCCGACCTCGTCGAACAGTCGATGGAGGAGGTCCTCCGAGGGCTGGACCACGACCGCCCACGCTTCTGCCTCTGCCGGCACGAGCTCGATCAGTTCGGTCGCCCGGTCCAAGGTGATGTTCCGGGGGGAATCCGGTACCTCGAGAACGAACCCGGCGGCGCCCCCGGCCGGGACCTCCTTCACATGTGCTGGGTCGGAGAGCCCACAGAACTTGACGAACGTCTTCATGGTCCAACCTCCGATTTCGGACGGCGCAGCGAATCGAGGAGGACCCGAGGGTCGGTCGCCCGCGCGACCGCGGTCCCGACCAGGATCCCGTCGGCCCCGCGCGTCCAGAATCGCCCGGCATCGGCCGGCGTTTCGACGCCGCTGAGCCCTAAGAGCGGACGGCGTCCGGCGGCGCGCGCCGCCTCGAGGGTCGCTTCGGCCGTGGGCCGGTCGATCGCCAGCGAATCGAGATCCCGGACGTTCACACCATACATGTCCGCCTCCACCCCGCTCGTCGCACTTAATTCTGACTTCGAGTGCCATTCTATCAGGACTTCGAGCCCCCGGTCGTGGGCCCCCCGTGCCAGCACCTGCAGCGGCACCGAGAGATACCCCTCGGTCTCCAGTCGTGCGATGAGCAGGACCGCGCTCGCACCGGCGCGTGCGGCCACATCGAGTTGTCTCGGGGCGAGCACGAACTCCTTGAACAGCACCGGCCGGTCGGTCGACCGCACGAGCTCCGCCACATCGGCGGGAGCCCCATGGAATCGGGGCCGGGCCGCGAGACAGGAGTATCCGGTGACCCCGACCGGATCGACCCTTCGGACGAAGTCGTGGACCGACCTCGAGGGGAGTACGGGGTCACATTGCCCCGGGGAGAACCGTTTGTACTCCACGAGCAGCGCGCCGCGGGCCGAGTCACGCTCCACGGCGGCGCGCAGGCTGGGCCTCTTCCCGGGGGGTTCGGCGGGGAGGCCCTGGACGTACTGGGGGTCGAGGATCGCTTCGTTCGTCTCTCGGACGACTTCCGCGAGGAAGCCCATCGGGGTCAGCCCTCCTGGGGCGCCGGGAAGTGCGGGGCAAGGTCTCTCAGTTGCCCCAGCATTCGCTCGGCCCTCCCATCGTCCAGCGCTTCGCGGGCCTGGACCACGCCGGCGCCGAACGACGTAGCGTGTCCTGCGACCCAGAGGGCCGCACCGGCGGTGAGCAGCACCGATCCTCGGCGGGCGCCGCCGCCGCCGGCAAGGATGCGTTCGGCTTCCTCGGCCGCGTCGGTCGGGGCTAGGGAGTTCCAGCTGCCCCGTCGATCCTCCGAGGGAAGGTACTCTTGGGGTTGGAGCTGCCAGCGCCGATGGTGTCTTGGGGACCACACGACCGCGGTCGAGGTCTCTCTCGGCGAGAATTCATCACAGCCTTCTCGTGAGGTCACCGCCAGACCCCGGCGGACCCCCAGTATCTTGAGTGCGCCGGCGACACGTTCTGCGGCCTCCTCGTTCGGGACCCCGACCACCTGGTACGGTACGCGCGCGGGGTTCGACAAGGGACCGAGCTGGTTGAACAGCGTAGGGATCCCAACGAGCTTCCGTGCCTCCGCGACGGCGCGCGTGGCGGGATGGAAGAGCGGTGCGTGAAGAAAGGCGAGGTGAAACCGGCGGTAGGACTCCCGTGAGAAGGCTTGTCGCGTGGTCACGGGTAGGCCGAGGGCTTCGAGGAGGTCGCTTGACCCACAAAGCCCTCGGGCGCTTCGGTTCCCATGCTTGACGACCGGCGCCCCGGCCCCCGCCACTACGAAGGCGCTCACGGTCGAGACGTTGAAGGAGGGGCGCGGCGCCCCACCCGAGCCGCAGAGGTCGACGGGTCGGTCGCCCGAGGGCAGCGGAAACCGGAGGGCCCGTCGGCGCATCTCGAAGGCGAACCCCGCGAGCTCGGACGCCGTAACCTTGCGGGCGGCGAGCGCCATCAGGACGGCGGTCCGCTCGGCGTCGCGGGTCGAAGGGGCGAGGAGCGCTTCGAAGACGGCGCGCGCCTCCGCCGGTTTCAGCGGCTTTGGGTCGAGAAGGCGCGCGAGCGTCGGAGCGATCATCGACGGACCTCCGATAGGAAATTGTGGAGGATCCGAGGACCGTAGCGGGTCAGGTAGGACTCCGGATGGAACTGTACCGATTCGACCGGCCGTTCTCGATGTCGCAGGGCCATGACGAGTCCGTCCGTGCCCCGCGCGGATATCTCGAGCGTTCGGGGGACGGAAGAGGGCCGAACGACCAAGGAGTGGTACCGGGCCGCCGCCAGGGGAGACGGTACCCCCTCAAAGATGCCGAGCCCGTCGTGCACGAGGTCGGAGAGCTCGCCGTGGACCGGGGCCGGGGCGTGGACCACGGTGGCCCCGTAGTGTTCGGCGATCAGCTGGTGGCCGAGGCATACCCCCAGGAACGGCCGCTCCCGGTCCCACCGAGAGAGGAGCGTCCGCGCGAGTCCAGTCACGCGTCGGTCCCTCGGATGCCCCGGACCGGGCGAAAGGACCACGCCGTCCGGGTCGAAGCGCAGCGCCTCGCTCTCGGGGAACGTCGCGCGCAGACAGCGGACCCGCG
>JBEKJT010000143.1:0-4223 GCA_050011075.1 Thermoplasmata archaeon
GTTGGGTCCTGCAAGGCCGGCGGTCCGGTCAGCGTATGGTGGGCCCGAAAGCGGTCGACGCAAGATTCCATCCTTCATGGGGGGATCGACTCGTCCGGCGAGCAGCTCAACAGTCGAAGCGAAACGCACGCCTCGACCGGAGGCGCGGGCCCGGGACGACTCGAAGCGACGTGACCTCGATGTTAGGCTCGCGCGGCCGACGAACGGCCGCCACGACTGCGTGGGTCACTCGAACTACCCCTCTTTGGACTTCACCCCGACGAGCAGCCCGCGGCCCGGCGCCGATCCGTGCACGAGGAAGGACGGCCGCAATCCGGCGGTTCCCATGAGTTTGAGAAGCTGTTCCCGAGAGACCAGCAATCCCACGTCGGCCACGTCGTAGTATCGAATTTCACGACCCGGCTCTCCGACCAAGAAGTGGTAGTGGATGACCGAGCGGATTCCCCGACGCGCCGAAAAGGCACAACGGACGACCGTGAGGGCGGGGCTCTCGTACGTCCGGAGATGAACCATTCCCGGTTGAAAGACCGAGGGCTCGATCCAGGGCTCCACGAGAGTGACCCCACCGGGATTTAGGTGACGAGCGAAGTTGGCGAACGTCGTTCTAACATCCTCGATGGTCCTCAGATGTCCGATTGCGCTGAAGAGACAGCTCACGACGTCGAATCGGCGATTCAAGCGAAATGTTCGCATGTCCCCATGGACGAGCCGGACGCCGGGCAAGCGACGGCGGGCGATCCGAAGCATCTCGGGGCTTGCGTCAACTCCTACGGTCGAATGGCTCCGCCTCAGGAACTCGAGGTGTCGACCGGTTCCGCACGCGACATCGAGCCAGGTCGCTCTACCGCGAGGGCCAAGGCGCCGCGCGATGGCTTCGAGTCGCCCGGACTCACGGCGATAGTCCTTGCCAGCATTGAGGGCGTCGTAGTATCTCGCCAGTTCTCCGAACTGTGAAGGACCGGACCCCGCCACGCTGGCTCCTCCGCCTGCGGCCATTCCTATCGAGACACGGTATTTCACGGACTTCTCCGTTCGCGTCCCGCACAGGTTTTCGAGTGGCCCCTCGACGTGAGAGGCCGACCGCAGACGGGGGAAGGCCACGAAAGGTGACGATTCGCCGCTTCCGGGTTTGAAAACCGTCCCTTTCAGACTTCTGCCGCAAGAGGGGGTGGCCTCCGCCTTCTTCTCAACATTCTTCGAATGACACGGTATCGCCAACGGCCCGTTCGACCCGAGCGACTATAGGTGACGACGAACTGACGATGGCCGAGAGCAACCGTGGACCCGGAGGAGCGGGCTCGACGAGAACAGGAACAGGTCCTAAAGGACAGGGAGCGGCTGAGGTTTCGTGTCTACTCGGCCGTACGTGACGTCACGCTCGGTACCGATCTCTTTCGGTCGCATTTCCAGCTTCATGAGCCCGAGATCGTAGTCAACGTCTACGCTCGCTTCGTCGATGTCAATACCTCTCTGAACGAGGCGCAGCTCCGTCTGCTCCCGGCTCGCGGTCGACCTCGAAATCTGAACCGGTTCGCCGAGGAGCTACGGGCCGGTGCCGAAAGGGTCGCTGCCGATCTGCACCTAGAGTTCACCACCGACCCTGCCCGATTCGGGGGCTCCGATGCTGTGATGCTGGTCGGTGTCCCGGTGGGCTATCGTGCCGTTCTGCTCCGTTCGCAGCCGGAGTAACTCCGCGCCCCGCGCGCAACGGACCCTTGAAATCTCCCGGGGCGGCTGCCGCCGCGTCTCTGGGTTCTCTCGACCATAATCTTGACGGACGCGCTTTCGTGGCGTTCGGATGGAGGGTCCGGCGGGTCCTTCCCGTAGAGACTGCGCGCCAGAGACTTGGGTCCGTGCAAATCCGGTCTGCCGGAAAAGGGCCAGTCTGGGCGAGTTCGCGTTTTCGACCCGGGAACGCGGGGTTAATCTAACGGAAGCGGATTTCGGGTTGTGGCCGCTGTCCGGCGGCTCGCCGCCATCATGTTCACCGACGTGGTGGGGTTCACTGCTTTGGGCCAGACGGACGAAGCGAGCGCCCTCACGTTATTGCGTGAGGAGGAGAAGCTCGTCCGCCCCCTGCTCAAGAGGCACCGGGGAAGGTTGATCAAGTCGACGGGGGACGGGTTCCTGGTCGAGTTTGACAGCGCCCTGCGCGCCGTCCAATGCGCGATCGACATCCAGCAGCATCTCCAGGAGCGCAATTCGCAGAAGGGCCTGACGCCGCTGCTGCTGCGCATCGGGATCCATCTCGGGGACGTCGTAGCGCGGGAAGGCGACATCTTCGGTGACGCAGTGAACATCGCCTCCCGGGTCGAGCCCCTGGCAGTTCCGGGGGGAGTGTGCATCTCGGGGGAAGTGTTCCACCAGGTCCGGAACAAGATCCCCAATCGGTTCGACAAGCTCGAGCCGAGGACCCTCAAGAACATTCGAGTCCCGATCGAGGTTTACCGAGTGGTCCTACCCTGGGAGGTTCCCGAGCCCGCGTTCTCGAATGGCAACCGAACTCGCCTCGCGGTCCTGCCGTTCGCGAACATCAGCCCCGAATCCAAGGACGAGTACTTCGCGGATGGCCTCACCGAGGAGCTGATCAGCGCCCTTTCGAAGCTCCGGAAGCTTCGGGTGATCGCGCGCACCTCCGTGACCCAGTACAAATCCGCGCCCCGGTCCGTCTCTCAGATCGGTGCCGAGCTCGGCGTTTCGTCGGTGTTGGAAGGAAGCGTCCGCAAGGCAGGGAACCGTTTGCGGATCACGTTGCAGCTGATCGATGTCGGAACCCAGGAACCTCTTTGGGCCGACGTCTACGATCGCGAGCTCGACGACGTGTTCGCCATCCAGAGCGATATCGCCGAGAAGACGGCCAGGGCCTTGCAGATCGAGCTGCTCGGACCCGAGCGAGAATCGATCCAGCGGAAGCCTACGCCTAACCTAGCCGCCTACAGTCTCTTCCTGAAAGGGATCCACGTCTCGCGAATGACGAGGCTCGGCGGGTCGCTCGAGGGGATCCGGTGTTTTGAGGAGGCGATCGAGAAGGATCCGTCGTTCTCCCTAGCCTACTCCTACCTCGCGAACATGTACGTCTCCCTTGCGGGAGAACCGCTCCCGCACCGGGAGGCCTTCGAAAGAGCCACGGAGCTCGTCAACACGGCGCTCAAGCTCGACCCCAATTCTTCCGAGGCCCATACCGCCCGAGGCAACCTCGCGCTGCAGCACGAGCATGACTGGGCGTTGGCCGACCGAGAGCTCGCGACAGCCCTCTCGTTGAATCCTAGCAACGCCGATGCCCACTGGTGGCGCGCGCAGTTCCTGGTGGTGGTCAACCGGCTCGACGAAGCCATCGATGAGATCCGTGCGACCCTCGAGCTCGACCCGTTGTGGGAGCTCCCGATCTTCGCGTTGATCTCGGTCTACTTCCTCACGGGGGACGTCACGTCGGCGATCGCGGGCGCCGAAGAGCAACGAGATCGGAAACCCGAGGCCCCCGAGGTCCATGTCGTACTATCCTACCTCTACGCGAGCGTCGGTCGGGTCGAGGACTCGCAACGGGAGGTGGAGCTCTCTGCCGGCTCCTTGAACGAGAGCGACCGATGGTATCGCGCCGTCGTCTGGGCCATGCTCGGGAATCCCGAGGAGGCGAGACGCGTCCTGACAGAGAAGATCGAAGCATCCCGAACCGAGTACGTCGCTCCCACCACCATCGCCCAGCTCTATGCCGCTCTCGGAGAACGCGAGAAGGCGCTCGAGTGGTTGGACCGCGATTACGAGACGGGCGGAGGGTTTCTCGCGCTCGTCTATCACAATCCCGGGTTCTACTCCATGCGGGACGACCCGAGATTCAGGGCCATGCTCGCACGATTGAACCTCCCAAGCGACGGGACATCGCTGTGGAGCGCCGGGACGAAGAGCTAGGGTATCGATGAGCAAGCGTCTCTCGTGAGCTAGCCGGTTGAGCCCACTAGCGGCGGTCCGCTCGATCCCTCGCCAGAGGCTAGTGCGCGTCGCTGTCCGATCCTGGCGAATCGCCATGGGGCGATCGCCGGGTCGCAAGTGGGTGGTCTCCCAACAGGACCTCGGGGTGGTATCCCTCCACCGACCCTTCATACTCCCTCAGCAGGCCCGCGATCATCCTCGCCGCTTCGACTGGATTCTTGCCGATGGCGGTCTCAGCAGCCAAGACCAGGCCGTTCGCCCCGTCGAGCAGGGTGTTGATGACATCGTTCACCTCG
>JBEKJT010000144.1:0-4210 GCA_050011075.1 Thermoplasmata archaeon
GGCCATCACTGGTCGCTTTCGATGCGAGTCCGGATGTCCCGGACCGAAAAGGCCTCGAAGCGGGCCGAGGCCGAAGCGGCGTTTGCCCGCGGGGACCACCCCTCCCGCGAGTCTCCGGACGGGGACGCGTAGCCCCTTCGAGCCCTGTTTCAGGAGCCCCATCGGTCGGGGCGCCAGCGTCAGGTGCCTGAAGTACTCTCCCCGTTTTCTGCGGTACAACGCCCCGTCCCATGAATCTCTCCGGGCGAAAGGACGCCCAGCCAACCCCCTTCGAAGGTACCGCGGATCGCCTCGAGGTCGCGGCAATCATGGAGGGTAGGACCCACATCGCGGGGATCGCTTGGCGCTTCACGACCGGGAGCGTCCCGGGTCCGATTCGAACCCAGACCCGCCGACACGGGCGCACTCTGATCTTTTCGGAGCTCGCGGCCCTGCGCGCGGGTCTTCGAGAGGCGGCTCGGGCAGCCTGCCGCGACCTAGTGGTGCTCCTTCCCGATCGTCGGGCGGTGGCGTTGATGCGCGGGGAGGGCCGGCCCCGATTCCCACTTGCCGAAGCGGAAGCGGTCCGCCTTCGGCCCCTGCTTGACCGCTTCCGTTCGGTCCGATTCGAATCGGAGTTCGACCCGGACTCCGAGCTCGTGCACTCGGTCGGAGAAGCCTTGGACGCCGGCCTCCACGCCGCCGCAGGGCGCGAGCAACATCGCGTGACGGTGATGGAACGGATCATAGAACGCGCCCGAGAGGTCCGTCTCGAGCGCCAACCGGACGGATGGGTCGCGAACGGTCGATACACGGTCTCGCTCGACCCGATGGTCTGCGAATGCCCGGCGTGGGCCGTCCGCTGGTCCCGCACGCCGATAGCGGGCCGGCGAGCTCAGCGGTTACCGTGCAAACACATCGTGGCCCTCGCGCTCGCCCAAGGGATCAGCGTGCCCGCCGACCTCTCCGAGTTGGCCCGTCGGGCGCCGTGGTAGTCGGGGGAGGGGGAGTCTATCGGCCCCTCTCTCCGCCCTTCGAGATGGTCGGATCACTCGAGGACTTGGATGTCCTTCTTGGCGCAGATCTCCTTGAGGATCTTCGGCCAGACCGTCACGCTGACCTCCCCGAGGTGCGCCTTGCGCAGGAGCAGCATCTGCGTGCGGGACTGCCCGATGCCGCCGCCGATGCTGAGCGGGATCTCCCCGTTCAAGATCGCCTGATGGTAGGGGAACTTGAGGAAGTCGAGTTGCCCGGAGAGCTCCAACTGCTGTCGGAGGGTCTTCGGCACGACCCGGATCCCGCCCGACATCAGTTCGTGACGGCGCTTCGTGACGGGGTTCCAGACCAGGATGTCGCCATTCAATCCATGCATGGGTTGGCCGTTCTCCGACCGCGTCTCCGTCACCCAGTCGTCGTAGTCGGCCGCTCGCATCTCGTGCGGAAACCCGTCCTTGAGGGGCCAGCCGATCCCGATGATGAAGACCGCTGGGTACTTCTGGACGAGCTGGGTCTCCCGCTGCTTGCGCGGGAGATCCGGATACATGTCGAGGATCTCCTCCGCGTGGATGAACCGGATCTCCTCGGGCAGGTCGGGATACCTTGGGTCTCGCAGCCCAGGGAACAGGGTCCGCGCGTGCTGATGGGCCCCGGTGATGACCTTCCAGATCTTCCGAACGGTTGTCTTGAGGTAATCGAGGTTCCGGTCGCCGTCGGTGATCACCTTCTCCCAGTCCCACTGGTCGACGTAGGCGCTGTGGTCGTGGTCGAGGAAGTAGTCCTTCCGGACCGCCCTCATGTCGGTGATGAGCCCCTCGCCGGGAACGAAACCGAACTGTCGGAGGGCCATCCGCTTCCACTTGGTCGCCGCCTGAACGACCTGCGCATCGACCGGATGTTGGTCGCGGTCGTTCGAAATATGGAACTGGATCGGGGTGCGCGAGCCGTCCCGGTCGAGCATGTCGTTCACCCCACTGTCAGCCGCCACGATGAGCGGGACCTGGACCAGCATCAGGTTGAGCTCGCGGCACAGGTGTTCCTCGATGTACGACTTCACCGCGTAGATCGCGCGCTGCGTGTCGCGGGACGACAGAAGCGTATGGTAGTCGGTGGGAAGCACCTTTTCGAGATCGACGTAATTACCAATTCCCGGACCCGCGAGGTCCGCCTTCTTCAGATCGAGCATATGCGCAAAGCTCCGAGGAGGAGTCGGCGGTGAAGCGGCATAAGCCTCCCGTCAAGTGACGTCCACATAGGACGAGCGATCGTCTGAGACCGCTACGTACCCGGGGCGGACCGGCGGGCGAAGAGTCGGTCCCGGGTTCCGAACGCCAGCGGCCGGTGGGCTCTCCCGCACGGCCTATCCTCCTCGCAGCGGGCCGGTCGGACCGTCTCGGACGGCGCGGACTAGGGACCAAAAGGTTCTCCTTGGTCGCCGTCTGTCGGAAACCGGCGATTCCTCGCCGGTTCGGGGTCAAGGAGATGATCAACTGGTTCAACATCGCGATCTGGTCCCTGGTCGGCACCTGGGTGTTGGTCGTCGGCACGCTCCTACTGATGTACTGGCAGACCCGCCAGAACCAGAACCTCAACTCGGCGAACGCCGTGATGAACCTGCGGGAGCGGTTCGACTCGGCTCGGATGCGGGCCGCCCGTCGTCACCTCGCCGACCGACTCCTGCGGCAGGCCCACCAAGACATCGCGAGCGTCGAAGTAGCCACGTTTTTCGAGCTTATGGGCACCCTTACCCACCGCAAGATCCTGGACGATGACCTGGTCTGGGAGGCGTTCGGGGGGTGGATCGAGAGCTACTACTGGGCCCTGCGGAACCCGCTGGACCTGATCGGCCAGCTTCGGGGAAATCTCTCGGACCCCCTGCTTTTCCACGAGTTTGAATGGCTGTACGAACGCATTCGCGAGCTCAATCGAGAGGCCTATGGACCGAACGCTCCCGCGCCGCGGGATCCGGGAGAGGACGCCCGGGGCCTGCTCATCCGAGAGACCGCGCTCGAATCGATCTAGGGGCCGCGCCCGGCCCCAGGCCCAACCCCGATCCCGGACGGCGGAGGCTTTCGAGGGATGCGGCCGCGTCAAGCCGACTATACCCGTGACTTAACGAGTGGGTCCCCCATCCCGAGTCGAGAGCCGTGACCGCGTACGGCACCCCCTCGGTTCCGCATCGCCTTCGGGATCGGAAGGATGCCGGGGAACAGCTCGCGGCCCGCCTCGTTCGGTTCCGAGACCAGCGTCCCGTCGTCCTCGCGCTCCCGCGGGGGGGAGTGGCCGTGGCGTTCGAGGTGGCGCAACGGCTCGGAGTACCGCTCAACCTACTGATCGTGCGAAAGATCGGAGCTCCAGACAACCCGGAGTACGGCCTCGGCGCGCTCGTGGAAGACGGCACTCGGTTCGTGGATGCACGGCGCGTTCGAGAGGGGGGGTACTCTCCGCAAGACTTGGAGCCCACGATCGCCCTCGAGCTCGAGGAGATTCGACGTCGGGCCACGGCCTACCGGAGAGGGGCCCCCCTCGCCGACCTCACCGACCGCACCGTGATCTTGGTCGATGACGGGGTGGCTACGGGCGCGAGTGTGTTGGCCGCGATCCGAGCCGTTCGAAACCATCGACCGCGTCGGGTGGTCGTGGCCGTGGGAGTCGCCCCGTCGGACACCGTAGCCCAGCTCGGCCGGGAGGCCGACGAAGTGGTGGTCTTGGTCGAACCGCCCGTGTTCTTCGCGGTTAGCGAATGGTATCGCCAGTTCGACCAGGTCTCGGACGAGGAGGTCCAAGAACTCCTCGAGCGAGCGAGGTCCACTCGCGCGGTTTCGGATTGAACTGACTGCGAAACTGCTTACGCCCTCACGAGGCGCGGGGCTGACCCCCCCGGACGGGCCGGTGCTTACTTCGAACGTGACGGAGCCCGACGATCACAAGGATCCACATGAGCTCGGAGATGAACGGCACAACGAAGGCTACGGGAATCGACACGGCGAACACGATCACGTTGGTCAACTGGGCCCGTTCGGTTTCGCGGACCCACGGGGCGGGAAGGCCGGAGCGGACGAGATGATGGTCCCGGGTAGAATGGCGCCAGATCGCGAGAAGGATCAGACCGCCCACTACCTGAACTCCCCCGTACATCGCCACGGCGAGTTCCGTGGATTGCGATCCGCGCGTGAAGGTGGCGGAGGCCCCGTACTCGGAGAGGATCCCGACCAGGAACGGGGTGATGGCGATG
>JBEKJT010000145.1:0-6282 GCA_050011075.1 Thermoplasmata archaeon
GCTAGACCATGATCGCGTGGCGCCGGCGCATCGATTCCTCGGTCTCCCCGCGGGCCCGGACCAGCTCGGCGATGAGCCCGTCGGTCAGGCGCAGGCTCGCCGATTCGAACAACGTGCCGAGCGGAGCGAGATGGGGCCGGTCAGGGTCCTCCTCGAACTCGATGAGGATCAGGAGGGTCGCAGTGTGCGCGATCTTCGAGCCGGGCCGCGACGTGAGGACGATCAGCTGCGCCCCCTCGCGGCGAACGATGTTCGCTGTCTGGATCGACGAGTAGCTCTCGCCGAGGCCCGAGAGGATGAAGACCGCGTCGTGGCGCGTGACGATCGGGGTGACGCTCTCGCCGATTACGTAGGCCCGAAGGCCGGCCTGGACGAGGCGCATCGCGAACGCGCGCCCGATGATGCCGCTCCGCCCGGCTCCGTAGACGAAGATCTGGGGGACCCGGGCGAGGATGTTCACCGCGCGCGTGATCGTCTTCGGGTCGATTCGCTCGAGGGCGACGGTCACCCGGTCCCCGATGTACCGCTCGGCGCGGGCGAAGGTCGTCCCGCTATCGGTGGCGTCGGCGACCATGCGTCTTGGCCTCCTTCGGACGCGACGTACTCTTCACGGGATGGGACGCGGGCCGGGACGGGGGATGCTGACCTTTCGACGCCGGGGGGGCGGCCACCGGACGAGACACCGGCGCCTTGGGCACCGGTCGCGGTGCGGGCGGCGCATGCTGCTTCGTCCAACGCCGGGTGAGCGCCCGTTCGTAGAGGAGCTTCATGTACATCGCGTCGTGCTCGAGGAGCGGCGAGCTCGAGATCACGGTGACGTCGTAGTCCCGCTCGGCGAGGAGCTCGGCGACGGGGTCGAACCGCACGAGGCCACGTTTGATCGGAGTGAGGCGGAACTCGCCGGGCCCGTAGAACTCGACGCCGGAGAAGTTGAGGTAGAGCGGCCCGTGGGTCGCCTCGACGAACTGGCGGAGGAGCGGCTCGAGCTGTTCGGGCGTCTCGAAGTTCGTCCGCTCGCGCGCGGCCACGTGGGGGAGGTTCAGGACCGGGACCGTTCCCTTCACCCGGCGCACCAGCTCGAGGACCTCCTCGCGCGACCCGAAGACGTCCGGGTGGCCGCTCGGCTCGATCGCGAGCCGGACCGCTCCCTTCGAGAACTTCGTCAGCCAATCCGCGAGGTCGGTCACGATCTCCGTAAGCTGCTGGACCGAGTCCGCGCGGTCCCCGGCTCCGTAGAATCCGAGGTGCGTGACGGCGAGCCGCGCGCCCAGCCCCTGGGCGAGGACGCCGGCCCACTGGATCTGGCGCGTCGACTGTTCGCGCGCGTCGGCCGAACCGAAGAAGTCGACGTAGTAGGGCGCGTGCAGCGTGAGGTCGGTGTCGAGCGCGCGGGCGAGCGCCTTCGTTTGCTGGAGGTCAGCGTAGTCCTTCGCGAGGCTCCACGTGAGGGCGGTGAGCGAGTCGCGACGTTTGATCGGAGACGTGAGCGTGACGAGGCTCGGGCTCCCGCCCTGGTGGTCGGTCGGCCCGACGCTGACGACCAGCTGCTGGACGAGCTCGCGGGAGATCTTCCCGACCTCCTCATCGAGTGCGAGGCGCGTGAGCGGATTGACCTTGATGAACTGGACCTCCATGGCGGTGAGGCCCAGATGGTGCACGTCGGCGATGCCGTCGCGGAGCGTCCGCCCCTTGCAGGAGAGAGGGATCCCCGCGGGTCCAAAACGGATCACGAGTAACCAAGCCTCAAAACGGGGAGCGACCCTAAACTCCGAAACTATATATCGGACGCCGACGGCGGTGCCGGTTCCCTTTCGGAGGCCGGTTTGTCCTCCTCGGGGCGAAAGCCGAACGCGAGAAGATAGAGCTCCGACGAGGGCTCGCGGGACGCGGGCGGCTTCGTGCGACGCGCTCGGTCGAACGAGCGCCCGAGCTCCCGTTCGAGGTCGTCCAGGAGGTCTCCGTCGAACACTTTGGCGACGAAGATCCCTCCCGGGACGAGCAGGGCGCGCGCCAGCGCGAGCGCGTCGCGCACGAGCGCTACGGACCGTGCGTGGTCCGTGGCGTAGGCTCCGCTGATCCGGGGAGAGATGTCGGACAACACGACGTCGAAGCTCCGGGGGCCGAGACGCGCGATGAGCGCCGGGTCGCCCACGCGGCCGCGGACGACCCGAACGCCCTCGATCGGCTCGATAGGCGCTGCCGCACGACGGTGGACCAGCCGCCCGGCGCGGCGCCGAGGTCGAGGACCCGGGAGTCCCTGCGGAAAAGGCGGAAGCGGTCGTCGAGGTACGCGAGCTTGAACGCGGCCCGTGAGCGCAACCCTTCGCGCTGCGCGGCCCGATAGTACGGGTCCCGTCGTCGCTCCTCCTCGAACCGGCGCGGCATCCGCGGGGACCAATCGGACGGGCTACATGAAAGTCCTTGGCTGCTTCGGGAAACGCAGGTCCTCGCCGCCGCCGGGGGACTCGAGAGCGGTCGATGCCGAGGGTCTGGGGGAACGCGACCGTACGGTCGGTACAAGCTCCGGTGGAACCGGGGTCACCGCCGACCGGCGGCCCGCTTCGTCCGGGATCTCGGATGGGTTCGGCGGGGTCAGTGGGGCCGTCCGAATTTGAATCGGAGTCTCTTGCACCCCAAGCAAGAAGGATGGTCCAAGCTACCCCACGGCCCCACGCCGGGTCGGCGGCCGCCGACCCGAACGCCGTAGATAATGGTTTACCCGGACCGACGGGTCCGGCTACGGATGCGTGACATACCACCAGGTGACGATCCCGGCGACCGCGATGATGAGGGTGTTGAGCAGCGCGAGCCAGAAGAACGTCCAGAGCTCGCTCTTTCCCTCCGCCGGACCAACGTGCGGGGACGGGGTCGAGCTTCCGGGAGAGGGGGCATAGGGGGTCCGGAACGGCTCGGCATCGGCGCTCACGGGCCCATCGACGGGAGCCCCCTTCTTAACGGCTCGGTTCGTGTTGGCGGCCTACGCCGCGAACCACGGAAGCCGCGCGGCGGGGCCGGTCGGTTTCAGGACGAGCAGGTGAAGATTCGAGCCCGGGTCGCCCGGCACGTACGAATCGCGAAGGGCGAGCTGGTAGAGGATGAAGAGCGCGTCCTCGTCCGACTGGACCCCGAACGAGCGGTGGACGTCAATACCGAACCGCTCCCGGAGGAGCGAGAGCAGCTCCTCGAAGTCCACCTGGCCCGGGCCCTCGGAGCCCTGGGCTCGGCGGAAAAGGCCGACCACGATCCCGGTAGCGATCCGCAGGATCTCTCGGGGCTCGGCGAGCCGCTGGTGAAAGTGTGGCGTCTCCTCGGCCCGTTCGGACGGGGGGACGACCAGGATCGAGACCTCGTGGTCGATGGTGGCGCCGGACTCGCGGCTGATGCGCGCCCAGGCCTCTTCGGCGATCGCGTCCGTAGGGACGACGAAGATCGCGCGCGACGGGCGGACGCGGGCCTGGCCGAGGGCGGCGACCCAGCGGTCGATCCCCTCTTCGACCGTGACGCGACCGGACGGCGGCATGTAGACCGGGAAGGTCCGGCGCGGGACGCCGGCCTCCTGTACCCAGAACGACGGCTCCACGGCGGGGTTCCGGTTCACGGCCGGAACGCGCGAATACCCGAGGCGCTTGAGCACGCTCTCGGCGGTTCTGAGGCGATCGGTGGCCTCTCCGACCCGGTCGGGACCCGGCATGGCACGGCCGAGAGTAGAAGCGCCGAGATAAGCTCGACGAACGCAGGGAAGCCGGATTCACCAGCCGACGGGGAGGCCGCTCCGCACGAGCGGCACGTTCGCGAGGATCACGACCACGACGAACAGCAGGTACGGGCCGGAGTAGACGAACCCGCGCCGCGCGCGCCGCGGGGTGACGCTCTTCCATAACGGAAGGGTCATCGCCACGAAGAGGAGCCCGAGCGCGACCAGTGCGACAAGGACCGGCCAGGTGACCGCCCCGGTCCAGCCGATGAGGAGCGCGGCGGGGACGAGGAGCGCGGCCGAGACCACGACGACCTTGCCCGAGTAGGCGACGTTGTCCATCCGCGGCAGCATCGGGAGTCCGACGCGGGCGTAGTCGTCCTTCAGGAGGAGCGCGAGGCTCCAGAAGTGCGGTGGGGTCCACAGGAAGACGAGGAGCGCGAACGCGAGGACGCCGAACGTCCAGTGGCCGACCGCCGCCGCGCTCCCCGCGAGCGCCGGGGCGCTTCCCGCAAAGCCCCCGATCACGATGTTCCAGCTCGAGCGCCGCTTCAGCCACAGGGTGTAGACGACAACGTAGGTGAGCCCGCCGAGGAGGATCGAGAACCCGGTGAGCGGGTTCAAGAGGACGGTCGCGGTCGCGATGCCGGCTCCGAGGAGCCCGAGGCCGAGCGCCGCGGCGAGGACGCTCGGTGTGATCCGCTCGTCGGGCAGCGGGCGCCCCTGGGTCCGACGCATCCGGGCATCGAGGTCCCGGTCGAGGTAGTGATTCAGCATCGCCGCCCCGGCCGAGGCCGCGGCGCCCGCGAGGACGAGCCACCCGAGCCGAACGAGGTCGATCGACCGGGGGTCGGCGAGGAGGAAGCCCCCGACCGCGACCAGGCAGATGAGGGCGGTGATCCCCGGCTTCGCGAGCGTGAAGACGTCCCGCAGCAGGGCCGAGAACGGACGTCCGACGGGCCGGTCCGATGGGGCAGGAGGTCCTTCGGCCATGAGCGTGCGCGAAGGAACCCGGGGGAGGGTTTAGCCTCCCCGGGGGCGCCCGAGCGTCGGCTCGGGAACGGGAACCGGGTTGGGCGCGCCGGCGCCGGGCGCGGAGACCGGCGGGGTCGGATTCTCGTCCGCGGCGCGGCGAGCCCACTCGAGCCATCGGCGCGGGAGCCCGCGCAGGTTCGAGAGGGTCGCGAGGACGAGCAGGAGGCCGAAGAGCGCCGTCGCGAGGGCGAGGTGCAGGAGGATGATGGGGACCTGAAGCTGACTCTCGACGACGACCCCACCGAGCAGCGCCTCGCCGACCACGAGCGCGAGCGTCCCGAAGGAGATCCGCAGGAGCGCCGGACGCGAGCGCTCGTAGACGATGGCGAGGAGGAAGACGGTGAGCACGCAGACGGAGAGGAAGAACGCGGAGACCCGATGGCTCCATTCGAGGGCGACGCTCCCGTGGAACGCTGGAAGAAGGTTGCCGTTCCCGAAGCAGGACGGCCAGTCCGGGCACGCGAGGCCGCTGCCGCTCGCCATGACGTTGCCGCCGAGAAGGATCGTCGTGTAGCAGAGCAGGCACGCGACGATCGCGCCGTAGCGGAACAGGTCGTGGCCGCGCATCGTTACCTTCAGGGCGCCTCGTTCGGGCTCGCGGTGGGCACGGGGGTAGGGAGCCGGAGAGGCTGGGGCGCAGCGACCGGCCCGGTCATCTTCACGGCGAGCTCCTCGCCCCACGGGTCCGCGGTGGTGACCAGGTCCCCGGCGAAGTAGCTGTAGACCATGTTGAACGCGAAGACCAGCTGGCCGATCCCAAGGATGTAGGCCCCGACGCTGGAGAGGAAGTTCAGCGCCTGGAAGTTCCCGGTCCACAGATAAGTGTACACCCGGCGTGGCATCCCCTCGGCGCCGAGGATGAACATCGGGAAGAGCAGAAGGTTCACTCCGACGTAGGTGAGCACGAAGTGCATCTGGCCGAGGCGCTGATTGTACCAGCGTCGGGTGATGATCGGGAAATAGAAGTAGATCCCGGCGAAGATCGCCATGAGCGTCCCACCGAGCAGGATGTAGTGGAAGTGGGCCACGACGAAGTACGTCCCGTGGTAGAGGTAGTCGACCGGGATCGAAGCCAGCATAACGCCCGAGAGCCCGCCGATGACGAATCCGGTGATGAACGCGAAGCAGAACCACATCGGCAGGGCCATCCAGATTCGGCCTCCCCAGAGCGTCGCGACCCAGTTGAACGTCTTGACCGCGGAGGGGACCGCGACCGCCATCGTCGCGAGCATGAACACGAAGCGGATGTTCGTGGAGATCCCCGTGACGAACATATGGTGCTCCCAGACGGCGAACGAGAGGACCGCGAAGACGCCGAGCGCCACCGCCATCGCCCCGTAGCCGAAGATGTCCTTGCGGGCGAGCTTCGGAAGGACGGTGGAGATGATGCCGAACGCCGGCAGGACCATGATGTAGACCTCGGGGTGCGCGAAGAACCAGAAGACGTTCTGGTAGAGCAACGCCCCGCCGAGAGGAGTGCCGTTGGCCGAGGCGAGCAGGTGCGTTCCGAAGTTCCGGTCCGACAGGATCATCGTCAGCCCGATCGAGAGGGA
>JBEKJT010000146.1:0-4143 GCA_050011075.1 Thermoplasmata archaeon
TCCGAGGTCCACCACGAGCGTGGAACGGTCAGGCGAGGTACGGGAGGAACTCGTCGACCTCGCGGTCGCAGTAGACGCACGTCAGGATCACGGGTCGGCGCTGGGTGACGTCGAACTCGCTCTCGATGGGCTCGGACTGGTTCGTAATGCAGTTCGTGTTCGGGCAGTGGAGCACGCCGACGATCTTCTCGGGGAGGTCGACCGAGCGCTTCTCGCGGACCTTGAACTCGCGGATGATCGAGATCGTGGCGGTCGGTGCGATCAGGGCGATCGCGTTCACCTTCCGCGGCGAAAGCTCCATGTTCTCGACCTTGACGATGTCTTTCCAGCCGAGCTTGTTGGACCGAACGTGCAAGGCGACGCTGACGGTCGAGTCCTTGTCGAGCGTCTGGGCTCCGATGATCCGAAGGACCTCGAGCGCGAGCCCGTTCGTGATGTGGTCGATGACCGTCCCGTTCTTGATCGGGGTGAGCTTGAGCTCGCGCGCCTCCGTCGCCATCTAGCCCCCCTTCGGCGGGGCGCCCAGGATCGCGTCCAAGAGCGCCATCCGGACCGGTACGGCGAGGAACGACTGGCGGAAGTAGGCCGCGTGCGGCGTGTCGTCGACCTCGGGGGAGATCTCGCCCGCGCGGGGCAACGGGTGCATCACGGCGAGCCGGGGCTTGGCGTCGGCGAGCACCGATCTGTCGATCCGGTACGAACCCGCGACCTTTCGATACTCGGCCTCGTCCCCGAAACGCTCCTTCTGGATCCGCGTGACGTAGAGGACGTCGGCGTCCCGCACGGCCTTGTGGATATCGGGTTGCTCGCTGACCTTCGCCCCCATGTGCTCGAGGCGCCGGCGCGCCTGTTCCGGGAGCGCGAGGCTCGGCGGAGAGGAGAGGACGATCTCGCCCCCGAACACCGCCAAGGCGTGGGCGAGCGAATGGACTGTGCGGCCGTACTTGAGGTCCCCCAGCAGGACGACCTTGAGGCCGCTCAACGTGCCGAAAGCTTCCTGCATGGTCGCGAGGTCGAGGAGCGTCTGGGTCGGGTGCTGTCCCGCCCCGTCGCCGGCGTTCAACACCGGACGGTCGGAAGCACGGGCTGCGAGACGGGCGGCCCCCTCGTTGGGGTGGCGGATCACGATCGCATCGGCGTACGAGCTCAGCATGCGGATCGTGTCGTGCAAGCTCTCCCCCTTGCGCATGGACGTCACGCTCGCGTCGGCGATCGTGATGCAACGGCCGCCCAGCCGTTGGACCGCCGATTCGAACGAAAGCCGGGTGCGGGTCGAAGGCTCGAAGAACGCCATCGCCACGACCTTGTCCTCGAGCGCGTGGGAAACCTTCGACCCCTCGGCGTAGGGGATCATCTTCCGCGCGGAAGCGAGGACCGCCTCGATCTCCTCGCGGGAGAGGTCCCGGATCGAGATCAGGTCGCGGCCGTGCAATGACATCCAGCCTCCGCGAAGGGGCCCCAGTTTAAGGCCTTACCCCGACGGCTCGTGTTTCGACGAACCTCGACCGCCCGTGACACCACCGGAGGGGGCCGTATTCCGCGGCCGCAACCACTATCCGAGCTCGCGTTCGATGCCGCGCGTGCCGTCCTTAACTTGGTCCTGGACGACCCGGCTCCAGTTCCTCTTCCTGAGCTCGGTGTGGGGGCTCAACTTCATCTTCCTCCGGGAGGGCCTGGGCTACGCGAGCCCGCTCTGGCTCTCGCTCTTTCGCGCGGGTGTGGGGGCGGGCGGCACGGCGATCCTCCTCACGGCGTTCGGGGGTGGGGAAAGCTCGACGCCCGCGGCCGCCGGGACGCCCTCTTGCTCGGACTTCCGAACACGACCGTATTCTACGCGCTCCTCGCCCTTTCGATCCAGACGGTCCTTCCCGGCCTGGCGGCCGTGGTGGTCTACACGTTCCCACTCTGGGTTGCGGTCCTTTCCCCGTCCCTGCTCGGCCACCGGTTGACCGCTGGCCATTGGGTCGCGGTCGGAATCGGATTTCTCGGCGTCGCGATGATTTCTCAGGTCTGGACGGCCTGGGGGGGCAGCCTCTCGCTGCTGGCGATCGCCGAACTGGTCGTCGCTGCAGTGGCTTGGGCGCTGGGGACCGTCCTCTTTCAACGACGGTTCTCCCGCGAACAAATGCGGGAGGCGAACGTGTTCCAACTGTTCGGAGGCACGTCGGGGCTCCTCGTCCTCGTCCTCCTCTTTGGAATCACGCCGCTGCCCTCCCTCACCGTGGATTTCGGACTCACCGTCGTCTGGCTCGGCATCCTGGGGACGGCGTTCGCGTACGTCATCTGGTTCGACCTCCTCGGACGAACCCGGGCGGCTACGCTGTCGGCCTACGTCTTCTTCGTGCCGGTGGTCGCGCTGATCGCCTCCGCGGTGTTCTTCGGGGAACGACTCGGACCAATCCAGATCCTCGGGGTCGGGCTCGTGTTCGTGAGCATCTACGGCATCGGGAGGGCTCCCGGCGCCAGCGAACTCGTGCCGGACGTCGAGCCCGCCCTACCCGAATGACGGAGGGCGGGTCGCCCCCGCCGATTTTCCGTCGTGCCCCCGACGGGTCGGTCGCGCAAGGAGCTGGTCGAGTAACGCCCCGACGATTGCTCGCCGGGGCGGCCAGGTGGTCGTAGTAAGCCCCGTTCTGTTTCAGGCAGCATTCGACTGCGCGCTCTCCTCGACGGTCAGGGTAACTCCTCATCCCGCCTGTCAGGGCTTGCTCCCGGGGAGTCGGCCGTTTCACCATATCCCGAGGGAACCTCCGATGCGACATCTTCACCGTACCCTCGAGCTGTGTCGTTTCTGCTCCGGAGCTCGGACTCTCGCCCGTCGGGCTCCCACCCGACCCCGTGTTTCCCGGAGCGGGGACTTTCCTCAGCGGCCGGCCGTTGCCGGCACGGTCCACCGTCAGCTGCCCTCGACCTCCTGGCGAGACGCATACAGATCGGGAGGCCAAAAGGTCTCGTGGAGGACGGGGGCCCTCTGACGCAAGGCATGGTACGAGGCGGACCAGGTCGGGAGAAAGTCTCCACGGCCGGGGAGTTCAACGGCCCAGGTAGACCCCCGGCGCAGGGCAAAGGCCGAAATCCCCCGTGAGTCTCGAGGTCGCCGTGCCGACCCCAGCCCGAAATCGCGCGGTAGTCTTGCCGTCCGAGCCACGGCCCGCCGGACCGGCGCTCGTTCCGTGCGTCCTGCTGCGCGGCGGAGCGGTCTGCCGACCCGGACCCGACGGCCCGGTCACGGTCCGCACCGCCTCGGGCACGACGGTCGACCCATTCGACATCGTTGACCGGCTTGCCCCCGAGTACTCGATGTTGTATGTGGTCGACCTCGACGGGATCGAACGCGGAGATCCGCAGCTCGATTACCTGCAGGAGCTCGCCCGCGACATGACGCTCTGGGTAGACGCCGGCGTACGCACCGCGGATCAAGCGATCGATGTCCTGATCACTGGGGCTCGTCGTGCTGTCCTCTCGAGCGCGTACTTGCGGGGTCCGCGCCAGCTCGCACGGGCGTGGCGCCTCTCGACCGAGCTCGTCTTTGAGATCGAAGTGGTCGGTGCGGCCCTCGCTCCGGCCGACACGCGCTGGGGCACGACCGACGCGACCGAGCTCGCTCGCGTGGTACGCGCGGCCGGCCCCGACCACCTCATCGTCTCTCCGCGAGAGACCGAGCCCGACTGGGCCCTGGTCCGAGCGATCGCGGCAGGGGGCCCGACGTGGGTCGACGGGACCTTCTCTCCCGCCGAGGCGCCTCGGCTCGCCGAATCCGGTGCCTCCGGAGGGATCTTCCACATCGAGAGCCTGCTCGACTCCTGGGAGGCGTGAGCTAAGCCCGAGAGACGTTCCGCGGCCGGTAGATCCGGGTGCGCGATGATGAGGAATAGAACCAGCTGATCCATGATGAATAATGGGCGGGCTGAGCGCACCTCAGAGATTTGCCCTCTAGCTGCGGCGCCGAACGGCAAAACGGGGCGACGTTCTAACATCGTTCGGGACGGCCAATATCGGGTGCCTCGGGAAGTGGTCGGGGCTGGTCGAATAGCTCGACCTCCTCTTGCATCCCATCCAGAGCGAGGCGGGATCGAACCGGTCCAAAAGCAAGCAGCCGATGGACGATCCATCGAGCAACCGCAAGCTGAGCAGCGCGATGGA
>JBEKJT010000147.1:0-4112 GCA_050011075.1 Thermoplasmata archaeon
TCAATCTCTTCGCGAGCCAAGTCGACAACACCTACGCAGACAACACGATCACCTACGGTTTCGCTCGACCGACCCCACTCCTGAACGCCGTCCTTACCCACATTCCCGACGGCACCGGAGTGCGAGAACCCGTCTCGGGTCCGGGAGACTCCGCGAACCTGACTCTCGACTGGTCGTACCCCGAAGCGGCGGCTTTGGCCGGCTATGTTTCGGTCAGCTACAACAACGGGAACACGACCACCTCGGCGTATGCCGCGGTGAGCGCGTGGTACGGTGGGGTCCAATACGACCTGGGATCCATCGTCATCGCCAACAACTCCCAGGGATCCTCGGACTTCCCATTCTCGCCGGCGCTCCTCGCCGCGATCACGAACGCGGGACTGCTTCAGTACCTGAACTACACCGGAGCGTTCGACACCCCGAACCAGATCCAGGTCGCGGTTGACGTGGGGCAGGGCGCCCTCAAGGCGGCGATCAACGTGACCGAGGCCGGGTTCACGCTCAACACGACCGGCCCATCCTACGACGACTCGGTCACGGGAGCCGGATCCAGACTCTCGGCCGTCGACACTTCCCTCGATTTCAGCTGGCAGCTCCCGAGCGCCGGGCCGTATTCCCAGACCCCGGTGTATCCGTGGAACTCCCAGAAGCTGACCTTCACCGACGGCGCGGTCGGCTACCTCGCCAACATCACCACGTCGGACCCCATCCCCGGGGTCTTTAGCGCCTCGGCCATCGTCCCGGACGGTTCGAGCCAGGTCTTCCTCTATCGGTGGGCCCAGTTCAACCTGACCGGCCGCGATGGGCTCCTGGCGGTAGAGAACGCTCCGGTCGTCGCGTACTACGCGTACAACTCGAACCAGTCGAACAACCAGACCGCGAAGTCGCTCAACGACCTCAAGACCGCCAATCCGGCGATCTGGGGTTACCTCCAGTACTGGGACTCGCTCCGAGGGGTCACCACCTATGGTGTGTCGAACGCGCTCGGCGAGGCGTTCCTCCTTCTCGCCGCGGGGAACCTCACGGGCCCTAGCCTTCCGGACGGGATCTTCCTCGGCGGTTACCACATCGGGATATCCGTGCCAGCGATCTCGGTGGGGAGCCATTGGTTCAATTGGTCGCTGAGCCCATACCCCGAGGGCGTCGCGAACGGGACCGGTCACTACGGCGCTCCGGATTTCGGCCCCGCCCAGCAATTCAACGGGTACTTCGGCGCGATGAGCTTCGGAACCCCCGTCGTCACCGCGAACGGGACGGCCAACGCGACCGTTCGGATCGGCCAGAAGCTCGGCTTCTGGGTCACGGCGGTCGACGCGGGGACCGCCACGATCACGCAGGTCGGCGGGACCGCCTGGTACAACCTCTCGGGCACCGGAGTTCCGGTCGCCACGTTCAGCATGACCGGACTCGACCTCACCTCGGTGGGGCAGGAGTTCGCATTCAACTTGACCTGGGTGATCAACGACACGACCACCGGCCTCAACGGCACCTTCTCGCACCCGTTCCTGGTCGCCCTCGAATGGAACAACGGCGACCCTGCGGCCGGAGGCGGCCTCTCGGTGGCCGACGTCGAGGTGACGATCGCCCCGTCGCAAATCACGCTCGCCTCGGAAGGCACCACCGCACCGACGACGCTCAACCTGGCCGACCAGTACTTCACGACCGGGGTCGTCCACTACAACGGCACGAAGCCGGCGACCATCGAGCTCATCGCCACCCCCACTTCGGGCGGCGGGTCACCGGTCATCCTCGGGGTCGCGAACGCGCTGCCCGGCGCCCACTTCACGATCACGTGGTCCTATCCCCTCAGCCAGTACCTCTCCCCCGGAACGTCCTACTATCTGACCATCAACGCGACCTACAATCACAACACGGTGCTCTACCAATTCCCGCTGACCTACTCCGTGCCGGCGACCACGTCGCCCGCGAAGAACTTCTGGACCCAGACGATCTTCGGCCTACCGCTGTGGGTGTGGCTCGCGATCGCGGCCGCGATCGTCGCCGGCCTTCTCGTCTTCCTCCTCTTCGCCCGGCGCACGGCGGCGGGCAAGCTGGTCGAATGCGGGGAGTGCGGCAACCTCATCCCGGAGGATGCGACGGTCTGTCCTAAGTGCGGTGCCGAATTCGAGGCCGACCTGATCCGATGCAGTCGATGCGCCTCCACGATCCCGGCGGACTCGAAGGTCTGCCCGGAGTGCGCGGCCCAGCTCCTGGGTAAGCCGGGCGAAGGCGAGGCAGAGCCCGAGCGCCAGGGATACGCCGACTACACGGAGAAGTACCGGGCCGAGGCGAAGCGCGAGCTCGGGGAGAACTACAGCGAGGGAGCGTTCTGGGACTGGTGGAAGCGCCAGCCAACGTACACTTCGTTCAGCCAGTGGAAGCTCCAGCAGAGCCAGGGTACGCCGAGGTCGGGCATGAGCGCCCCGCCCGCCGTGACCGAGATGGCCCCCGAAGCGCCCGGCCAGCCGCCGAAGGGCGGCGGCGGAGGTCTCCCGACCGCAGGAACGGCCGCAGCCGCCGCCGCTTCGGCCCCGCCGGCGATGGCGGGCGGGATGACCGCGCCCCCCAGCGCCGCACCGGCCCCGGTCGCAGGGGTGCTCAAGCCCTGTCCGAACTGCGGCAAGGAGATACCGCCCGAGTACCTCGTCTGTCCGTTCTGCGGGGCCGTGACGCAGTAGCGCAGTACCCTTCTCCGCGACCAACCCCTTCCGGGCCTTCTTCTTTATCCTGTCCGCGGCTTGCGCGGACCGGCCGAACATGAAGGGCGATGTTGAGCGGGGGCGACTCAAGATTGAGTGGGCCCGCAGCCACATGCCTGTCCTCGAAGGAGTGCGCCGCCGACTCGAGGCGGAACGACCGTTCCGGGGCCTGACGATCTCCGCCGTCCTGCACGTCGAGGCAAAGACCTGCGTCCTCGCCCTGGCCCTCAAGGCCGGCGGCGCCGACGTACGGCTCGCCGCCAGCAACCCGCTCTCGACCGACGACGACCCGGTCGCCGCGCTCCGCGAAGAAGGGGTCGAGACGCTGGCGGAGAAGGGGGAGCCGCTCTCGGAGTATCGGGCGGGGATCCAGGCGATGCTGGACGCCGACCCCGACGTCATCGTCGACGACGGGGCCGACCTGGTCGCGCTCGTGCACACCACGCGCCGCGACCGCGGAAAGATCCGAGGGTCGACGGAGGAGACGACCACTGGCGTCACACGGCTTCGGGCCCTCGAGCGGTCGGGTCGCCTCCTCTTCCCGGCGATCGACGTCAACGATGCCGAGATGAAGCACCTCTTCGACAATCGCTACGGCACCGGCCAGTCGACGCTCGACGGGATCTTCTCCGCAACGAACCTCCTGATCGCCGGCAAGGTCTGCGTGGTCGCGGGCTACGGCTGGTGCGGCAAGGGGGTCGCCGCGCGGCTGCGGGGCGTCGGAGGCGAGGTCGTCGTGACCGAGATCGACCCCGTACGCGCCCTCGAGGCCCGGCTCGACGGCTTCCGCGTGATGCCGATGCTCGACGCGGCGCGCGAGGCCGACCTCATCGTGACGGTCACGGGGAACACCGGGGTCGTGCGAGCCGAACACTTTCGCGTCCTGAAGGATGGATGCCTGCTCGCGAACTCGGGCCATTTCGACGTCGAGGTGTCGCGCAAGGAGCTCGAGGGCCTCGCGGTCAGCCACCGGACGGCCCGCCCGAGCGTCGAGGAGTACCGCTTCGCCGACGGACGACGGGCGTATCTCCTGGGGGAAGGGCGTCTTGTTAACCTCGCGGCGGGTCAGGGCCACCCGGTGGAGATCATGGACCTTTCGTTCGCACTCCAGGCGCTGAGCGCCGAACACCTCGCCAAGGAGGGTCGAACGATGGAGCCGAAGGTCCACGCGGTGCCGCAGTCGCTCGACCGTGCGGTCGCGGAGGCCGCGCTCGCCCCGATGGGAGCCCGGATCGACACGCCGACCGACGAACAACGGAAGTACGCTGCGGAATGGGAAGGAGGAACTTCATGAGCGAAAGCAAGGTACCGAACGAGCTGCACTACACGAAGAGCCACGAGTGGGTCAAGGTCGAGGGCAACCGAGCCACAGTCGGTCTCACCGACCACGCACAGGCCCAGCTCACCGACATC
>JBEKJT010000148.1:0-6663 GCA_050011075.1 Thermoplasmata archaeon
GGCGCCGCCCTTTCTGCACCCCGGCGACCGTTCTGAAGCACGCTCGCCGGTCGCGATGGCGCAGGAGCTCGAAGATCGGGTCGAACTTCCACAACCGGAGAAAATGAGCCGAATAGACCCCCGGGAAACCCCCAAGGGAGGGAATGAACAGCCCCGAATCCTCTACGAGGACGTACCCGGGGAGGTCGGCCACGGCCGCCAGTTTCGACCGAACGACCTCGGCCAGGGTGTCAGCCTGCGGCTCGGGAAGCTCCCGACGTATCCACCGCGTCCTCAGGCCGAACGGACGAAGCACGCTGCGGACCTCCCGGACCTTCCCGGGGTTCGTGCTCACGAAGGTTACTTCGGTCACGAGCCCCTACCAGGGGTACTCGTTGTAGGCGATGATCTCGTCCGGGCTCTTCCGGCCCTCCTCGGGGGGGCGGGCCGAGCCGTTCGGTTCCGCCGGATATCCGATGGGGATCACGGCGATCGGGTGGATCCCTTCGGGAACGTGGAGCACCGCCCGTACCTTCTCCTCGTTGAACTCGATCAGCCAGGCGG
Source organism: Thermoplasmata archaeon (assembly GCA_050011075.1). Taxonomy (GTDB): domain Archaea; phylum Thermoplasmatota; class Thermoplasmata; order Lutacidiplasmatales; family UBA184; genus Lutacidiplasma. The sequence continues at coordinate 544 of JBEKJT010000148.1, forward strand.
TTCCCAGACCTTCCGACATGGCCGCGAGCTGAATGTGGTCGACCGCGACCGCCACGTCGAGCGGATACGCCGAGATGTAACTGCCGATCATCACCGGGATGTCCTCCTCGACCGCGAACGCGACGATGACCGCGGGAGCTTCGGCGATGAGTTTGCCGCGGTTGGAGGCCTGGGCGAGCAGGCGTTTGCGTTCATCGTCCTGAACGACCACGAAGCGCCAGGGTTGGAGGTTGCGCTGGCTCGGGGCGAGTCGAGCCGCCGCCAGAACGTTCTTCAGTTTCTCGGGCGGCACCGGTCGCGGGTTGTACTGCAAGCAAGGCCGGTAGGCGCGTATCGCCTCTAGGACGTCCATTGACACCGACCGAAGAGTGGCGTAATCAGTAGGCCGAGAGGACTCGGGCCTTAGGCAGGAGGCGACACATTCGCCGGTGCGAGGGTGGAACTCAATAAAAGGGTTTTCGGCCACCCCAACCTTCGAGCGCCTCGGCGGCCCTAGCGGGGCCGGCCCAACGGTACGTCGTTTCCGCTATCGCGAGACCTTCGCTCCGCGGTTGGGATGCGAATCCCCCCGATTCGCTTGTGGAACCCCCGGACCCGATCCGAGCTCGACACCCATACCCGCATGCCATGGCCCGCCGCCCGACTCGAGAGGTTTCCGGGAGGGTCGCGACGTTCCGCCACCGTCCCTGGATCGGTAGGGGGATCAGCGCGGCTCCCTCCGGGAGCCGGGTCTCAAAAGGTCGAGTCGGCGGCCCTGTCTGGATTCCTCGATCAAGATCCGCAGCCGTCGCAGGCGCGTTCCATCCCGGCGGGCGCTCATGACCCAGAAGGTTGTGGTACGGCGGTACGAAGGCGGTTGCGTCTGAAAGAACCGCCAGGCCTTCTTGGTCCCCCGGAACTGTCGCGCCAGGGGCGATGCCAGCTGCATCGGTCGTTCCTCGAGGGAGTATCCTGCGGCCTCTCCCCGGGTCCTCTCGGCGAATACCTTGAGGCCGGCCGGGTGCATCCGTCCGGTGCGGGAAAGCGCCCCCACCTTGGCGAAGTTCACCTCGCTCCATCGGCTCTCCGGTCGGCGGGGGGAGTATCGATTGGCATAGCGCATCTCGTCGAGAGAGCGTACCTGACCGTCGATCCACCCGAAGCAGAGCGCCTCTTCCACGGCCTCGAGATAGGTGACGGCCTTCCTCCTCGCATCTGCCTTGTAGTACCCTATCCAGAGCTCCTTCGCAGTTGCGTGGTTCTTCTCGAACCAAGCCCGGAGCTGCTCCCGCCGTGCGAAGAACCGCACCGACAACCGTGCCTCGCCGCTCCGAGCCATGTCGGTCCCAGGGACGTCCTGGAAAAAACGATTCCTTCGCGGAATCGACGGGTTCCCACTGATGAGGAGGTCACCCGGACCCGGACCGTCCGAGCTCGGAAGTTCCCTGGCGACTCGGGTTGGACAACACCCATTCGTATGGTCCCCCCGGTGATCGTCCGGTCGGGAGAGGAGTGGCTCTGCGACCGGACTGGAGACGCCGGGGCATCGCGGAACTTCAGGTAGCCCGGATCCACTCCAGATCTCGTTCGGGGTGGGTCCGACGACTCGGACGCCCGGCGACCCCAATCCAGAGCGACCCGGACTCAAGTTCAGGGAACGGAATCGCTCACAAGGGGCCCCCAGGACAGGACCGTATTCCTGCTGCGCAACTTCGAATCGAGCCGGTTGACGTCGTCCAAGATCTGGATCGCCCCCTTTCCCCGCTCGGTGAGACGGTAGCGCTTGTCGGGGGCGTGTTCGATCAGTCCGCTCTCGGAGAGCTTCCGAAGATGGAACGCGATGTTGGAGGTGTCGTCGAGTTTAGCCGCCTGCATCGCAGCAGTGAACGTGCACGGTCCTTCCCCGAGCCGACGCAGTACTCGGCGCCGGGTCGGGCTCGAGAGAGAACCGAGGGTCGAGTGGGCACCCTGCGAGACGATCGACGCCCTCACCGCGAGAGCTCCGGTCGCCGTGACCTTCTCGGGGTCGTAGGCCACTGCGAGAGGTCCCTTCCCGTCGAGCAATGAACGCAGGGAGTCGAGGAGCTGGACGATTTCTTCCTCCCGATGGCGGGCCAACAGTCGGTCGGCAGCGGCGAGGACTACCGCCGCCCGTTCCCGGGCCGGGGTCAGGACCCGGGGGTGAGATCAGAAGAACCTCATATCCACCCTCGGCCGCCAGCGACCGGGCGTACTCGACCGGGTCGCCCTCGGGAGCGCTATCCGTTCTGAGAACCATATCCTGCCGCACGAGGTCGAGGACCTTGTCGACCTGCTCGGGTTGCACTGGCTTCGGAAGGTAGTCTAGCGCACCCTCAGAGCGCGCGGTGTTCGCTTCCTCTGCCGTCACCGTCCCTGACAGCATGACGACCGCCATGCGCGGCCAACGGCCGCGTGCGGTGGCGAGGAGCTCGAGCCCGCTGGGACCGCCCAGCCGGTTCGCCGAGAACATGACTTCGAAGACGTCACGCTCCAGGACGCTCATCGCTTCGACTGCGGTGGAGGCGCGGGTCACCTGCTGTCCGCGCGCTTCGAGGAGAGAGGAAAGGGAATCTCGGAAGGGAATATCATCGTCCACAACGAGCAGACGCATCTTTCGGGCTCACGCCTCCCCCGGATGTCTCTGCTTACCGGCCCTTTGGAAACGGCACTGGGCTCGCACTACATCGCTGAGCTCGCCCGAAAGTGCCGGCGCCGACCACCCGAGCCCTCGAAACGGAGCGCTCCGATCGAAGCGCATACCCGCTCCCGTGCTACGGTCGTTGATTGGGAGACCGTGTCGGCCCCAGGGCCACCGGGCCCCGGGGTACGAGGCGGGGCCCCTCCCGGATTCTCGGCTGTGGCACTCGGTCGGCCCCCGGAATCAGGGGACGGTCGTTCGAAGCTGAGCGCAGAGCGTCCGGAGTGAGTTCTGCCTCACCGAGCCGAATCACTTCGGAGGGATATGCCGGCCCGCCGAGCGCCGGGTTCCGAGGGGGAAACCATCCGGAGGCTCGCATCGAACGGGCCGCCGTAAGTGCGGGCACGGCTTCGACCCACAGCGCCTCGAACCGAGTGGCCTGCGCCCGCGCATATCCCGGGTCGGTGCAGACGATCCCCACGTCCGTCGTGCGGCCGAAGCCGCCGAGGGCGGAGAAACGGATCACCGTCGACGCGTCCAGTACATAGAAGTGGCCCACGAGGGGACTGTAATGGCGCACCTCAAGGAGGTGGCTCATCGAATCGAAATCTCGATAGAGCTGTCCGAGGAATTGGCGGTCTGCGGGCGACGCATCGGTCACGACTCGGACCGGGACCCCGCGCGCGGCCGCGCTCGCGAGGGTGCGCGCGATGTCGGCCCGGGACCCTGACGAGACCGAGCGCAGACGGATCATGACGTCGATCTGGTGCTGCGCTTGCGCTATCTCTTGCAAGACCGTCGACGAGCCCGAACCGCGCGACGAGACGATTTCCACCGACTGCGGGCCGAGCGGTAGGTTCGGGTCCTCGGGCAGGCTGCCGTAGCAGGAGGCCATCCGTTGTCGCAGCTCCTCCTCGTCGGTAAAGAACATCTGCATCCGTCCGTACACGGCGCCGAACGGAAGAGCGTAGAATCGCTGGGGCCACATCCCGTCGCTCATCACCAGCCCGCGGTGAAGCAGGCGGAGAAGAATCCGGTACGCTGTTGCCCGTTGTAGCCCCGCGGCTACGGTCGCGCTGCGGGCGTTCATCGGGCCATGTTTCGCCAACGCCAGATAGAGCTGTCCTTCCCGTGCCGTGATACCGAAAAGCGCGAGGCCCTGGAGGAGCTTAGGTGACGCGCGCGACCGACTCGCCGACTCTCCCTTGGGACCCGCCGTTCGGGCCCCCGGGGGGTTTGGGACCATCGGGGATGCGCGCGACGCGCTGGGTCCGACGATCGGAGTTGTGTTGCGATGGGCACCCTGCGTCATTAAACCGGACCCGGGAACGCGCGCGGCGGTCTAACAACGAGTGGAGGATTACCGACAGTCGCAAGGGTGTCGGAACGGGTGAGATTGATCGTCCCGAGATGGATCGAGCCTGAGGTCATGGCGGCTTGGACCGCCTTGTGTGATATATGTCTCAACTTAACTGAAATTAAGGTGTCGACCAGGCCTTAGGCGCCGCAGTCCCTCGAGGACCCCGTCGATTCCGAATTCGAGTCGATCCCTTGATTGAAGGGTCTCATTGGCCGATGCCAGGGATCGCGGTGCCCTGAACGTGAGCGGGGATTGGCTCTCCCAGCCAGCGAAGGAGCGTGGGAGTGACGTCGAGAATCGTCTGCCGACCGAGCTCTCGGACCTCGGGGTGTTCGGGGTCGTAGAACAGAAAGACACCGTCGAAGCCATGGACGGCATCGTCCGGTCCGGTATCGTTTTCGGTCAAATACAACGAAGGATAGCCCATCGTACCCGCCGATCGCCATCGGAGGTCGTCGAAGTAGAGCATCAAGTCCGGTGGGTCGCCGCGGACGGAGCGGTAGATCGCGCTCGGGTCCATAATGTCGACCTTCATCGGAGACCCGTCCGGCTGGGTAAGCTGTCCGAGCTCCTTTGCCAGCTCGGCCCGCAACTGCGGCAGCTCCTCGGGAGCCACGATTCCCTCGGGTTCCCGGCCCCGGACATTGAAGAACAATCTTGCGTAATACCCCCCGGCACCCCATATCCGGGTCTTCGACCAGTCGACCTCCGCCTTCTCGATCGGCGTTCCCGGGGGAACCGGCCTCGCGAGAGTGAGGTATCCCTTTTCTTGCAACCATTGGTTGATGCAGAAGCAGCCGCTCATACGCATGCTGCCGTGGTCAGAAGCGATCAGGACCGCGGTGTGCTCGTCGGTGAGAGCCAAAAGCTTGCCGATGTCGGTGTCGAGCTCGGCATAGTACTCTTCGGCCACATGCTCGAACGGATTGCCCGGAACGTACTCGGGGTGGGTCCGGTCAAAGTACTTCCAGTACGCGTGATGGAGGCGGTCGGTGCCGATCTCGTGGATCGCAAAGAGGTCCCACTTTTCCCGCGCGTAGAGCGACTCGGCGATGGCGAATCGCTTTCGCGTCATCATCCGGATGTCCTGGTACAGCTGGACCCGCTCGTCCGACCGGAAGACAACGTCGAACCGGTACGGCCCGAACCGAGACTCGATCTCTCCGCGGAGTGCAGGAGGGTAGGTGTAATCGGTCCGCCCGCTCGGGGTCAGAAAGTCGGAGATGTAGTAACCGTTCAACGCCGGAGGGGGGTATCCGGGAGGCATCCCGATCACTGCGACCCGACGACCGTGCTGTGAGAGCATATGGAATATCGTCGGCACCGGGAGGAGGGTCGACGAAGGAACGTAGGTGTCGAAGTAGGAGTGAGCCCGACGGTGTCGGAACCCGTAGAAGCCGAGGGAACCAGGGTCGACGCCCGTGAACATCACCGGCCAGGCCGGGACGGTGATCGGGGGGTCGGTCGAACGCAGCGCCGCTCGTGTGCCGTGTTCGTAGAGTCGACGTAGGTTCGGCATCACCGGAAGCAAGCGGTCGAACAGCATCTCCGGCGGAACGGCGTCGAGGCCGATGATGAGAAGACGTCGACGACCGGGAGACTTCGCCATCGCCATTCGGAAATCGTCGAAGCCGCTCGAGGGATAAGGCTAGGTAACGGAAGAGGAGGAGACGCAATCGCCGATGGGTTGTGAGACTCGAGGCGAACGGGTACCGAAGTTGCGTCAGGAAGAGAAAATCGCAGAGTGAATCGGCGGATTCCCTCAACGCCTCCCGCGGTCCACCGAGTATCTACCTACGTTCAGGGACCGTTACGCCCGAGGGCGCTGAGCAGAAACAAGTTCGATCCCGATTTCGACCCCGAACCGACTCGGTCCATGGTCGCCGACGACTCAACGTGTATCGTTCGACCCTTGCAACGGATGCGTCGTTGTACTCACGGCCAAACACGCTAGATGGATGCATTACGGTGACCGGAGACTTGATTGATTTTCACCTAATTCCATCCACTTAACTTGAGTTAAGGTCCAATCTTTATAATGACAGAAGACCGTTCGGACCATGAAGTGGGTAGGTCCCGGCCATATCACTCGTCGGTCCGTCCAGGCCTGGTTCAGCGGTAG
>JBEKJT010000149.1:0-4092 GCA_050011075.1 Thermoplasmata archaeon
GTCGCCGATTCCCTCGTTCCGCGGTCGCCTACTGAGTGGCGAACGCCCTCGAGCCGCCGGCGGATTGGAAGGAATCGTTCGACCTGGTGGTCGAGGCGTTCACGTTGCAGGTCCTTCCTCCGCCGGCTCGGGATGCAGCGACCAGGACGATCGCGGCCTGCGCGAAAGGGACGTTGCTCATCCTCGTCCGGGGCCGGGATACGGGGGATACCCCGGGGGCTGCTGCCCTGGCCCTTGACTCGGGAGGAGATCCTGTCCATTCCAGTGAGATGCCCCGGGCTGGAGATCGCTTCCTTGGAGGACTTCACGGACGACGATACGCCCCCCGTTCGTCGGTTCCGGGTGGAGCTGGTTCGGCGACGGTAGACACTTCGTCCGACCGCGATGCTCGGACACGTATTGGTGGTGCTTGATAGATCCCGCTGGGGCGGGGAGAGGGAGCACGGCTTCGTCTCGGTCAGAGTTAATGCCGCCGACGCGATTCCCGTTCGTGGCCGGCCCGCACGCCATCGATGCGGTCTTCGTGATAGGCATCTTCGTGGCGGTCGGCCTCGCCTTCGCGCTCTTCGGATTTTGCGGAGGAGGGGCCTCCCTGGCCCTCTTCGGAGTGGCGGTTGCTCTTCTCGGCTACACGCTCGGTCGGTCGAACGCGTGGGCCACGATCATCCCGATATGCATCGTCACGCTCACCCTCGTCGGCGCCGGAGTGTACGCGGCGAGCCTGGCCGGCTGTCTCCTGTAGACACACAGCCCACCGGGCTACCCCTACGGAGGGTAATGGTCGGTCGACCCCCTACGGCCGGCGGTATATCGGTCGCGCCCTGTTCGGTCATCGCACTCTCGCGGTGCTCATCCGGGGTGAGCATCGTTTATTGGCGACCGTCGATGTGCATCGGACAGTGTCGGACGAAACTCGCCGGGACGCCGCATTGACGAGCACGTCGGAGACGGTGGTCGTCGCCGATAACCTTCGACACTCCTACGACCGGCGCCACTTCGCTCTGGATGGGGTCAGTTTCACGGTCCGTCGGGGGGAGGTGTTCGGCCTCCTCGGAAGGAACGGCGCGGGGAAATCGACGCTGATCAAGGCGATGACCACGTTGATCCACCCGACCTCCGGGACACTGAAGGTCCTCGGGATGGACCCGACGCGCGACGGTCAGAAGATCCGCGGCCGCATCGGAGTGGTCCAGCAACTAGAGTCGTTCGATTTTACGACGGTCCAGGGAAACCTCGACGTGTACGGCATGCTCTGGGGGATCCCGAAGGCCGAGCGGCGGCGGCGCCGCGAAGAACTGCTCGTGCGTTTCGACCTCGGCGAGATTCGCAAGAGACGGGCGTTCGACATCTCGGGCGGGCAGAAGCGCCGGGTCCAGGTCGCGCGGGAGTTCATGCACGACATGGAGATCCTCTTCCTGGACGAGCCGACCGTCGGCCTCGACGTCATCATGCGCCGGACGCTGCTCGACTCGATCCGCGATCAGGTGCGGCGGGGTCTCACCGTGGTCTTCACCACGCACAACCTCGAGGAGGCGGACTACCTCTGCGACCGCGTGGCCGTCATCGACGAAGGACGGATCCTGATCCTCGACACCGTCGAGAACCTCAAGAGGCTCTACGGCGGCAAGAAGACCATCGACCTGACGGTCGGCGACGGCAACGGCCGTTCGGAACGCTTCTTCTCGGCGCTCACAGAGGCCCTGGGGGCCAACTCGAGCGTCACCGCGCACGGCGGGGCCGCCGTCATCCTTACCGACGACCCGAAGGAGGCCCTTGCGAAGATCGTCGAACTCTCCCAGACCATCGGGGTCCAGCTGGAGTGGCTCAACGTGAGGCAGAACACGCTCGAGGACGTCTTCCTGCGCTCGGTGCGCCACGGAGGTGAGACGATTGCCGCTCCCTAACCTTCTCCGGCTCATTTACCGGAATATCGTGGTCAACACCGACCCCGGGAGTCTGATCATCCTGGTCGGGCTCCCCGCGATGTACCTCATCTTCTTTGGCTACGGGTTCTCGTCGATCACGAGCGCGTCGGGGTCTGGAACCGCGTACCTCTCGTTCCTGACGCCCGGAATCATGTCGTTCCAGGTCGTGATGGCGGGCACGGTCGGAGGCAGCATCCTCTGGGCCGACCGTCGGTGGGGAATGCTCTCGCAACTCCTTTCGGGGCCGTTCACCCGTCTCCAGTACCTGATGGGGATCATGCTCACGTCGATGCTGTTCGGCCTGGGCGGGGCGTTGGTCATGCTGGGGGTTGCGTTCGCCCTCCTCGGCACGATCCCGACGGGGGCCTTGGCGCTCGGACTGATCTTCCTGTCGATCGTCGCCGGCTCGATCTTCTTCGGCGCGCTGATGCTCCTGATCGCAGCGCTCGTGAAGTCCAACACGGCGTACAACAGCGTCCAGATCCTTCTGATCTTCGTTGTGAACTTCGCCAGCACCGTGTTCTATCCACTGAGCAACGGGCTTCCGCTCGTGCTTCGCGTCCTATTCCGGGTGAACCCGCTTACGTACGTCTCCGACGCCGTGCGGGGCGCGTATACCGGGACGTTGAACCTGACCGACGTCTACCAGCTGCTCCTTCTCTTGGTAGAGACCGTCGTGGTCCTCTTCCTGGCCGTCCGCGCCTACATGCGATCGGAGCTGTCGTACGAGTAGGGCTTAGTGGACGGAAGCTCCCGATTCCCAGACCGACACGGTGGGGAGGGTCTCGGCCCCGATGCGACAGAGGGGCGGGTCGGACGATCTATCGGTCGACCAAAGCCGCGCTCTCGGGTGAATACCGCTCGCCGGCGACCGAGCTCCTCGGAAAGGCGGCGTCGATCTGTGCAAGGTCCGAAGCCGTAAGTGGGAGGCCGACCGCGGCTGCGTTCTCCTCCAGGTACTTCCGACGCTTGGTGCCGGGGATCGGAACGATGTCGTCCCCTTGGGCCAGGACCCACGCGAGGGCGAGCTGGGCGACCGTAGAACCCCGTTGTCGAGCCACCTCCTCGAGACGGTCAATGAGCGCGAGGTTCCGGTCGAGATTCTGGGGCTGGAACCTCGGGACCCCGCGGCGAAAATCCTCGGTGGGCAGGCCGTCCATCGTACGAACCTTCCCCGATAGGAAGCCCCGACCCAGCGGACTGAACGGAACAAATCCGGTGCCGAGCTCGCGGCACGCGGATAGGATACCGTCTTCGGGGTCGCGCGTCCACAGAGAGTACTCGCTTTGGACCGCCGTGATCGGATGGACCGCGGCGGCCCGGCGCAGCGTCCGGGGACCGACCTCGGAGAGCCCGAGGAAGCGAACCTTGCCCTCGCCGACGAGCCCGGCCATCGCCCGAACGCTCTCTTCGATCGGGGTGCGGGGATCGACCCGGTGCAGATAGTAGAGGTCGATCGACCGAACTCCAAGGCGGTGCAAGCTTGCGTCGCACGCTGTGCGAATGTGGTCGGGGCTGCCGTCGATACGTCCCGGCCCATCCCCGCCCGGAACGAACCCGCACTTGGAGGCGAGAAACACTTCGTCCCGGCGTCCACGGATGGCTCGGCCGACCAACTCCTCGTTCGTGAACGGTCCGTAGATGTCCGCGGTATCGAGGAAGTTGACCCCCAACTCGAGCGCCCGATGGATCGTTGCGATCGATTCCACGTCGTCCGGTCGCCCGTAGGCATGCGACATTCCCATGCAACCCAAGCCGATGGCGGAGACCCGCGGACCTTTCCGACCGAGTTGTCGCGTCTTCACGCGGCACGTACGGTGCCCACGTATTTCGCCGTTCTCTCACCGTGGGGTGGGTTGGGGGTCGACCGAACCCCGGGTGCATTCATCCCCCGAAGGAGGTCGCGGGGGGCGCGTACTCCGCCCCTCGCTGGAGGTAAGTCGACCCTGAGCTTGGTCCCAAGGAATCCGCCATGACCGAGCCCGCGGGCCGGACGATCATCGTGGTCAACGGGCGGGTCGAGGAACTCCCGGCGCACTACCCCTCCCGTATCACCGGTCGGGGGGAGGCGACCGAGGGCTGGATCTCTCTCGCCCTCCTCGGTGGTTTGCTCCTCGCCTTGGGTGCCCTCGTGGGGACGGATCAGGGCTCGGCCGCCGCGATTGGC
>JBEKJT010000150.1:0-4074 GCA_050011075.1 Thermoplasmata archaeon
CGCCGCGGGTGGACCTCCTTTACCTGGAAACTCCTACCAACCCTCTGCTCAAGGTGACCGACCTCCGCGGCGCGATCCGAATCGCCCGGGACGCGCACGCTCGGGTCGCGGTCGACAATACGTTCGCCTCACCGGTCCTCCAACGGCCCCTCGAGCTCGGAGCCGATATCGTGCTTCACTCCACCACGAAGTATCTCGGGGGCCACAGCGACCTGATCGGAGGAGCGCTGGTGTTCCGGTCGCGAGCCCTTCTCGAAAAGTATCGATGGTTCCAGAACACCCAGGGCGGGATCCCCGGGCCCCTCGATTGTTTCCTCGTGCTTCGCGGGATCCACACCCTGGGCTTACGCGTCCGGGCCCACTGCCACAACGCACGGAAGGTCGCCGAGTTCCTCGACGGGCATCCGAAGGTGTCGCGCACCCTGTACCCGGGACTGCCGGAGCACCCCGGGTATGCGGTCGCCCGACGCCAGATGGACGACTTCGGCGGCATGGTCTCCGCGGAGCTCAACGGAGGACTTCCCGGGGTGAAGAAGGCACTTCGGCGTCTCAAGGTGTTCACCCTCGCCGAGAGCCTGGGCGGCGTGGAGTCGCTCGTGAACCATCCCGCCCGCATGACCCACCGGTCGGTGCCGAAGGACGTGCGCGAGGCGCAGGGGATAACAGAGGGCCTGCTTCGGTTCTCGGTCGGAGTCGAGGACCCCGACGACCTGGTGGAGGACCTCCGGCAGGCCCTGGCGTAGTCGTCTCGGCATTTCCAAATACGGACGTGCCGTTGCCGAAGTATGACCCTCTGGGACGAGCGACCCGAAGCATGGCACGAGATCCTTCCCGGCGTCAAGCGCCGAATCCTGGCGCACGGAGATGGGGTCATGCTCGTACTCTACGAAATCGCTCCCAACACGACCTTCCCGATGCACACCCACCCGCACGTTCAGGCCGGAACTTTCCTCGAGGGAGGGGGCCGATTCCGGGTCGGTCCCGAGACGTACCCGATGCGCACGGGTTCGGCATACTCCATACCGGGCGGGGTTCCTCATGAGCTCCTTACGGACCCCGGCGGGCCGAGCCGGGTCCTGGACGTGTTCGTTCCCGAACGGGAGGACTTCGTCGCGGAGACCGTCCCGCCAGACCAGAAGTAAGCCGACCCTCTACCCGACCGACCGCAAGAGGCCCCCGTCGACCGGCAGCAGTGCCCCGCTCACGTAGCTCGACATCTCGCTTCCGAGGAAGACGACCGCGCGCGCGAGCTCGTCGGGTGTGCCGACCCGACCGAGCGGGATCTCTCGTTCGAGGGCGGCACGCTCCATCTCGGTGGTCGTCCCGCGCCGTCGGGCTGAATCGGCCATGACCTCATCGAGACGATCCGTCCGCACGTACCCCGGCAGGATCCCGTTCACGCGGACCCCTTTCGGGCCGAGCTCTCGAGCGAGCGTACGTACCAGTCCCGCGACCGCGATGCGGCAGACGCTCGACGTCGCGATCGTCGGGATCGGTTCCCGGATCGCGATCGAGGTGAGGAACACCATCCGGCCGCCGTGACCGCCGGCGAGCATCGATTCCGCGGCCCTCCGGGCCAGATATGCGGGGCTCACGACGAGCAGGCGCGCCGCAGCATCCCAGTCGTCGAACGTCTGTTCCATGAAGAGCCCCGGGCGCGGTGACCCCGTCACGTAAACGAGGGTGTCGATACCGCCCAGGTGACGAACGGTCTCTTCGAGGAGGCGGTCGAGGTCGGCCCGTTCCCGGAGATCGGCCACCACCCCATGAACCTCTCCCTCGGCCGCCAGCGTTCGAGTGGCCCGGGCAAGTCGTTCGGAGCTCGACGAGTTCACGACGACGCGGGCTCCTTCGGCGAGGAACGCCCGAGCTGCTCCAAACCCGATCCCCTGGCTCGCGGCGGTCACGAGGACCCGCGCGCCGGACAAGCCCGAGGAGAGCGGCACGATCGCACCTCCGGCTAAGGCTCGAGCGCGAAGACCCGGGCCATCGCACCGCTCGCGCCGGCGATCTTGAGCGGCCCGGCGATGAGCGTGTAGGGCCGGTCCTCCGAGAGCTCGTCCAGATGGTCGAGGGCTTCGAGGATCCAGATGTTCCGCCCGAGCAGGACCTTGTGCGCCTCGAACTTGGTGTTCAAGAACGGGTCGATCCCGAGCGTATCGGTTCCAATCCCCCAGATCCCTTGGTCGGCGACCCAGCCTGCCGCTTCCGGGGTTAGGCCCGGGAAGTCGTAGAGATAGTGTTGGGTCGAGGCCCGTTCGTGGCTCCACCCTGTCTCGATCAGCACGATCTCGGGACGGAACGAGGTCGGCCAGTGTTTGCGCACCGTCTCGGTAGGGATCAGGGTTCCCGAGAGGTCGGTTCGCAGGTCGAGCACGGCCGCCCGGCCGATGAGCTTCTCCGGCGGGATCCGGTCCACTGTGAGCCCCTCTTCGAGGAAGTGGAACGGGGCGTCCATATGCGTGCCCGTGTGCGTGAGGCAGTTCACCCGCTCGATCGCGTAGCCGTCGCGGGGAACCAGGCCCACCGGTTCGAAGACCGGGAGCGGCGAGGTGGGCCACGTCGGCATGTGGGTCGTCAGTAGGGCCGTCAGGTCGTGGACACGCGGGGTCGCGGACACGACCTCGGCTATCGAATCAAGGTAGAAAAGCCGAGGGGCGGGACCTCCCGCTACCCTCGGCTGGCGCCATGGCGCTCGAGGAATCGGCCGAGTCGCTGCATACCGTCGTCGAGCTGCTCGACCGAGCTGCTGTACGAGATTCTGACGTGGCCCTCTCCGTGCGGCCCGAACGAGCTTCCGGGGACGAGCGCGAGGCGTTCCTCCTCGAGGAGGCGTTGCGCGAACTCGACCGAGGTCATTCGGAGGTCGTAGGAGGGGAAGACGTAGAATGCGCCCTCGGGGCGGGTGTAGACGATCCCCGGAAGGTCGTCCAGCCGGCCGAGAACGAGGTCCCTCCGCTCGCGGAAGACGTTGCGGAACCGCACCTCATCGGGTCCGGCGTTTTCGAGGGCCCAAAGGCAGGCCTTCTGGATGAAGGGAGGTACGCACGTCAGGGTGTGCTCCATCACCTTGACCAGCCGGGAGCGGAGCGCGGGAGGGGCGACCGCGAACCCGGCGCGCCAGCCCGTCATCGAGTAGACTTTCGAGAAGCTCCCGATGGTGACCACCGGAACGTCAGCTTGGGCAAGGCTCGCAGGCGCGACGTGCGTGCCCTCGTAGATCAGCGACTCGTAGGTCTCGTCGCTCACGACCGTCAGGTTGTGGTCGCGGGCGATCGCGAGCGCTGCTTTCACCTCGTCCCGACGGAGGATCCGACCGGTCGGATTCGCGGGGGTGACCAGGATGAGGAGACGACTTCGGGGGGTGATCGCGCTCTCGAGCGCCTCGGCGTCGAGCGAGAAATCCCGCCGGAGTGGGACGTAAACGGGCCGAGCCCCGGCGAGCCGCACGGGCTGGTCGAACAGGTAGGTGGGGTCGGGGAGCAGGACCTCGTCCCCGGCCGAAACGGTCGCCAGGAGGGAGGCGTAGATCGCGAACTTCGCCGGAAAGACGACGACGTCGTCCCCGGACGCGGGGATGTGGTGGCGCGAGGCCAGTCGGGCGGCGATCGCGTCGCGCAGGTCGGGCATCCCTTGCGCCGAAACGTAGTGGGTGAACCCCGCATTCATCGCGCGGTAGGCCGCGTCCCGGATCCCTACCGGTGTCTCGAAGTCCGGTTCACCGATGTGCAGTCCCAGGACCGCCTCGCCCCGTCGCCGCAATTCGCAGATCCGGGCGATGAGCGCGAGGATCGGGGACTCCGGGATCTCGTCGACGAGCATCGGAGCGGCCAGCCGGCCAGGGTTTAAGGGAGTACCGTCGGCGGGAACCCGTTCCGCAATTCGAAGGGGCGCCGCTACGCCACCGGGGTCCCCCGGGCGAACGCGCGGCCCACCTTGCGGAACGCGCGCGCCCGGTGGGAGATCGCGTTCTTCTCATCCGCAGGAGCCTGCGCGAAGGACCGGTCCCAGCCTTTCGGGACAAAGATCGGGTCGTAGCCGAATCCGCGGGTGCCGGCCGGAGCGCGGGCGATG
>JBEKJT010000151.1:0-4054 GCA_050011075.1 Thermoplasmata archaeon
AGCCACAGCGGGCCCCGTCGAGTTCATCGAAAGCTCCTCGGACCGAGTCTTCGCCGGACCACCGGCAAATTTCCACGCCCTCTCGAGACTGATGATCCCGTATCCGGTGGGAGCCCACGGCAGAGGATCCGATAGTCCTCGGGGCAGCTTACTGCAATTGGATGAGATGAGTACACCGTACGCCTCCGTGGCCGATCGAGTCCTGAAGGTCGACGCCGACCTGTCCGAGGAGCGCCTCGGTCAGATGCTTGTCGAAGACTTCGCAGAGGAGGTACGGGTGAGATAGGGCGCTGTGACGGAAGACGCAGTTCGTGCGGACGATCCTCAATCGACCGTCCGCGGTTTCCTGCGCCGTGCAACGGAAGCCGAGGCCGTTCAGGGCGGTGACGAGGTTGCGGGTCCGTTCGTTCGGGCTCCCGCCCTTCGGAATCTCGCTCGCGACCCGTCGGGCCATGCGGCGGGCCGACTCCGCGAACAACGCGCTGACGTACTCCTCTCCCTCACGGGCGAGGAGCTCGTCGACGACCGTGTCGAGGATGAGGTCGTACTTCTTCGGGAAAAGGTCCTGTCCTTCGCCGGTCAGGGCGTAGCGCTTGCGGGGACGGCCGACGCCTTCCCGACGGAAGGTCGGGACGACCAGACCGCGTTCCTCCATGCGGTCGAGGTGACCCCGGGCCGCGCTCTCCTGGATCCCGAGCTTCTCCGCGAGGTCGCGGGCCGTGCGCGGGGCAACGGCAAGCTCCTCGAGGATCCGCCCCCGGGTGCCTTCGAGCTGGTCTTCAGCGGTCGCGGGCATCGTCCCGATCCTACACCGTCCCCACGTGGGATTCGATTTACACACCGCGCCATGCTTAAATAACGGTATCGGCTCGTACTCGGTCGATGGCCATCACCAGCGGACCGACGCAGCACACCCTGACGGTGGAGGACCTCCACGCCGAGGTAGCAGGGAAGGAGATTCTGAAGGGCGTCAACCTCACCCTCAAGATCGGCGAGCTGACCGCCCTGATGGGCCCGAACGGCTCGGGGAAGAGCACGCTCGCCTATGCGTTGATGGGCCATCCGAAGTACAAGGTCACCAAAGGCCGGGCCCTCCTCGACGGCCAGGACCTGCTCAAGCTGAGCGTGGACCAGCGCTCGCGCGCGGGCCTCTTCCTTGGATTCCAGTACCCGCAAGAGGTCTCGGGCCTTTCGCTCTCCAAGTTCCTCTGGACCGCCTACATGCAGCGGCATACGGCCCAGAACGCCGACACGGCGGGGTTCGACCGGGACCTGAAGAAGCACCTCGATTTCCTCGGGATGAACCCCGACCTGCTCAAGCGATCCCTGAACGAAGGGTTCTCGGGCGGGGAGAAGAAGCGAGTCGAGGTCCTGCAGATGGCGACCCTCGCGCCGATCTTTTCGATCCTCGACGAACCGGATTCCGGTCTCGACATCGACGCCGTGCGGGCGGTCGGAGAGACCGTCGCGAAGCTGCACCGGCCCGACGCCGGCATCCTCGTTATCACGCATTACCAGCGGATCCTGAAGTACCTGAAGCCGGACCGCGTCCACGTGATGGTGGACGGTGTGATCGCCCGGTCGGGCGGTCGTGAGCTCGCGGAGGAGCTCGAGCGGACGGGGTACGAGGCCATCCGCGGCGTTCCCGAGGCGACGACCTAATCGGCTTCGGCTCTTCCGACACGGGGGCACGGGGGAGCGATGGACGTCGAGCGAATTCGGCAGGACTTTCCGATCCTATCGCGCTCTTTCGGCGGCCACCCGCTCGTCTATCTCGACTCGGCCGCCACCTCCCAGAAGCCCTCGTCGGTGATCGCCGCCGTGGAGGGATACTACGCATCCTCCAACGCCAACGTGCACCGGGGAGTCTATGCCCTGAGCGTCGAGGCGACCGACGCCTACGAGGCGGCGCGCGCCCGCGTCGCACGATTCCTGCATGCTCGCGACCCGGCGGAGCTCGTGTTCCTCCGGGGCACCACCGAGGCGATCAACCTGGTCGCCACGAGCCTCGGCCGAACGATGCTCCGCAAGGGGGATCGGGTGCTCACGACGGTGATGGAGCACCACTCGAACATCGTTCCCTGGCACTTCTTGCGCGAATACGGCGGAATCGAGCTCGATTTCGTCGACATTGACGAGCAGGGCCGTCTCAAGCTCGACGACCTCGAGGCCAAGCTCGACCACCGCACGAAGGTCGTGACCTTGAGCCACGTCTCCAACGTCCTGGGCACCGTGAACCCCGTGCGCGAAATCGCCGACCGGGCCCATTCGGTGGGGGCCCTGGTCGTGGTGGACGCCGCCCAGTCCGCGCCGCACCGGTCGATCGACGTGGAGGCGCTCGGAGCCGACCTCCTCGCGTTCTCCGGCCACAAGACGCTCGGCCCGATGGGGATCGGGGCGCTCTGGGGCCGGGCCGACCTCCTTGAGACCATGCCCCCGGCGCTGGGCGGGGGCGAGATGATCCGCGAGGTCCACCAGAACCGGATCAGCTACCGCGAGGCGCCGGCGAGGTTCGAGGCCGGGACGCCGAACGTCGCCGGGGCGGTCGGTCTCTCGGCCGCGCTTGACTACCTCGAGGGCGTAGGCTGGGACGACCTACGGGCGCACGAACAACGACTCCTTGAACGTGCCACGCGACTCGCCCGTGACCGGCTCGGGGACGACATCACGATCTACGGACCCGAGGGCACCCAGGATCGGGAGGCGGTCCTTTCGTTCCGGCTGAAGGGGATCCATCCGCACGACATCGCGAGCCTGCTTGACGGCACGGGGATCTGCGTCCGGGCGGGCCACCACTGCGCCCAGCCGCTCATGGAACGACTCGGAGTTCCCGCCCTCACGCGGGCGAGCCCGTACCTCTACAACACCGAACACGAAATCGACCAGTTGTTCGACGGTCTGGTCGAGGTAGTTCGTCTGTTCCAACGCACGACTCCCTCGGTGGTCACCTGACCCTTTCGCGCACGCTCCCCTTCGATTCAAACCGGGTAGCGTCAGGATTTGTAGCGCCATGACCGACAGCGGGACCCGTCACCCTTGCTTTTTCGGGGCCAGGGCCGATGTCGCATCTCGGACGACCTCTCATTTAAATACACCGGAGTGATGGAATTCCCCGAGGAGACCATGGCGCAGGCAGGCGAGATAACTCCGCTGGACTACACGCGGTACGATTTCAAGAATCCCGAGACGTACCGCCTGCGAATCGCCAAGGGCCTCACGCGCGAGGTCGTCGAGCAGATCTCGAAGTTCAAGAACGAACCGGACTGGATGCTCGAGTACCGACTGCGCGCCTACGACCACTTCGTGGAACGGCCGATGCCCGACTGGGGCCCAAGCCTCGCGGAGATCGACTTCGACTCGTACACGTACTACGCGAACCCGCTCCTCGAGGGCGAGACGAAGCGTAAGTGGGAGGACCTGCCCGACGACATCAAGAACACGTTCGAGAAGCTCGGCATTCCGAAGGCCGAGCGCGAGTACTTCGGCGGGGTCGGGGCCCAGTACGACAGCGGGACGGTCTACCACAAGATCCGCGCGGACCTCGCCGCGAAAGGAGTCATCTTCTGCGACACGGACACGGCGGTCAAGGAGCACCCCGAGATCGTCCGGAAGTATTTCGGGCGCATCGTCCCGTACAACGACAACAAGTTCTCGGCACTGAACAGCGCGGTCTGGTCGGGCGGGAGCTTTGTCTACGTCCCGCCCGGGGTCGACGCGGGGATACCTCTCCAGGCGTACTTCCGCATCAACGCGAAGAACGTCGGTCAGTTCGAGCGCACGCTCATCATCGCCGATAAAGGCGCGAAGCTCCACTACATCGAGGGCTGTCTGCCCTTCGGAGAGGAGGTGCTCGTGGGAGACGAGCTCACACCGATCGAGTCGATTGAATCCGGTCGGACCGTCCTCAACAGTGACGGAAGGGAGACCACGGTGGAGAAGACGATGGTCCGGCCCTTCGATGGAGAGCTCGTTGGGGTTACGCCCGTTTCCATCGGGAACGCGTTCCAGTTGACCCCGGAGCATCCTGTTCTCTGCGTTCCCCGGAGAAAGATTC
>JBEKJT010000152.1:0-3956 GCA_050011075.1 Thermoplasmata archaeon
AGCGCGTTCATCGGCCCGGGCGGGATCGTCAGCGAGAACCCGAGGACGAGCCCGACTCCGACTTCGTACGCGACGTTCATCCGAAGGGCCTCCGCCCGACGGGGCGACCGGGACTGCAGCGGCGGCGGAACGTTAGGCTATGGGCGCTCCCCGCAGCCCCGGGGACGGCCTAGTGGGGGGGCGGAGAGACCACACGCGCACTGACCGTGATCGCAGGCGAAGGGGGCGGAGGATGCCAGACGATGGCGAGGATCCCGCCCAGGATCGCGAGGATGAATCCGATGATGAACCCGGCGAACGAGAACGGAATGCTCACGAGCGCGAAGACGATCACGACGATCCCCCACACGGTGTGGCCGGCGGGCACTGCGATCATGAGAAGCCCGAAAAGGAAGATCAGGAAGCCGAGGACCAGGCCGAGGACGAAGAATCCGCTGAAGATGTGGAAGATCGCCGCCAGGATCCCGCCGATGAGCGCGAGGATGGCGCCGCCGGCCGTGATGAACAATCCCCCGAGGATCGTCACGACCCCCGCCGCGACCGGTCGCGCCATTCCGGGACCTGCCTCCTCATCCGGGTCCGAGGTACAACGCTCTCTAAAGGGGTGTCCCCACTTCAGCCCCGTCCGGGGAGGGCCGAGGGAGCCGGGCTCGAGGTCGCCACCGCCCTCCGGCGCACCCCAAAGGCGACCACGCAGCCGATGAGAGCGACCAGCGCAACCACGGGGAAGATCGCCCGTCCTCCGAAGGAGGAGTAGACGGCGCCGATCATGACCGGGCCGATGAGGAGCCCGAGGTCCTCGAACGACCCGAAGACCCCGACCGCGGTCCCCTGGGCCGACCGGGGAACGGTGCCGAGCGCCAGCGGGAGAAGGTTCGCCGAAAGCCAACCCGCCCCGACCCCGAACACCACCGTGAAGGCGAGCATCTCGGGGTACGTGGTCGAGAAGAACGTCCCGAGCGCGCCGCCAATCACGAGGATGAACCCCGCGGGAGCGACCCGAGGGGGTCCCCAACGGTCCACCGAGGGCCCGAGGAAGAAGCCGGCGACCAGCGCGGTGCCCCGCGTCGCGGCGACGAGGTATCCGGCCTGCGTCGTCGTCCCGCCGAACAGGTCGACCGAGTAGTACTGAAGGAAGTTGATCGGAAGGGAGTAGGAAACGTAGAAGAGAACGACCAGCGCCGCGGCGGTGACGAACTGAGGGGTCAGGAGCGACCGGACCTCCCGCCGCGCACCGAGCTCTCGGGGCGGCAGGCTTAGGTCCTTCCAGGGAAGGACCACGAGCCACACGGTCGAGACCACGGACAGCCCCACGGCAAGGAGTGACAGCATCAGGAAGCCGATCTCGACGAAGAGTACGGGGCCGACCGCAGCCCCGATCACGAGTCCGCCGCCGAAGAAGAGCCCATAGCGACCGGTGCCACTACCGGCGGTCCCCGGGCCGCGCGCGGTGAGGGCGAGCCATCGCATCAGCGGCACCGGGAAGATCACGAACATTCCGAGCAGGCCGAGCGTGACGGCGAACTCGATGACCGAGGAAGAGAGCCCGATGGCAAGGAGGACCGCCGCCACGACCGCACCGAACACGATGATCGGACGCGCCCGCCCGATGCGGAACGCGAGAGCGCCCCACAGGCCTTCCATGGCGAGCATGCCGAAGGCGTAGACGGAGAGGACGACCCCGTACTGGAAGACCGAGAACCCGAGCGCCTCGAACCGGAACGGCAGCGTGACCGTCACGAGGGCGTACGACACCATCGAGAACAGGGTGGAAAGATAGATGCCGCGGAGAAGCCGGGACGTGTCGGGCACCGGGGTCATCGCCGCCGGGAGGTCGGGGTCGTAATGGCGTTTCGCGGTCCCGCGCGCACTTCGGGATCCCCGGGCGGCCGGTGACCCTATGCCGCCGAAACGCCGAGCGATCGGGCGCGTTCGAGGAGGCTCTCGGGAGGTCGGGTACGGAACTCTACCCGACCGGAATAGACCCGTCCGGTCGCCCCGTCGATCGTGATCGTGTCCCCGGCACGGACCTCGGTCTCCCCGACCCGGAAGCGCCGAGCTACCGGGTCGACCTCCACCGAGGGGCAGTTCACGACGACGGTCTTCCCCATCTGCCGCGCCACGACGATCGCGTGCGAGGTTCGGGACCCCCGGGGCATCAGTGCCCCCGCCGCCGATTCGAGCGCGTTCAGGTCGTCCGGAACCAGGTCATCCTTCACCAGGACCACCGGTCCGTGGTGGGACGCCTCGACCGCCTCGGCGGGCGAGAACGCGACCGCACCCGTAGCGAACCCGAGCGACGCGGGTTCTCCCTGCGCCAGGGGCTCGCGGGGAGAGAACATCTCGTGGACGACGATGCGGTCGAGGTCGAGGACGGCGATGCGCGAGCGCGCTTCGTCCCGCCCGACCCGCCCCTCGTCCGCGAGGTCAAGGGCGATCCGGAGCGCCGCCAACGGCTCCCGAGACCCGCTACGCGTCTGGAGGAGGAAGAGCCGCCTCTCCTCGACCGTGAACTCCACATCCTGCATGTCCCCGAACTCGGTCTCGAGTCGGCCACCGATATCCGTCAGGTCCCGGAGGAGGTCGGGGAAGACCCGCTCGAGGTCGTCGCGCCCGGTCCGTCGGCTCCGCGAGACGACGTCCTCGCCTTGAACGGCGAGCTTGAAGTCGATGAGGGGCCGGTTCTCCCCGTTCCAGGGATTCCGTGTGAACATCACCCCCGCCCCGGAGTCCCGTCCGAGGTTCCCGAACACCATCGCTTGGATCGTGACCGCGGTCCCCCCGACGTGGTCGAGGTGGTTCCGCTCCCGGAACTGGCGCGCCCGCGGGCTCATCCAGGAGTCGAGCACCGATTTCGTCGCGAGCAGGAGCTGCTCCGAGGCCTCCTCGGGGAACGGCTTTCCGCTCACCCGGCGCAGGACCCGCTCGTACGCGGAAGCGAGGTCCCGGAGCGCCCGGAAGTCCATCTCCGACTGGTCCCGGGCCCCGACGGAGCTCATCGTGGACCGCAGCGCCTCCTCTAGGATAGCGGGGTCGACGCCCAGGACCTCCCCGAAGTTCTCGAGAAGCCGACGGTAGGAGTCCCAAGCGAAGCGCGGATTGCCCCGACGCAAGATGAGGCCGGGCAACGTTTCCCGGCTGATCCCGACGTTGAGGACGGTGGTCATCATGCCCGGCATCGAGACCGGCGAGCCGGACCTCACCGAGACTAGGAGCGGGCGTCGCGGGTTCCCGAACCGGAGGCCGGTCGCGCTCTCGAGATAGGAGATCCCCTGACGCAGGTGGTCGGCAAGGTAGGGCGGGACGACGCGGCCGTTCGCGAAGTAGTCTCGACAGACGTCGATGCTCAGCGCGAACCCCGGAGGGACGGGGAGCCCCATCGACGCCATCCGGGCGAGGCAGGCGGCCTTGTTGCCGAACCGCTCGTTGGGGGCACGGGCGGAGCTTCCCGGTCCGAACCGAACGAGCCGCTCCGGATCAGTCGACATTGAAGCGGAACGCTCCTCGATTGAGCCGCTCGAAGACGTCGTCCTTGATCGTGTAGGCGGCCCGCTTGAGATGGTTCGTCGACTGCTCGACGTAGCCCGCCACCTCGAGGGCGAGCGCGCTTTCCCGGAAGTCGGCCCCGCCCGACCAGATCTTCTGGCGCGCCGTGCGCAGCGCGACGTCGCAACTCTCCTCCAAGCTCGCGACGCGGTCGGCGGAGGCGAGGAAGTCTTGCATCTCCTCCTCCCGGGACGCCGGGCCGAGGAGGCCGATCGTATGGATGGATTTCAGGAACTCCTGCGAGGCCTCGGTCGCGATCCGGGCGATCCCCGCGAGCTCGGTGAACACCGCCCTCGTCCGCACGTGCTCGGCCGCGAGCCTGAGCGAGAACGCCGCGTCCTCGAGGGCGTCCACGGAATCGTCCACTATCCCCACCAGGTCCCGGAACAGGTCCGGACTACCGGAACGTC
>JBEKJT010000153.1:0-3869 GCA_050011075.1 Thermoplasmata archaeon
GATGTCCACCTGTTGCTTGGCCGTCTCAAACGCGTTGATGGTCGGTTCGGTTTTCGGCATGGTAGCTACCCTTTGGGTAGGAACCCGAGCCTGAAAATTTCTACTTGATACTAACGTGAAGTCTGCGACGGCGGTGCACGTCGCACGGGGATCGGGCGGTTTCAGTGCTTCGCGGAGGGATCCCGGCCGAACGGCTGCCACCCGGCGCTCGGCATCGCGGTCGCGCGGTCGCCATTCACGATCCAGGCGCCCCGTCCGGTTCCGACCCGTCCCACCGCGGTGAGCCGGCCTCCACGTTGCCGTACGGAGCGCTCGGCCCGGTCGAGGTCGGCCGGCGCCAGCGCTACGAGGAGCTCGTAGTCCCCTCCAAAGAACGCGAGGTTCCGTCGCTCGGCGCGCGAGTGCGCGGCACGTTCGAGCCCGGGGGCCAGGGGGAGGAGGGCTTCGTCCACGTCCACACGGACCCGACTGGCCTCGGCGAGAAGACGGGAGGCCTCGGCGAGACCATCCGACGTGTCGAGCATGGCGTGCGCCCATCGGGCGAGCGCGATCCCCTCGGCCACGCGGGGACGGACCTCGAGGAGGTCGGAAAGGACGCGGGCGCTCGGCCGGAGGCCGGAACCTAGCCGGGCGGCTGCGAGTCCGCCCCGTCCCACCGTACCTGTCGTGGCCAGCACGTCGCCCGGCCGAGCGCCGGACCGGGGAGCGAGGCGGCCGGACCGGCCCCAGCCGACGGCGAACCCTACGACCGCGCGTAGCGATCCGGGTTTCGTGTCCCCTCCCACGATGCGGGCCCCATAATGTTCGCAGACTCGTTCGGCCGCGGAGGTCACTTGGGCAGCCCACGCGCGGGGCGTGCCGGGCGGAACGATGATCGCGAGCAGGAGCGCGGCCGGGACCGCTCCCTTGGCCGCGAGGTCGGAGAGGTTCACGGCTGCCGCCGCCCCTCCAATGCGGCCGGGAGGAGAGGCCCGAAGGAAGTGGGTACCCTCGACGAGCGCGTCCGTGGTCAGGATCGCGACCCGCCCGCGAGGGGGTCGGAGGGCGGCCGCGTCATCGCCCAGCGGCAGCAGGCCCTCTCGACCCGCAGGGAGGTGTCGGGCGAGCCAGGTGTGAAACGCCCGTTCTCCGATCGCTGGTCCGCGCGATACCGGTCCGGGCATCTCGGGTCACTTGTACGGCACGAACTCCTTGCCGAGGAGCTCCCGTCCGAGGATGATCCGCATGATGTTGAGGCCGCCCTCGGCACCGACCAGATACGACATGATCCCCCGGAAGCCGAGCTCGAGGCCGACCTCCTCGGTGTAGCCGGCGGCCCCGAACCACATCATCGCGCGCTTGACGCACTCGAAGGCGACCTGTGGGGCCATGAGCTTCACCGAGGCGACCGTGCGCTCGACCTCCGAGCGGTGGGAAGAATCCCCTTTCAGGGTGTACGTGTCGAGCAACCAGGCGGCCCTCCGGCACTGCCACTTGACCGCCTCGACCTGCGTCCACAGGTCGACCAGTTCGAACTGAATTCCTTCGAACTTGCCGAGCGGCTGGCCGAACGTCTTCCGCTCTCGGAGGTAGGCCATCCCGGTTTCGAGGGCCCGCTCCGCGGCGCCGATACAGGCCGCGCTCACGAACACTCGGGCCACCGAGAACCCCTCCATCGCGTACTCGAATCCCTTCCCTTCCGTGCCCAGGAGGTACTTCTCCGGGACCCGGGCCCCCTGGTAGGTGAGCCCGCCGGTCGAGATCCCCATCCGTCCCATGTTGTGGAACCGCTGGGTCGCGATGCCATCGAGACGGGTCGGGACGTAGAGGAAGTTGAAACCGCCGCCCGGGGCCCGGGCGAGCGTGAGGTGGCCACCGCCGAGCGATTTCGCCTCTTCGACGCCGGAGATGAAGGCCTTCTCGCCCTGAAGAACGAACCCGTCCCCGTCGCGGCGAGCGGTGGTATGCATCCCCGCTAGGTCGCTGCCCCCCGTGGGCTCGGTTGTCGCGATGCCGAGGAACGCCATCCCGGAGCAGACCAGGGGCAGGAGCTCACGCTTCGTCTCTTCCGTGCCGTGCCGGCTCAGGATGTAGCCCCAACCGGCTTCGAGCAGGAAGAAGACCGCCGTGGCCATCGAGAAGTCGCCGCGCCCGATCTCCTCGGCCGCGATCTCGGTGAGGACCGCCGACGCACCCATCCCGCCGTAGTCGGTCGGCACGGGCATCGCGAGAAGCCCGAGGTCCGCCATCTGCGCGAGCACGTCGTCCGGGATCCGGCCCTCGGAGTCGATCTGCCGCTCGTGCGGCCGGAGCACGCGGTCACCAAAGCGACGGACGGCGGATTGGAACGCCTCTTCCTCGTCGGTCAGATGGAAATCCATGGAGATCGAACGCGAACGCACGACGGGGGATTTAGCCTATCCGCGGACGAGCGCCGGATCGGTCGGGGAACGCCTTTATCCTCGGCCGGGCTCGACGCGTTGGGATTGGGACCGATGACGGTTCGGGTGGCGATCAACGGCTACGGAACCATCGGCAAACGCGTCGCCGACGCCGTGACGAAACAGCCCGACCTCGAGCTCGTGGGCGTCACGAAGACGCGCCCGAGCTTCGAAGGCCTTCGGGCTCAGGAGAAGGGGTATCCCCTCTATCTCGCCGGCGAGGGAAAGGCGGCCGACTTCGCCGCTGCAGGGTTGGCGATCGCCGGTACGTCGCACGAGCTGTTCCGAAAGGTCGACATCGTCGTCGATGCCTCCCCGGACAAGGTCGGTCGGGAGAACCGGAAGCTCTACGAGGCTGCCGGGGTGCGGGCGATCTTCCAAGGCGGGGAGAAGGCCGACGTCGCGGAGGTGTCGTTCAACGCCCTTGGGAACTACTCTGCCGCGCAAGGCCGGCGCACCGTGCGCGTCGTCTCGTGCAACACGACAGGGCTCTCCCGCGCGGCGGCCGTCCTACGTTCGAACTGGGGGGTCGAACATTGGGAGGCGACCCTCGTGCGGCGCGGTGCCGATCCGGCCGAGTCGAAGAAGGGACCGATCAACGGGATCCTTCCGACCTTCGACCTGCCGTCGCACCACGGACCGGACGTGCGCACGATTTTCCCCGAGCTTTCGATCACCACCACCGCGCTCGTCGTCCCGACCACGCTCATGCACGTCCACGTGAATCACGTGCGGTTGACGCAGGCGCCGCGCGACGCCGCCGAGGTGATCGCCACATTCCGACGGACGCCGCGATTCCATGTGTTCGCCCCCTGGGAGCACGTGGACGGGACCCCCCAGGTGATGGAGTACGCGAGGGACCGGGGGATTGGGTTCAACGACATGATGGAGAACGTGCTGTGGGAGGGGGGCCTACGACTCGATGGCCGGGACCTGTACTTCTTCCAAGCGATCCACCAGGAATCGATCACCGTTCCCGAGAACATCGATGCAATCCGGGCGATGTTCGACCTCGCCCGGGACGGGCCGGAATCGATCGCCAAGACCGACCGGGCGCTGGGACTCACCCGGTCCTAGTTCGAAGGTTTCGCCGACCTCCCGGGCGACGGACCTGCCGAGGCGCCCGAGCGCGTTTCGAGCCGATCGGTTCCCGACCCCAACTACTTTATACAGCCCCCCGCTCGCGCGCGGCGCATGTACTACCTCGACCACCGTCGGGACGTCGTGCGAATCCCGCCCGAGCGACTCGGGCCCGAGCTCGCGAACGTCCTGACCGAGCTCGCCCAGCAGCAGTTCGAGGGGAAGCTCGTCGACGGCCTGAGCCTGGCCGTCACGATCCGCGACGTGAAGCCGATCGGCGAAGGGCACATCATCCACGGAGACGGCGGGGTCTACCAGGAGGTCGAGTACCAGGCGCTCCTGTTCCGCCCCGAAATCCAGGAGGTCGTC
>JBEKJT010000154.1:0-3834 GCA_050011075.1 Thermoplasmata archaeon
TACGGGGCGGAAGGATTGGCTCGACCTCATCGGGGACCGGGCAGCGGCGGATCGGGTCTTTCTCGAGCTGGAACTAAACGAACTGCGCCGTTCGCTCGCTTGGGCGAAGCAGCGCATGGTGGGAGTTGACGCCCGCCTACTCTTGGGGCTAGGGAACGACGACCTGACCCCGATGGAGGAGGTCATCGCTGCCGACGGGTTCGCTGAGCTTACGGACCGGGAGATTCTTCGACTGGACGACGCCCACGAACTGCTGACCCTCGCCTACTCGAATCCGACCCCGTGGAAGACGCACCGCGAGCTGCCCGAGGAGGCGATCGCCCTTCGGATCGATTCGGATGCCTCCCGGCTCGCGGACGTGCACCGGTCGGTCTTCAACCTTCATGTACCTCCCCACAACACTCCGCTCGACCTCGCACCCCGGCTCGACCCGAACTTCGTCAAGGTCATGACCCCCGGTGGCGAGCCCGACATGGTCCACGTCGGGTCCACGGCCGTCCGTTCTGCGATCGAACGATACCAGCCCTTGCTCGGACTTCACGGACACATCCACGAGTCCAAAGGCAGCGTACGGATCGGAGCGACGACCGCGATCAACCCGGGCAGCGCCTACATCGAAGGGACACTCCTCGGCGTGGTCGTCGACCTCGCGAAGGACGGGATCCGGTCGACGATGATGACGGCCGGCTAGGTAGGGCCCGAAGTCGGGACCGTCGCGTCGGTGAACGCGGTCGAGTCCACCTCTTGCCACCATTCGCCGCCGAGGAATCCGAAGCGGCGTTTCGGCGTGAGCGACGCGACGAGGCTCCGCAACTTCGTCAATCTCTCCGAGATCAGGGTCCGGGCCTCCGGGCGAAGGTCGGCAAGAATGGCGGAGTTCGAGACCATGCCGAGATTGAGGGAGAACGTCTTCCAGAGCCCCCAGTCCGAACCGAGGATCTGCACGGTCTCGCTCGGTGAGATACCCCCGGGCCCATCGTCGATCGGATGGTCGTGAAGGAGCGCGAGCATGTCCCGGACGTCCTTCGGCTCAGGGCCGATCACTACGTCGCGTTTCCCGAACGGTTCGAGGACCCGCTCTCGAACCGTGGCGGCATCGGCCTGAGGGACCCGCAGGATGAATTGCCCCTTCGTCAAGAGGAGGTGCGCCGGGGAGAGCGTCCACCCGAGCGTCGGGGCCCGCTTCACATCCTCCCGGACGTCAAATCGATGACAGAATCGGAACTCGTCCGCGATGATGTCGAGCGTACCCAGGCTCACCTCGGAGCCCTGCTGCGTCACGACCGTGTGCCACCGGAGACGGTGACCGTCCGTCATCGAATTGAAGACACGGTCGCCTGGGGTCTCGAAGAACGTCAGGCCGCTCCCCTCGCGCT
This sequence comes from Thermoplasmata archaeon, assembly GCA_050011075.1. Classification (GTDB taxonomy): domain Archaea; phylum Thermoplasmatota; class Thermoplasmata; order Lutacidiplasmatales; family UBA184; genus Lutacidiplasma. Next base: position 1,377 of record JBEKJT010000154.1, read on the forward strand.
TCCCTACGGACTCGAGGAACTGTTGGAACGACCGACCATCCTTGAGCAGTACCGCGACGTCCAGGTCGTGGAGGTCGTGGCGCAGCCCCGAGTCCGCGAGGTTGCTCGCAGGGCACGTGAGTCGGTGCGCCGTTCCCCCGAAGAACGCCAGACGGACTGGAGGGTCCGACCGCCGCGCCGCACCGATGAGGGCGACCGCCTTCGCGACGATCGGGTCGGACAGGTCCACCCAGGGCGAGAACCCGACCTCCTCCCGCGCCTTCTCGACGGGGACCCGGTACTCCAGCGGCAGCTCGATCGGGACCCGATCCCCTCGGAGCGGGTCAATCAGAAGGTCGACGCGGCGCGACATCGACCGTCCGGACCCCCCGCTTCAGAAGACGGGAGCGGTCTCCTCAATCGGGCGGGAGTTCTTTGCTGATGAGGTCGACCGGGATTCCCCTGTGCTTCTGGATCGCATACGAAATCCAGTAGAGCACGAATCCAACGACGAAGACGATCGGCAGGAACAGGAGGGCCCCGTAGCTGTACTGGGTCACCCCCAAGAACTGAGCTGTTGACGACGCGTAGCTGACGAACCAGGCGGCCCCGAACGACGCCGCGCCGACCAGCGTCAGGATTGGTACGGGGCCGACCCGGGTGCGGACGATCCGCGGAGCCTGGGCGAAAAGCTTCGGCCGTAGGAAGGGGAACAGCGCCCCGCCCAGGCAGACGATGCCGACCGCGAACCAGAACCCGAAATTCGAGTACGACAGGTAGTTGAAGATCGTCGTGTACGTGGCATACCACAGGGAGACGAAGGCGAAGATCCCCAACGCCAGGACGGCCACCCAGGGGACCCCGCGCCGGCTGACCCGCGCGAGGAAACTCGGCGTCACCCGGTCGAACGACCAGGCGAACAGGTTCCGCGTAGGGATGATGAAGTAGATCAGCGAGAAACCGAAAAACGTGAGGACCGTGCCGAATGACAGGAACGCGGCGAGCCAGGGGGCAAACGAACCGGACGGGACGATGTACGCCGCCAAGAAGAGCGGAGACGGGATCGCGGCCAAGGGTATCGTGCCCGAGAGGTAGCCCGAGCTCACGCCGACGATGAAATCGCGCCCGAACGTCATGTAGGTCATAGCGTAAAGGCCGGCGATCAGGGCGGCGAAGATCAGCGGAGCGCCAAAAATCGCGAGCCCCTGGGTTCGTGTCGGATTCCCCCGGATCTCGCCGGCGTAGTACGAACTGTTCGCGTAACCGATGAAGCTCAGCATCGTGTAGACGATGCCGAGGAATGTTCCGCTCGTGGTGATCGCGTCGGTCGAGGCCCCGGATGCGGCGACCGAAGCATAGGTGTTCCCCGGATTGGCCGCGTTCCAGTGGCTCGCGAACGTCGACTGGCTCGTCGCGACCATTAAGCCAATCATTATGACGTAGATCACCGCGGTGACCACGAAGATTCCAACCGTGGTCCGGAAGACCCACTTCGTCGGCAACAGGCTGATCAGAATCACGAGGAGGAGAATGATCGCCGAGACGACGAAGATGTCCGTGGTCGACGAGGTCAAGGCCTTGGACCAAGACAGAGCCTGGGAGCCCCCACCCGCGATCGAGTAGCTGGCGAAGACCATCGGGATACAGTAGTCCGTGACGTACCAGGCGAACAGCCCCGCCCAAGTGATGAACACGACCGAGAATACGAGGTTGGTCGCGAGGCCGATGCTCGGGTGGAAGATCCGGCCCATGAAGACATAGTCACCGCCCGAGCGGGGCATCGCGCTCGATAGCATCCAGTAGACGAATCCCACGCCGACGTTGATCAGTACCCCGATGCCGACGGTGGTGACCAGGTTCGCGTTGGGGTAACCGTAGGATGCGAAGACGATCCAGAAGAAGTTGACGATGATCCCCATCGCGACCAGGTTGGCGAAGAGGGCGCTGGTCGGACCCACCGTGCGAACGAGGCCCGAAGAGCGGCGGACGTACACATCCTGACGCACCGTAACTTCGCTCGGTAGCTCGGCGATGGCTCCCGGCGTCTCCGCACCCATCGCCCCTGGCATCGAATCCTTCCCTCGCCGGAATCTCCCACAGCTCGGTCCGAGCTACGGCTTGACACGGCTACCAAAATCAGGTATTAATACGATTGGGAAATCGTGAGTTTGCACGAGGGAAGAATCGTTTTTGTCCGGTGAAACCGCACTTCGGATTCCGGAGGCGGGTCGATTGATTGAAATCGAGAATCAGCTAACCCTAGGCGAATCCGATGAAGTGGGACACCCGGCTCATCCACGACGGCCAATCTCCCGACCCAATGACCGGGTCAGTGAATCCGCCGGACTATCTCCCGTCGACCTCTGCCCAGTCATCCCCGGGAAAGGCCAAGGGGTTCGTCTACTCCCGGACGGGCAACCCTACCCGCGCTGTCCTCGAGCGCGTCCTCGGTCGGCTCGAGACCGGGGTCGGCGCTCTC
>JBEKJT010000155.1:0-3816 GCA_050011075.1 Thermoplasmata archaeon
CTTCCTCGAGGCAAGGGTCGCACCGTTCGAGGGGACCGCGACGGCACTCCTCGCGTCTATCGCGGACTACGCGACCCCACCAGTTCGACTCGGGGTGAGACCTCCAGAGGGATGGCCGAAGACTCCAACCATGCTTTCCCACACGCTCCGGCGCATGGCCCCGGACCTCCGACTCGCGGGAGTCTCGGTCGAGTTCCCAGAGGGGGGACGCAAGGCGGGGCGGCTTTTCCGCATCACCTACCGCCCCGACAATGGCCGCGATTCTGCGTCCCTTGCGTCCCCTGCGTCCCCCTCTATCGAGGACCTGGGGGACGCACTGGGGGACGCACCTATCGCCGGGACCGTCCCCCCTGCCCCCTCGTTAGGGAAAGCGCCCGAAATCGCGTCGGGGGACGCAGGGGACGGCGAATCCCGCCTCTTGTCGGCCCCCGACTCGCCCGATCCCCCAGCAGACCCGGAAGACCTCCTCAGCAGCTGCACGACTCGCGCGGACCGAGCCCGGGCACGGCTGGGGGCCGACCCGTGACCGCAAAGTGTGGTCGCCCCGGTACCCTCCTACCCGACACGATTCAGATCGTCTCGGTTGGTCGCGAAGGTCTCCCTTCGCACTCTGCGAGATTCCGAAATCGTGCCGAGGACTGGTTCAGCGGCCGGAACTGGGAACTGGACCCGGCGAACTGTACCGAGGCTTCCCCTGACGTGAGTTCCAGTCGACAAAATGAGTGAAGAATCAAGTTTCGGAACCGGTCATCCGTTCCCGGGGACTCGTTCTGGTTCCGAAGGAACTGGGACTGGAGTGGCAACGGTACGAGTTCCAGTCCCTAGAGTGGCCCTATACCTGCGAGTTTCGACCGAGGACCAGGACCTCGCCGGTCAGGAAAGGGACCTGCGGGTCGAAGCCGGGCGGCAGGGCTGGACTGTTTCCACGGCCTATGCCGAGAAAGTCTCTGGAACCGGCAAGGTCGAGCGGAAGGAGTACGAACGGCTCCTTCTCGATGCCCGAAAGCCGGACCGTCCGTGGAACCATCTCCTCGTCTGGTCGCTGGATCGGTGGTCGCGGGAGGAGCGGTTCAGTCGGGCAGTCGCAACAATCGAGGAACTCGAGGGCGTCGGGGTACGGTTCCATTCGCTCCGGGAACCCATGCTCGACTCGAGCGAAGACGGAACGGCGAACATGGGGAGGGACCTCCTTCGAGCAATCCTCCCGGTGATTGCCTCCTTCGAGTCCCGAAGGAAGTCCGAGCGGGTCCGGGTTGCCATGCGGGAAATCAAGGAGGGCCGACGGGCGACTCGGTCGGGAAGGCCACCGGGCCGGCCTCGAAGAGTCACTCCGGAGAAGGCCAAGGCAATCCTTGCATTGAAAGCGCAGGGGTTCAGCTACCGCGTCATGGCACAGCGGGTGGGCCTTCCCAGGGGAACATGTGCCAACGTCGTGTCAAAGGCGCGGCGGGGGCTGTTAGACAACTCTGTAGTTAGACAAGGGTGAGTCGCCCTGGCGAAGGGGCCCGGGCTTACTCAGGGTGCTAGTTATGAGACGGTCGACCCACCTTCGCGGCTGCCAAGGAGAACAACACCCCGAACCAGGTCACGACACCAAAGAGGATCCATGGCGAGCCACCAACCTGTACCCAAGGGTGCGTTAAGAGCCAAAAGTCCGCGTAGAGCCAAGCGAGGGTCACGAGGATCTCTACAACAACACGTAGCCAGCTCAACGCCCCGTCGTCCCCCGGCTATTGCCTTCGGCACGCTCGGCGGCCTCGACGGCCTTCTCGGTCATCTCCGCAAGTTGGACCCTAAGCGAAGCGACCTCGGTCCGGCAGGAGGGGCAAGGAACCCGATCGGACCCGAAGAGGGAGTCAGGGACGTAGAACCTGCTGCGACAGTCCTTGAATTCGCAGATCGCCCGCGTGAATAGGCCTGAGGTGTCCTTTTCGGCGGTCGCGGCATTGTAAAGGAACTCGAGGACCTTCTCGCCCAACGTCTCAGCGTCCGCGGACCACTCCCGGTCGACGAGCAGGCCGCCGGTCTTCGCGATATGCCTCCATGCGGGAGACAGCCCTCCGAGCGCGCTCTGAGGACGTCGGAGGTAGTGGGTCGCTCCTGGAACCGGGAGATTGACGTGGCCACCTTCAGGTTCGATCACCACGACGGGTAGGCCACGCTCTGCGGCGATACCCACCTCGTACCCGACCCAAGCGCGGGTGTGCCTCCTCTCAGCCATCGGCGGGGAGAGGAGCACGAAGACCGACGTCGCTTCGCGGATTCGATCACGGATCGGCTCTGCGTGCGGCGGACCCTTGTTCTCGAGAGGGTAGAAGTCTGGCGCGAAGCCTGACTTGAGGAAGAGGTCGTGAACGAACAGCCGTCCCTCCACGTCGTCGCGGCTGTGAGATACGAAGATCCGCCGTTCGCTCGACATGGGACCGTCCCGTTGGCCTCAGGGAGGGCATATCCTACGGCGAGCTAAATCTTGGGGAGAGCGACCCCGGTGAGCGCAACCGCCGCAGGGTCTTCAGTCGGTGGTCAGAGGGGTTCGAGACCCACCTCGAGGAAACGAACGGACGACGATCTGTGCCGAGGCCTCATCGAGGTCCAGCGGCTCACTGGGGTTTGCGAGGTCGGCGGCCAGACTCAGGCCAAGTACGACATCGTCCTCCACTGTGGGTGCAGCTTCCCCCATTCGTCGTTTCGCCGCTTAGGTCGCCGCCCGCTCGCGTCCGCTCTCCGTCACGCCAGACCGGTAGTCGTGAGACAAACCCACCCCAGTTCGGTTCAGAGATGCGAAAGGAGTTCCGAAACAGTCACCTCGGTCGCACCGGGCGGTAGCCAAATCACCCTTTTCCAGGGGCGCGCCGAGCGCGACTCAGAATGACTGCAAACACCTTATCGGCCAGCCCTAATGAGCCGGCCAATCCTCTGGGAGTGCGTATGGTGGCGACGATCGAGGGTCTGGAAGCCGTGACCGTGCACGTCCGGGACATCCACAAGGCCCAGAAGTTCTACGGCGAAGTTCTGGGGCTCCATGCGCTCCAGTTCGACGGCGCCGTCGGGCGGGCGGTGTTTGAGATTCCGGGCAACACGGCGACGCTTCGAATGCATGTGTATGACCCGGAGGAGGGGGGACGCGAACCGGGCACCGTTTCGGGGATCGTCTTTTCTCACCACGACCCGACGGCGGCGTGCGCAGAAATCGCTCGGCGCGGGGGAACGGTGGTGGACCCACCCCACCAGATCAATCCCCCGGGGTTCACGGCAACCCTTGCGGTTATCGCCGACCCTGACGGGAACGAGTTCGTCCTGCGCTCGCCTCCGAGGAAGTAGCGCCCCGAACTCCCGCCCGGACGCCGTGGGGTGTCCGTTCACCCCGGTCGTGAAGTTCGCATCGGGAAACTAACGCCTAGTCTTCGGGGTTCAGGGTGATCACATTTCCATCGAGGTCCGCAATGCTCGCATACAGGCCCCACGGCCTCTTGGTGACTGGGGCATCGAACTTCACCCCTCGTTGCGCCAGCTTGGCGCACTGCGCCTCGAAGTCCCCCCGGACGTGGAAGGTGATCCCCTGGTTTCCCCGGGAGAGCTCCTCATCGATCTCCGATCCTTGACACAAGTGGAGGAGACCGTTCAAGCCCTTGTGTCCGACCGTCACCCAGTGACCCAGATCTTGGATGACCTCGAATCCTAGCTTCTCCGTGTACCAGTCGACGGACCGCTTTCGGTCGGAAACCATGATGGTGGTCGCGAAGAAGTAGAGGTCGGGATGCTGGGGAGTCTCTGGCGGCTTCTTCGTTGACGTGGCTTGCCTTCCCCGATCAGACC
>JBEKJT010000156.1:0-3777 GCA_050011075.1 Thermoplasmata archaeon
CGAGCTTGGCCGCGGTGGTCGTCTTTCCCTGACCGAACAGCCCCGCCATAAGGATCCGTTTCGGTTTGAGCTCGAACGGCCGGTCCTTGCCGAGGATCCCCCGGATCTCCTCGTAGATGATGCGGATGAGGAAGTCCCTAAGGCTCGCTCCGGCGGGCGGCTTTTCTTCGGTGGCCCGCCGCCGGACCCGTTGCGTGAGCTCGAGCGTCAACTGAACGTTGACGTCGGCCTGGAGGAGGGCCCGCTGGATATCTCGAACGACCTCGGCCAGGAGCGCCTCGTCGACCGCCGAGCCCCGGGCGATCTTCTGTAGGACCCCTCTCAGGGACTTCCCGAGCGAGTCGAGTACCATCGAACGACCCCTTCGGCCCGAGAGCCGCACCTCTATAAGTCGGGGAGTGCCGAACGAGGATCGGCGAACGGTACCCCGGTCGAGGGTCCGACGAGCCCCGCCTTCTTAAGACGCCGGGCGACCTGTTTAGAGGAACCCATGGCCGCCCCGGCGCCGCCGCCCAAACCTACCCCACCGAAGCTCATTCCGGTTCGCGTGACGATCCCCGAGGAGCCAGTCGCGGCCAGGGTCGAAGACTTCCGCGAGGTGCTCCACGCGTACTCGAAGGAGGAGGCCGTTCTCGAGGCCCAGCGGTGCATCCAGTGCCGCCGCCCGTGGTGCGTGGAGGCCTGCCCGATCTCCCAGGACTGTCGCGAGTACATCCGCCGGGTCGCGGCAGAGGACTACGACGGCGCGGCCAAGGTCACGCTCCGGGAGAACCCGCTCTCGACGTCCCTTTGCAAGGTCTGCTACCACTACTGCGAGGACGCCTGCGTCGTGAAGAAGAAGGGCGTCCCGGTCGCGATCCGGCAACTCAAGCGTGCCTCGCTCGACTTTGGTTCGAGCGACCTCGTCTACGTTCCGTCGGCCCCGAAACATCAGCGCGTGGCAATCGTGGGAGCGGGGCCGGCCGGGATGATGGCCGCCTGGGAGCTCGGAGTCCGAGGGTACGCGGTCACGGTCTTCGAACAAGAGCGTCGCTTCGGGGGGTTGATGCAAACGATCCCCGCCTACCGCATGACCGACGCCGACGTGGAGACCGACCGCGCCCGGTACCGGGACCTGGACGTGAAATTCGTTGACGGCACCAAGGTCGGCCGGGATTTCCCGGTCGACCGGTTGCTGCGCGAGGACGGCTACCAGGCGGTCCTCCTCGCCGTCGGCACCCCGACCCATCGTGCTCTGGGCATTCCGGGCGAGCAACTCCCGGGGGTCCTCCACGCCATCGAATTCCTCCGGGAGGTGAACGGGGGCATCGTCCGGTCGGTCGGGAAACAGGTCCTCGTGGTCGGGGGCGGTGACGTCGCGATGGATTCGGTCCGCAGTGCGCGACGGTTGTCGAACGGGGGTCGGGTCACCCTCGTCTACCGTCGCAGTCGGCAGGAGATGCCTGCCGACCCCGAGGAGGTCCACGGGGCCGAGGAGGAGGGGATCGGCTTCCTGTTCCAGAAGGCGCCACTACGCATCGTCGGAAGCGGTCGCGTCGAGGGGCTGGTCGTCCAGTCGATGGAGCTTGGACCTCCGGACGCCGGCGGCCGACGTCAACCGATCCCGGTCCCGGGGTCGGAAACGACCGTTCCGTGCGACACCGTCATCGTCGCGGTCGGGCAGCGGGCGGACCTTGCCGGGTTCGGCCCGGAGCTGGACCTGAAGATCACTTCCCAGGGTTGGCCTGAGGGAAAGGGCGTCGGATTCGAGACCGGAGTCCCCGGTATCTTCGCCACCGGCGGCCGCTCCGTTGTTTACGCTATGGGGTCGGCGATGGAAGCGGCCACGGCGATCGACGCCTATCTCGCCCGGAAGCGTGGGGCGGCTCCCTCGGCTCGCCCGGACCCGTTCGGGGGGCCGGACCCGTTCCACCTCCCTCCCGGCTACACGACACCGATCCGGGTCTGATACCCGGGGCCGGTTCTCGCATTGGGAACCTATTTGGCAGGTGCGCAACCATCGATGACCATGGTGTCGAGACCTGCGGGACGTCCAGCGTTCCGCATCGGGGTCGGGGCCCTCGCGATCGTCGCCCTGCTCCTCCTCGGACTCGTGCCGGCCGGAGCCTCCGCCACCACCGTGATGGGCCCGGCGACCCGAGTGACCGCTGGGCACGAGGGTCATTCCGACTCGTCAGCGACCTTCGCCGAGCGAGCCGGATATGCCTACGGGCGCCTCGGTACCATCGCGGATCCGACGCCCGCCCTTGGGACCGTCGAGGTCGTCGTTACTTTCGAACCGACGAGCTCCTCGCTCTTTGCCACCCCGGCACCGGGGTCGAAGCTCCTCACGGTGCGCGAGGTCGCCGACCAGTTCGGGCTCACGCCCGCGAACTACTCCGCGATGATCCAGTACTTCGAATCCCGGGGTCTCTCCGTGCTCCACCGCTGGCCAGACCGCCTTTCGCTCTCGCTCGTCGGGTCGGAAGCCGCGGTCGGTCGGGCATTCAGCACCTCGATACTATCGGGGTCCTACCAGGGGCGAGGCGTCACGTTCCCCGCCACACCACCCTCCCTACCCACCACATTAGAAGCAGAGGTGGCAAGCGTAATCGGTCTCTCTTCGGGATTCGACACGTTCACGCTTCCGTCTCTTTCGACCGCGACTGCGGTCCCCGGGACCGGCTCCCCAGCGCAAGGCAGTGGCGACCTCGTTACTCCGGCCATCGCCCGTTCCATCTACGACCTCTCGGACCTCTACAACCTCACGAGCTCGCCGACCTACGCCTCGACCCGGTCGATCGCCGTCCTGCTGTGGGGAGTCGGCTATGCGCCGAACGACCTCACCACGTTCTTCCAAGAGGACTACCCCTCGAGTTTTCCCGCCCCCACGATCATTCCGGAGCCGATCGACGGGGCGCCGAGCCCGTCCCAGTCGGCCGTCAACGACCCGTGCAAGGTGGCCCAGGAGATGACGCTGGACCTCGAGTGGTCCGGATCGATGGCCCCCGGGGCCACGCTCTACGCCGTCTACCCGCCCGAGCTCTCGACTACGTCCTGCCAGCCGTCCACCGCATCGATGGCCGACGCGATGCATTCTGCGATCGGCCTTCCGGTATCCACGATCTCGATGTCGTTCGGCACGCCCGAGTCCTCGGACCAAGGACTCGTCCAGGCGTGGAATACCTACCTTGCGGTCGGCACCCACGAAGGGATCACCTTCCTCGCGGCCACTGGGGATACGGGCGGGGACGCTTCGGGTGGATGCTCGGGGGGCCCGTCCCCCCAGTACCCTGCGAGCTCGCCGGACGTCCTCGCTGTCGGAGGGACCGACGTAGGCCTCACGCGGAACCTCCTGGGGGAGATCACCGGGTTCTCCGAGTCCGCCTGGAACCAGAGCGGCGGCGGGTTCTCCACGCAATTCTCTGCGCCGAACTGGCAGTCGGCCACTACGGGGAACGCGTTCCGGGGAATGCCCGACGTGAGCGCCACGGCGGCCGAGAACTTCGTCTACTTCAATGGACAGTCGCGGGTCGCTGGCGGCACGAGCTTCGCGACGCCGCTCTGGGCTGGCCTCCTCACCGAGATGGCGGCGATTCACGGGAGCTCGTTCGGCCTCATCTCGCCCCGGCTCTACTCGGTCGGGAGCGCGGAACCTTCCGGCAAAGTGGGGAACGGGCTCGCCGATATCACCACGGGAAGCACCTGCCTCGGTGACGCCGGCCCCGGCTGGGACCAGGAGACCGGGTGGGGCTCTCCGCGGGCCCTCCTGCTCTACGAGGACCTCACGGCTACGTT
>JBEKJT010000157.1:0-3762 GCA_050011075.1 Thermoplasmata archaeon
GACGCCGGTACGATCACGTTCGGTCTTTTCGGATACAACTCCATCCTTACGGGGATGGCGTTCTGGTCCGGGCCGTTCGTGAAGGAGAACAAGGCCACGTTCCTTCTGTCGATAATCGGGGCGGCTGTCACGGCCGTGACCTGGATGGCATTGGCCAACGTCTTGGGTAACCTAGAAAGCGGTCTAGGTCCGGGCTACGCGATCCCAGGGTTCACCTCGTCGTTCATTTTCACGACGTGGGTGATCATGTGGGCGTCGAAGCGGTACGGCTACGATATCTGGCCGGAACCCGGTACCGGACACCCGGTAGAACCGATTCACCCTGCAGGACTGGAAACGCGTCAGCCCGGTAGAACGGACCTCCAGAACTCACAGGTTGAACCAGAGTTCCACTGGACAGCCACCGAATTCGTCAAGGCGTCCCTAAAAGGGGTTTCCCAGGTGACCTTTGTCGAGAACTGGATGACCGGTGTCTTCTGGGTCGTGGGCCTAACGCTGGCCTTTGAGTTTTCGCCAGTCGCCGGACACGTCTGGACGAACGGCTATACGACGGGCTGGAACTCCAACTCGCCGTTGTTCCTCGCGGGGGTCATGGCTTGGCTCGGATCTACCATAGGACTGGCTCTATCGATCGTGACGAAGATGCCCGTCGGCGAGTCGCGCGGCGGCATCCATGGGTTCAATCAGGTGCTCGTGATGATTGCGATAACGAGCTTCCTGCCGCTCACGTGGGTGTCGTTCTGCTTCGCGATCTTCGCGTGTGTCGCGTGCTCGCTGTTCACGATGCCGGCCCTGCAACGGTTCTTCGGCAATTGGGGCTTGCCCGCCCTGACAGGACCGTTCGTGTTTACCACGTGGATCTTCCTGCTGGCCGTAAACGGCTTTGGCCAAGTGCCGGCAGGCATCGGTTGGGCGAGACCGTAAACTGGAAGTAGGACAAGTCTGGTAGGCTAACCCTTTCCCCGAGCCCGGACGGCGGCGGGCCACTCGAGCCGCCCTCCGGGCATCTCTATTTCTAATGCGACTCGGAGATCACAGCGCGGTGACTGCATCCATTTTGAAGAAGAAGTGCGAGATCGACCGAATGGGATGGGGACAGAGATTTCTAGACCGCGCCGCGCGTGCCTCCGAACCGTTCCTCCCTTCACCCCGACCGCCGTACCCCGAAGACTCAGACACGGGGATTCCGTATCAGTTCGGAATTTACCTCAATTCTCGACCTCAATCAAATCGATTGGACGAACAGGTTATGTAGCATCCACCCGTGCGAAGGACTTTGGGGAGATATGCAGGGTTACGCATCGCGAGCATGATTCCGAACGGAGAACTCGCGCTTCTCCCATGGTTGGGAGCGCTACTCCTGATCCTCCCGCTCACACGGGCCCGATTCTCAGCCCCCCTCGATGATTGGGTCGGTCCTCTCAGCCACTATTGCTCTGCCTCCATCGAGGTGCTCGCCCTGAAGCGGACCGACGGCTCCACGGAGCAGCGACCCGAGGTCAGTCACCTGATCCAGCTCACCACGATCCATCCTTCGGTCAATGTCCAAGCGTTCCTACGCAATATGCGGGGAATAACGTCGGTCGAAGTGGCGGACGTCTGCTCGGGCCATATCCTTGCCATCGTGACAGCAAGAGGATGTCGCGTGTGTCAAAACATCGCCAGCTCGAGCTTCCCCTGTTTCCTGTGGTCAGCCGCTATGAACGAGAATGGTACCATGGAGTACGAGATCGTCGCGAGCCGAGAGGTCCTGGATGGACTGGCCGCGCTCACGTCCAGCCGAGGCGGCTCGTTGGAGCTAGTGTCCGCTTCTCCCCTCAAATTGCCCAGTGCGATCACTCCGAAACAGCAGAAGATCCTCGACCTTGCCATCGAAACCGGGTTCTACGACTATCCTCGGGGCGTAACCCAGGAGAATCTCTCGCGAATGATTGGCATATCGCCGAGCGACCTGAACGAGATCCTGAGGCGTGCCGAAAAGAAGATCATCAGCCAGTATGTGCGTCGCGCGTCCAACGGTCGAGGGCAAGGCTCGACCGTGCCGGCCGAAACCCCGACGATCGATTTCACCCAAATACCCGCTCGACCGGAACGTATGCTGAAAGTCCTAGCCGACTACCGCCCGGAGTAAGATTCACATGACGAACGCAGAAAGTCAAGTTTGGCGACCGATGGCTCAGAACGTAGAGATCGACGCCCTGGATTCGAACTCCAACGCCGCGATATCCGTCGCGGACGCGGTTCGAACGACCCTCGGGCCGAAGGGGCTGGATAAGCTTCTCATCGACCAAGCGATGAATCGGCACGTCTCGAACGACGGCGTTACGATCCTGCTCTCGCTGAGGACGATCCACCCCGTTGCCCGGATGATCGTAGAGATCGCGGAACGACAGGAGGAGCTCGTGGGCGACGGCACGACGACCGCGGTCGTCATGGCCGCGGAGATGATCAAGGAGGGCCGACGGTTCATCCGCGAGATGGGGGTCCACCCTACGAAGGTCGTCGAGGGGATCGAGACGGCGGTCCATCGCGCGTGTGAGATCATCGACAACGAGTCGGTCGCGATCCACCTCGAGGACCCGACGCTCGAGCAGGTGGTTTCGACCGCGCTCGCCTCCAAGCTCGACGGGCGGAACCTCAGCAAGTTCGTGGTCTCGTCCATCCGTGCGGTAGCGGACGATGCCATCTACGACGGACATTATGACTTCGAGAAATGCATCGCCGTGATCCGGAAAGCCAACTTCGAAGACCAGGTCGTGGACGGAATCGTCCTCGAAAGGAAGCGGATCGACCCCAGCACGCCCCGCGAGAAGATCGATGCCCGGGTGCTCATCTGTAAGCTGGACCTCAAGCCGGTCAAGGCGGATTGGTTGAAGGAAGGGAGTCGATACTCTGACGTCCTTTCGATGGAGAAGGACCGGGAGAGGAAGTCCCGGGAGCTGGTCGATTCGATCCTGGCCACGGGGGCGGACACCCTGCTCATCGCGTCCCCCGAGGTCGACGAGTTGATCGAGAATCAACTGATCTCTCGCGGAGTCTTCGCCGTGCGAATTGCCGGGGACGAGGTCGAGCCCTTGTCCCGATACCTGGGAGTCCGCCCGGCGCGCATGCCGCAGGACCTAGCCCAACCGGACGTCACCGCGAAATTGGGCAAGGTCTTCGAGGACGAAACGCACAGCCTGGTCCATCTAGAACGCGCGGCCGGGAAACGGATGGTCACGGTGATCGTCTCTGGAACGACCAAAGAGACATCGTTGGAGCGCTGGCGAGCGGTCCTCGACGGTCTCAACGCAGCCGAGGCAGCGCTCAACAAGAAGGTAGTGCCCGGAGGCGGTGCCGCCGAGCTCTATGTCGGGAAGCGGCTACGGGAACTGCAGCTCAAGGGTGTCGAACAGGTCGGAGTCGACGTGGTTAACCAAGCGCTGGAAAGCGTCATGCGACAGATCCTGACCAACGCCGGCTACAACGGGCTCGAGAAGGTCATGGCCGCGAAGGCCTCTCCGGACGGGTTCGGGATCGATATCAACACCGGTGAGCCAGCCGACATGCTGAAGAAGGGGGTTCTCGACCCGGCCCTGGTCAAGACGACCGCCCTCCAGGCGGCCGGGGAGATCACCCGGTCGGTGCTCCGGATCGACCGCAACCTGGCCGCGGAGAACCTCGACCCCGCCGCGCTGTCTACCTCGAGCAGGTGATGCGCCGTGGTGATGCGGCACTGCACCGAGGAGAGCAACGTCGACGAGAATCTGTACGTGATCTCGG
>JBEKJT010000158.1:0-3755 GCA_050011075.1 Thermoplasmata archaeon
GTTGATCGTCATGCTCGTCGTCACCCGGCCGAGCGGGATGCCGGTGAGGAGCCGGCGCATGTCGTCGAGCGAGCTCACGTTCACGCCGCACTTGCCCACCTCGCCGGCTGCCTCGGGGTCGTCGGCGTCGATGCCGTAGAGCGTAGGATCGTCGAACGCGATCGAGAGGCCGCTCTCCCCGTGGTCCAAGAGATAGCGGAACCGGCGGTTCGTGTCCTCCGGGGAGCCGAACCCGGAGAACATCCGCATCGACCAGAGCCGGCCGCGGTACATCGTCGGGTGGATCCCGCGGGTGAATGGGGGTTGCCCGGGGTAGCCGATCCGGTCCGCAGGAGACCGGGGAGAGCGCGGGGTATAGATCCGGTCGACCGGGATGCCGCCGAGCGTCGTGAACCGCTCCTTGCGCTCCGGGCTCTTCTCGAGCGCCGGGCCGAGGACCTCCGCCTCCCAGCGACGTTGGGCCTCCTCCAAGGGGCCGATCGCCCCCGGTCCGGGTCCCTGCCTGTCGGGGGGAGCCATCCCCGCGCGGCTGGTCGCCATCGGTAGCCCGAGACGCCTCGGTCACTATAGCCTTGAGGGAGAGGCGGGAGAGGGCGGGGCCCGACGCTATCGGCCGCGCCCGGAGGGGACCCGGATCCCGACCAGGTCGGTGCGACCGCGCCCGCGCACGGGCGCCCCGAGGGAAGCGGCGAACCGGGGGAACGCCTGGCCGGTCCACACCGTGTTGTCGGCGAGAACGACGCCTCCGGCGACGAGCCGGGGACGCACCGTGGCGAGCTCGAACGTCAGGTGGCCCGGGGTGTGGAGGCTGTCGTGGAGGAAGACGCCGACCGCTGCGGTCTTCCGGCAGAGGTCGGGCAGCAGCCGTTCGCTCGGCCCGATTCGGAGGTCCCAGCGGTCTCGCAAGCGTTCCGGCACAGCCCACCCGCTCGTCCTCCCCGGAGGAAGGGCCACGGGGGAATCCCGGGATGAGAAGGTGGGTCCGCGCTGGGAGGTCGGCTGGTCGATCGAATGAAGGGTGCCCTTTCGGTTCTTCGCGAGGGCGAGAAGGAGGTGGGCGGAAGAGACTCCGCTGCTCACCCCGGTCTCAACCACGTGGTCCGGGCGGACCCACCGCACAAACGCGTAGAGTTCGAACGGGGCCCGGAATTGCGCGTAGTAGGACCGGCCCGCGTCGCGCAGACGCTGACGTATCTCGGTCTCGACCGGAACGAGCTCTTCGAGTTCGGACAGGACCTCCGAGAGCGCGCCGGGCGCCACGCCGAGGAGTCTCGAGAGCCAGGGAAGGTTCAGGCGTGCACGGGGGTCGCCGAGCGCGCGAAAGGCCCGGTCCACCGCCCGTCGCGCTTCGGCGGTGAGCGGGCTTCGAGGAGTTGAACGACGGCCCATGAGCGACCGTTCGAGAAGCGCCGCCTTACTTCATCTTGAGGGCCGCGTCCACAACGACGAGCCGAGCGGTTGACGCCGTCAGGACCGTCTCGACCTTCCGAAGCTCGAGTCGGCCGCGGAAGAACGGCGCGTCGACGACGAGCGTCTCGTATTCCCCGCCTTCCCCCGCCACGTTGAGACGACGTACGGACCCACTCCGCCGCTCGAGTTCCTCGAGGAGCGGCTCGTCGAGTCGACGGCCGAGCAGCTCGGGCGACAGCGGTTCGGCGGCCAAGTGCACGAGGCGGATGTCAAGACCGGCGGAGATCTCCTCCCGGACGACTCGTGCCGGGTCGACGCGCCAGAGCGGGGCGTACACGCGTCGTCCCGCTCGGTCCGCGGCGCGCAGCACGCGCGCCCATTGGTACGAGGAGGCGATCGCGCCCACGACCACCGGACCCCGACCTCCCGCCAGCGCCTCCGTCAGGGCTACGAGCTCTCCGACCTCGTTCGGTTCGCCAACCGGCACCGACCGATGGGCCTTCCCCCACGCCTCGGCCTGGAGGGCGACCATGTCGAGGTTCGGCGTGTGGAACATCATCGATTCCGGATCGGCGGGCCGCAGGGTCAGGAGCTCGTCGACTGGCCAACCCTGGGTATCCGCGAGGTACGCGGCGTAGACCGAATCCTTGCCGCCGGAGACGAGGGCCGTGACGGTCAATCCGCCTCACCGGCCGTGGTCACGGTAGTCCGAGGCCCGAGCGCCACCGGTCGTAGAGCGGCTCGAGCCGGAGCGAGGCGCGGTCCCGGCCCTGCCAGCGGAGCGTGGCGTCGCGGTCGGCGACCGAGCCGAGGCGTGCGATAGGGACCCCGGCGAAGGCCCTCTCGAAACGGGACGCACGGTCCTCAGGAACCTCGACCACCCATCGGGACCCTCCCTCGGCGACCAGCGCGAGCCCCGGGTTCGCGAGTCCCGTAAGGTCGAGCTCCACCGAGAGACCGAGAGCGCCCCCGAACGCCATCTCGCAGAGCGCGACCGCGAGGCCTCCATCCGAAACGTCGTGGGCCGCGCGAACGAGCCCGCGCGACCCCGCGGCGAGGAGCCGCTCGCCCGCGGTCCGAAGGCCGTGGGGCCTGGACCTTGGCACGGCGAGCCCCGGAACCGAGTTCATCCGTGCCCAGAGCGACCCCCCGAGCTCGGGTCGGGAGCGACCGACGAGGTAGAGCGCATTCCCGACCTCCTTGAGGTCGCTCGTCACGGCGAACGTGAGGTCAGGGACGATCCCGGTAGCGAGCAGGACCGGGGTCGGCGGGATCTCGGCCCCGAGTCCGCCGTTATAGAAGCTTACGTTCCCCGACGGCACCGCGAAGCCGAGCGCGCGCGCTGCGCGGCCGAGCCCGTCGGTCACGAGTGCAAAGTCCCCGAGAACGCGTGGGTCCTCCGGATTCCCGAAGTTGAGGCAGTTCGTGAACGCGTCGGGGCGGGCCCCGACCGCGTAGAGGTTGCGGGCCGCCTCCTCGACGACGAGCGCGGCTCCTTCGCCCGGGTCCTCCCGGCAGGCCCAGGGTTGGGCGGCGGTGGTGAGGGCGAGCGCCCGAAGGCTTTCAGGCCGGGGTTGTAGGATCGCGGCGTCCCCGTGGGACGGAGAGGTCACGCGGCCGTGCAGGGGCTTGACGACGGTTCGGCCCTGCACCTCGTGGTCGTACACCCGGATCACTGCCTCGCGCGAGAGGGAGTCCGGTGCAAGGACCACGCTCTCCACGAGCGCGCCGAGGTCTTCCGAGGGCACGGGAGGAGCCGCGCGCACGCGGCGGGGTCGGCGACGGGTGGGTCGTCGGACGGGCGGCGGGTCCACACGGAATCCCAGGTTCAGGTGGGCCGCGCGGCGGCCGTTCCAGTCGATCGATTCGTACGGCGCCGGCGTGACCTCGCCGATGTCCGTCACCGGGACGTCGAACCGATGGAAGATCGTCGCGAGCGCCGGAACATCGTTCGGGCGAACGTCGAGGACCATGCGTTCCTGCGACTCGGAGATCCAGACCTCCCAGGGACGGAGCCCCTCCTCGCGCAGGGGGACGCGGCCGAGGTCCAGGTGGAGACCGAACCCGCCGGCGTGCGCGAGCTCACCGGCGGCCGTCGCCACGCCGCCGCCGCCGAGGTCCTTCAGGCCCCGCACGAGCCCCGCGTCGAACGCCTCGAGGCAGGCGTGGATCAGCGGTTCCTTCATGATCGGGTTCCCGAGCTGCACCGCGCCCCGAGATTCCGACTCGCTGCGGTCCGTGAGCTCCTTCGAGGCGAACGCAACGCCTCCGATCCCATCCCTTCCGGTCAGTCCACCGACCAACACCATCCTGTCGCCCACCGCGCGAGCCCGGTTCGGGAGTAG
>JBEKJT010000159.1:0-3678 GCA_050011075.1 Thermoplasmata archaeon
GCAATAGATACTCCACTCGCAGCATGATCTCCTCGAGCGCGCGGGGGCTCTCGACGTAGGTTGCGTTCGGGAGCGGGTTCGCGTAGTTCATCATGATGTGGCTGATCGCGTCGACGAACGAGATCCGGTCCATCGGGACGTCCAGCGCCTGCGCGAGGGACCAGACGAACGAGGCCGGGTTCGTGACCGCGACGTAAATGGTGTGGGTGTTGGTCTCGCTGCCGACGTCGCGCAGCGTGGCGTTCAGGACCGCGAAGTAGTGGTCGGCGTACTCGCGGGGGTCGAGCTTCAGGGCGACGGCGCTACCACCGGGGAGCGCCCGCAATCGCTCGCCGATGTCGACCGGCACGATTCACGTCCCTCCTTCACGGCCGCCCTTCAGGTGCGGTGCCATCAGGATGCCGATTGGGGTGAGCTCGAGTACGTACTGCGCGCGCGAGTGCGCCGTGCCGCGCATCTTGACGATCTGCACGACCCGAAGGATGTCCCCCATCCGGCGGGTGTTCCACAGCAGGATCACCCCGTCCACGATCGCCTCCTCGACGCCGTGGAGCGAGTAGCGACCCGGCGTGGGCCCGATCTCCGAGACCAGGAGCGATGTGCATCGCGCGTCGTTGAGCTCCTGGCCGAGCCGGAGCATGAAGTCCCGGATCTGCTCCTCCTTGCGGATCCGGTAGCACACCGAGGTCAGGCTGTCCAGGACCACCCGTTGGGCACCGAGCGTGCGGACGAGGTCGGCGATGGTTCGGATCAGGATGTCGATCTCTCCGGCGGAAAGCTCGTCCTTCCCGAGCCCGAGGCGTTCGTAGAGCGAAGGCAGGTCGACGAAGACGAGCGAGCCTTGTTCGATGAGGTCCGTTCGGAAGAATTCGAAGGTGGAGAGGTTCTGGATGAGTTTCGTGGACGATTCGGTCACCGAGATGAACAGCGAGCGCTCTCCCCGCTCGGCGCCGCGCACGAGGAACTCGAGGCAGAGCGTCGTCTTGCCCGTGCCGACGCTTCCCGCGACGAGCACCATGTTGCCTCGCGGGATCCCCCCGCCCAGGATGTTGTCGAGACCGTCGATGCCCGTGGCGCACCGTTCGAGCGTCGTCGCCGGGGCCATCAGTCCGACCCCCTTCACCACCTCCGTGACCGGGGGATTCCCCGAGGGCGATTCCATCAGTGAATCGAGCCGTTCCGTCCCTAATAGGGTTGTGGCGTTCGGGAATCGTTCCCGGGAGCCAGCGCATCACCGTCAGAAGACGGGAGGAGTATCCGATCCGGGGCCAGGACCCAGACCGTGCCGCGCTCGGTCCGTTCCGTCGCGAGGAGGGCCCCGGTCCGTCCGAGGATCGCCCCCGCTTGGCGTACCGCTCGCCCGTGGGGGTCGACCTCTCGCCGCAGGTCGTCGACCGCGATTCTCCACGGGCCGGGCTGCGACCGCTCGAGGGATCGGGTCCGCAAGAGACGGATCACGTCGGCCGCGGTCGGCTCCGGCGGACGGATCGAACTCGCCCCGATGGTCTTCGGTCTCGGAACGTCTTCCAACCCCGGGGGCCCCGTAGGGTCGCCGCACCGATCGAACGGCCCATCGTCTCCCTGCTGCTCCTCCGACCGTCCGGCGTTCCTTGGGGAGACGTCCGGCGAAGGGATGCGAATGGTGCGCAACCAACGGACGACGTGTCCCTTCCCCAACAACACCGCGGCGTGTCCCCTCGGCATCGAGTGGATCGCCTCAGTGGAGAGACCGCGCGCGGCGCGGCTGAACTCACGAGCTTCCTCGGGAGAGCCACGGAACGCAACGAAGTCCGAAACGTTCGTCCAGACGGCCTCCGCGACCGACTCCGGGAGCGAAGCGATCGCCTGCGTCGCGAGTACGACGTGCACGTTCGCACGTCGTCCGAGTCGCAGCATCTCGGCCAGGCTCTCGTGCGAGAACCACTGTGCCTCGTCGAGCAGTACGAACGTCTTTGCAGCGGAGGGGCGGGCCAGAAGCTCGGACCAGAGGAGGGCGAGATAGACCGAGAGCAGGTAGCGCGCGGTCGACTCACCGACGCGAGCTGCGTTCCCCGATACGATGACCAACCTTCCCGGGGATACAAGCTCCCGTGTGGCGAGCTCGGGGCTATGGGCACAAAGCATTCCTTCGAGCACCGGGCTCCGAACGACTTCATGGACCAACCGTCGTGCCCCTTCGGCATCCTCCGGTCGAGCACGGACCCGTTCGGCGAGCTCTCGGATGGGCCCCATGGCCTCGACCGGGACCTCTCGTTGGTGCCGGGCTCCGGTCGCGAGCAGCGAGTGGGCATCGGTCAGAGTCCCCCCTTCCAAGAACGCCGCCGCTCGGACGGCCCGGATCAGCATCTCCTCGAGCCGAGGTCCCCAGAAGCCGGAGTCGGTGTAGCGACCGGCCCTCACCCGGCGCAGGGCATGCACGAGGTCGTTGAGGCGTCGTTCTGACCGCACCGGGTCGTGTCCGGCCGGCCCGATCCCCTCGAGCGCGTTGATGCGGATCGGATAGTGGATCGGGTCGATGCGGACCGCCTTTTCCGCTACCACTGGGTCCAGTTCGCGGACCAAGGAGTCTGCGGTCTCCCCGAGGGGGTCGAGGAGGATAAGTCCGGAATCGCGGCTCGCCCGGCGCGCCAGGGCCACCAGCATGGAGCTTTTGCCCATCCCCGTCTCTCCCAGGATCGCGATGTGCCGACCCTGATGGGGTTCGATCTCGGGCCCCACGACTTCGCCCGCGCTCGTGCGGCCGAAGGCCAAGATCCGGTTCGCCCCCGACGAGCGCTCTCCTCCCCCCAAGGCCGGGCAGTCCGGCCCCGGAAGGACGAGCACCATCTCTTCCTCGGACACGGGGAACCCCGGATCTCGGGAGCCAGGGCGTCGAAACCCGGTGCCGAAAGTGAGCCCGTTACCGAGCCCAGAGTGGCTGGCACGCTCGATCGCACGACTCGCGGACCCCGGAAGGCCGGTACCGAGACCGTCGGACCCTATCCGGAAGCTCACTCCCAGGCTCCAGAACAAGGGGCGCTCCGTAGGTTCCAGAACGCGGGGGGGAAAGCGGTAGGGGCTCCCGCCTCCCCGTTCGCGAACGGTGGGGCGCGGTGGCACGGACTCCGGTAACGGGACCGTGCGTTCCCACCAATGAGGAAGTGGGGCCGGGAGCGGATAGGCCGCGAGGTTCACCGTAACACCGCGTGGCAACGTCGAGGCCGCCCGGGCGAGATGGTCGAGCAGTGGAGGCCCGTCGCTCGTGCTCCGGAGGGATTGGGGCCAGGCGTGGATCCGGCGTGCCGTCCGGGTCCTGACCGAGGGCTCAAGGCAGAACGAAGGCTCGCGAGTCCACTGGTGCATCGGAAACGCTGGAACGAACACCCGCGCGACCCACCGGGCCGAAGCAGCGTCACGAACGAACAGTCGTAACGTCGGATCCGGCCCGGAGAATAGACGGAAGGAGAATGTAGCTCCTGCTCCGTGCCCGACCCGAAGGGCGGCCAGAAGAGCGGCCCGACGCGCGGACTCCTCGTCTCTGCGTGAATCGGTGGTCGACCGGGGCTGGAACCGCCAGGCGGAGGAGAGCTCTTTCCCGGACTCGACCCGGTCGCGAGGGTCGTCCTCCATGGGCTAACGGGACCCACTGGAGTCCCACCTAGCTTGCTCGGCCCATGAACATTGAAGGGTGGACTCGCG
>JBEKJT010000160.1:0-3657 GCA_050011075.1 Thermoplasmata archaeon
TTGGGACTGGCGATCGGCATAGCGTTGCCGCTGGCGATACTCGGGGTGGGTCTGACCCACGTGGTCTGCACCCAGGGACCAGCGCTGGGGTCGGACGGTCAGCTCCTCGCGATGCCGCTGGACGTCGTGGTTCCTCCGCCGGGAGGGTTCGTGAACTACACTTCGAACGTGATCTCCAACGCAGGAGGTGGCCAGAGCGGTCACACCCTTCGGCCGACGAACTCCACCAAGGCCGATTTCCTGCTCTACAATTGGACCGCCTACTCCGTGCAATCCATCGATGCACCGGGGTGGGGACCGACGACCGTGTGTCCTGCGCACCAATTGGTGCCGGGCACGCTTTTCAGCGGAGGTTCATGCAGCATCGCCCCTCCCACCCCGGCGGGGATCGACCCGTGTTCGTTGGTTCCACCGCTCTCTTTCTCCTGTGCCCGGCCCTCGGCCGCGATCAACGCGAGCTACGGTGCCACACCGTTCTCGAACTTTTCCTGGGCGGCGTACAACGAGAGAGTACAGTGGTCTACTCGGGTGGGACCCGCGGATTATCGGATGACCGCCGGGCCGTTCTACGAGGACCGGCAGCTCTACGGCTTCACCGTCGCCATCTCTCTGACGTCGATCCAGTTCGGCGTTCCCATCCCCTAACGGACAGGGTCCGTGGAAGACTTCGCGGGTTCCCTTCCGAGGGTTGTGCCGGGGCTCTCCCTATCGGTTGTCACGACGTACATATTCCCCGCCACGACGGACCAGGGGACCTGGAACACCTACGTTGCCGGGGCGGGTAGCCCCTACTCGGTGGGAGGGACACTTGTTCGAGCAGACCTCCGGTCTCGCGTAGCTCGACAATACTGCCGCTGGCTCGAGGGCGTCGCCGAAGAACGTCTCGGGTCGCGAACTTCTCGGCAGGCGCGCCGGTCGGAGGGAGTGCGTCAGTCTCTGTGCGGAGGCATCCCTACGACCCACGAAGAGGTCCCAGCCATGGGAGGAGGTCATCGAAATGTTCGGTTCTTCGCGAGGACTTCTCCGATGCCCGGCATTCACGAGGGCTCTCTAGGCGGAGGACACGAGGCGACGAGGGCGTCCGCGCAACGGGCGAGCCGAGCGGGGGCCCGCCCGATCTAGAATGGCCTCGCCGAACCGTCGGGGGAGGTCGCCCGCCGCCCCAGGACCGAGGTCCTCGGGGCCCTAGGGCTCGGTAGCCGGCAGCACGAACCACGGGAAGTATCTCTGGTCCCCGGATCCTCTCGACCTAGCAACTCCCGAGAGGGAGGGTGAAGTTCGCCGGCGTCGTCGTGTTCGCCGGGTTAAAGACCTTGACCGCACACGGAGTGTTGGGAGTCATCTGCCAAGGGGCTCCGTCGTTCTGTTTCGAGGTGCCCAGCGCGTTGCCGAACCCGTGGTCGATGACGATCCGTAGGTTAGACCAGCTGGTGAAGGTCAGCCCGATGGAATCACCCCAGGCGCAGGCGCCGCTGGTACTGATGAACCGTCCGGCCGACCAGTCCCCCGCGGCCAAGGTGGAGCCCCACTCGTCGATGGCGAGGGTGGGGGGCGCGCGGCCGGACCCACAGTTCTGGGTGTCCGTGCCATTGTACGGCGCAAACGTGGAGACATTGACGTATGTGGGGTGCGTCCCGAAACAAGTCCCCCGGATGATGATCCGGTGGTAGAGATTCCTATCGGTGACCCCTGTCACCAACGTGATCGCGGCGTGACACGCGGAGCTCGAGCTGACGAAGTCGGAGGTGGTGGTCGCGGACGCATAGGCCCCTGTGGGGCCAAGGATCAGGAGAAGGATGAGCGCCGTTGCGGCCAGTCCCACACCCAACGCACGCATCTTCTTCCTCCGAACCCTTCCGGGGCGACCGAGCAGGCCCCTCGTAGCTTCCCCGTCGGGTCGCCTCTTAAACAATCTTCGACGATGGCAGCCCGTAGGGCTGCTCGAGCTCAGGAAACCGAAGTGCGCTTGAAAACAGTGTACCGACGTCACGGAGGTCCGCGGAGAGAGTCACGCTGAGTGAGGGAATCGTTGAAAGGTTCGGTTCCTAACGCGTCGCTCTCCGACGATCGCCGCTCTACCCCGCCGGGGATGCGGAGGCTCGACCGGGGCTGCCCATCGGAACGGTGGCTACAGTGGGATGGGGTCTGAGAGGGGACTCGACTGCTTCCCCCTGCCGACCCTCTTCGAGAAACTTCGCGTACCCCCCGAGGTCCAGCAGGCCGTGCCCGGATAAGTTGAACACGATGGTCTTCGCCGTATGGCTCCGCTTTGCCTCGAGCGCCACGTCGATGGCCGCACGGACGGCGTGCGCCGACTCGGGCGCCGGAATGATCCCCTCCGTCAGCGCGAAGAGGCGTCCCGCTTCGAAACAATCATCCTGACCGACAGCGATCGGACGGACGGTTCCCGCGTCGACGAGAGCGCTCAGCGTCGGAGCGCATCCATGATACCTGAGGCCCCCTGCATGGATGGGCGGGGGTACGAACGACGAGCCGAGAGTGTACATCTTCAGGAGCGGGGTCATCTGAGCTGAGTCCCCGTAGTCGTACTCGTACCGCCCTTCGGTCATGGAGGGCACCAGCGTTGGCTCCACCGCGAGGAACTCCGTCGAACTGACCTGCTCGCGGAGCTGCGCACCGATCATCGGGTAAGCGAACCCTGCGAAATTGCTTCCGCCCCCGACGCATCCGATCATGTAGTCGGGGACCAGGTCTGCCTGGGTGAGCTGCTGGACCAACTCCAGGCCGATGACGCTCTGGTGCAGCATCACGTGGTTGAGCACGCTTCCGAGGGCGTACTTGGTGTTCGGATGTTCCAGAGTGTACTCCATCGCTTCGCTGATGGCGATCCCCAGCGAGCCGGGATGGTCCGATCGCTCCGCCAGCAGTCTCCGACCGTATCCGGTGAGGGGGCTCGGGGAGGGGCTGACGTCAGCCCCGTACAGATTCATGACGTGCTTGCGGTACGGTTTCTGGTCGTAGCTGGCCCGGACCATGAACACCTTGCATTGGAGACCGAAATAAGCGGATGCGAAGGCCAGCGCCGAGCCCCACTGCCCGGCCCCGGTCTCCGTCGCCAGCTGTTCCGCGCCCTCCCGGGCATTGTAGTAAGCCTGGGCGACGGCGGTGTTGGGCTTGTGGCTCCCGGTGGGGCTCAGGTCTTCCCGCTTGAAGTAGATCTTCGCCGGCGTCTTCAGGTAGGACTCGAGGTGGTTCGCCCGTTGCAGGGGCGTTGGTCGATTCAGGAGCATGTATGCCTCCCGCACCTCCTCGGGGATGTCGATGAATCGGTCCGTGGAGACCTCCTGGCGGATGAGCTCCTTCGCGAACACTCTCGCCAGGTCGTCGGGTCCGATGGGGGCTCGGGTCGACGGGTTGAGGGGCGGGGGGAGAGGAGTGCTGAGATCCGGAACCAGATTGTACCATCGCTTCGGGAGCTCCTCAGGGTCCAGGAGAATCCTCTCCGTCCTCACGGTCACAACACCGGTTGATGTGGAAGGGTTCGCGACATTTCAGCCATGTGTCACAAACGCCAAGATTAATATGGAACAGTCACATATCATAGTTAAATGTCCCAAATAGAACTTGGAATCCGGAACCTTCTGGGTCGTCACCCCGAGATCGAGAAGTGTTACCAGGAGGGACTGGTCAACCGTC
>JBEKJT010000161.1:0-3617 GCA_050011075.1 Thermoplasmata archaeon
CTTCAGGGTCGTGAACCCCGACTTCAGCTCGGCGGCCTCTCGGGCGACCTCCTCCTGGGAGCGTCCCCGGTGGAGGAGCGCGTCGAACAGCTCGGCGACCCGCACCATCTCCTTCGGCCCCATGCCGACCCGGGTCACCTCGGGCGTACCGAGCCGGACCCCTCCCGGATGCTTCGGGCTCTTGTCGCCGGGGAGGAGGTTCTTGTTCGCGATGATGCCGGCGTCCGCGAGGCGGCGGGCGACCGACTCGCCTCCGCCCTCGTTCTCGACGCGGACTGCGATCGTGTGCGAGCGAGTAAAGCCGAGGTTCGCCGCGAGGACGTCAAAGCCGCGGTCGTGGAGCGCTTGGGCGAGCGCCCGGGCGTTCTCGACCGTCCGCGCGGCGTACTCGCGCCCGAACTCGAGGTGCTCGGCGAGGCTGACGGCGAGGGCGGCCATCGCGTTCAGGTGGTGGTTGCTCGTCACGCCCGGGAAAGCCCCTCCCTGGAGGCGCTTCACGACGTCGGCGTCGTCCGTCTGTCCTAGGAGGATCCCGTGCTGCGGGCCGGGGAGGGTCTTGTGCGTCGACGCGCTCATCACGACGCACCCCTCGTGCAGCGGGTCCTGGAACTGTCCGCCCGCGATCAGGCCCAGGACGTGCGCCGCGTCGTACCAGCCCCGGGCGCCGATCTCCTCGAGCGTCGGCCGCAGCTCGTCGATCGGCATCGGGAAGAGGAACAGGGAGAGACCGAACAGGCAGAGCTTCGGGCGCACGGCCCGAAGGATCTCGCGGGTGCGCGCGACGTCGATCGTCATGGCCTCGGGATCCCACGCGTAGTAGACCGGCTTCAGGCCGCGCAGGCCGAACGCGCCGAACGACGCGCTCGAGATGTGCGCGCCGTCGGCGAGGCGGCTCGTGCCGACCAGGTCGCCGACCTCGGTCAGCGCCTTCAGGACCGCCAGGTTCGCGACCGTGCCCGAGGTCGGGCGCACGTCGGCGAACGAGCAGCGGAAGAGCCGACGTGCGAGGTCGAGGCAGAGGTTCTCGACCTCGTCGACCTGCTCGTTCCCCTCGTAGTACCGTTCGCCGGGAAGCCCCTCCGCATAGCGGGAATGGAAGTCGCTGATGAGCATCTCCTTCGCGTAGGGGGAGAGCAGGTTCTCGCTCGCGATCAGCGGGATCGACCGCTCGAAGCGGGCCGAGTGCCGCTGCACGAGCGAGCGGACCTCGGTGACCTTCCGGGCCATCTCGCCCGGGGCCGGCGCGTCCGGTACCCGACCGGACCCCCCCACCCCTCCATTTCCACTGGAACTCTCCCGACCCGACGCCATCGGACCCACCGGTCGGCGCACCCCCTCGAGGCCATATATGGAGCGTGGACGTCCACCCCCTCCCATGACCCCACCGACGTCGTCGACGTCCCCTCCCTGGCGCGTCCAACGCCGATTCTACGTACCGTACCACGACCTCGACGTGTTGAGCCATCTCAACCACGCGGCGTACTTTCCCTACATGGAGACGCTGCGTTGCGACTACTACCTGCCGCTCCTCGGTCCGCTCGACCCGACGAAGCTCGACATCATCATCGCCGAGGCGACCTGTCGTTACCTGGCACCGGTAGCCTACGGTGCCGAACTCCTGGGCGAGGTAGCTCCGGCCGCTCCGCTCGGTCGCACGAGCTTCACGCTGCTCTACCGTTTCACGATCGTCGGGACGGACACGGTCGCCGCCCGGGGGCGTACGGTGGTCGTCTGCTACGATTACGTCCGGAACGAGAAGCGTCCTATCCCCACTGACCGCCGGGAGGTCCTCGAGCGGGACCTGGTCGACCCCGCGAGCGAGGGCTGGTAGGATTCTCCACTGGAAATGGGGGGGTGGGGGTGTCGGAGGTCTCCGACCCGCAGGCCGCTCAGTACGCGGGGTGAACCGGGTCGTTGCGCGGGAGCGGTGGGGGCCAGGGGATCGGCTCGATGTAGGCCGGGTCCTCGGGGACCGTTTCGACGCGATAGAGGACCCCGGTGCCCTTGAGCGCCGCGTGGACCTTCGTGATCCGTTCGTGGAACTCCTGCTCCGTCTTCCACTCGAAGGTGAGGTCGTGGGGGCCGATGATGAACGATAGGCCGGTCGCATGCCGCAGCCGCTTCGAGATGTCGAGCGGCGGGAGGCTCTCCGGCGTGAAGAAGAGGTCGATGTAGCTGTGCATGGGCGATCGGTACTGCAAGAAACGCCCAGCTCCCCTATTTAAAGTCCGTGCCGAAACCTCGCCCATCGCCGCCGGTATTGCGGTGAGCCGGTGCTAGGCCAGCAGGATTGCCGCCCGGACGAACCCCGCGGTGACCCCGGATGCTCCTCGGCCCCGTCGCCCCGCCAGCGTCGACGGGTCACGGTAAGGCTGCTCCCGTCAGGACCTGACCCGGTGCCCGTGATGGATAACCGCTAGGGCGCTCCTCCGAGCGCTCGTCGCGATGCCCGCGGCCCAGCGGAACAGAGCGTCTACGAAACACCTCGAGACGCGTGATTCGCCCGAACGTCGCTCCTGCCTGTCACCCCCGCTAAGGACGGTTTCGGTGTGTAAGGGGACGCCCAACCCCCCGGTCTAGCCTAGCGAACGCAAGACGCCGGGACTTCTACATAGCCCTTGGGCTCACCGGTCGGTCGACGCGCACGGGGGCCCCCGCGCGCGCGGGGCTCCCGGGGAAGCGCGTACCGGGGCACGGGACGGCCCTAGCGAATGTGTTCGAGACTGAACGAGCCGAGATTGAACGCGCGCTTGTTGAACGTGTAGCCGATCCACGCGCGCGCCTGGGCCTCGCCGACCCCGCGCACCGAGAGGAACGTCTTCATCTGCTCGACCTTGAAGTTCAGCGAACCATCGACCATGTGCTCGAGCGTCTCGAGGTCCGACTCCGAGTGCATTCCGCTGTCGAGGACGTAGTAGGCGACCGCGCCGTCGAGCTTCCGGCGGCCGATGAACGGCTGCAGGAAGCGGAACGACGACGCGCTGTCGAGGTAGGCGGTGATGGTCGATACCGACTCGAACACGAGCCGGTAGGCCGGGAACTTCTCCTTGAGCTCCTCGGCGTAGCCGTTGACGCTCTGGGCGAGCTGGTCGAGCAGGGCCTTGTCGCTGGTCGAGAGGAGCCGGACGTTCGCGCTCGACTGGGCCGAGCCGACCTGGCGCGAGTAGAGGTCGACGTAGCGGACCATTCCCTTCTTCTCCGCGTCGGGGAAGCCGGGGTAGAGGGCGGCGAGATCGTCGCGCACCTGCTGGTAGGTCTTGTCGGTGACGACCCAGATCGATGGGATCCCGAACTTGAGCCCCTCGACCGAGAAGAGCCGGGCGAGCACGTCCTTCCCGGTGTGTGCCGGGCCGTTCAGGAGGACCTGGACCCCAGCCGAGAACCCTCCGTAGAGCAGGTCGTCCAAGCGCCGGACGCCGCTCTTGACCTTGATCTCCGCAGCGGCGGTCGTCGCGTCCTCGCGGACCTGGCGCGCCTCCGCCTCCTCCGCCCCGGTGCCGGCCATCCGCTCGATGTCCGCGAGGCGGGTGGCTACCTGGCTCTCGCGGGCCCGGAGCTCGGCCTCCTTGCGGGCGAGCTCGTGGCGCAGCTCGGCGAGGCGGCGCGCCTCGTCGGGG
>JBEKJT010000162.1:0-3608 GCA_050011075.1 Thermoplasmata archaeon
CCTACCGGACCGGTTGCTCCTTCAGCTCGCCGCATTCGCTGTTAGCGACGGCGACCCGCCGCAGGACGTGAAGTTCATCCGACGCCTTCAGCACATGGGCCACCCCGCGTCCGACTACTGGGGTGTCTACGCCGTGGAGGACGACCAGGTCCTCTCCCGCGTCGAAACTCTTCATCTCGGCTTTACGGGGCGGACCGGACCCCAGACGGTGGTCGGCATCTCGGACGTCCTCACGCGTCCGAACGGGGTCGGCCGAGGGTTCGCCCGGGCTCTCCTTCAAGAGGTGCACCGCCGCGAGACCGCCGCGGGACGAACGTGGTCGTTCCTCTGGACCCACCGTACCTGGGGGGCCCATCACCTTTACGAGGAGCTAGGGTACGAGGACGCCTATTCGCCGCCCCATGCCCTTCGACCGATCGGACGGAGGGCGCGGCGGGAGCCCCCCCTCGGCTACCGCTGGAAGGTGTCGCGCCCGAGCGACGCCGGGCGACTCGAGCGACTGCTTGCGATCGCCACGGAGGGACGGCTCGGATTCGTGCCCCGCAGCCGTGGATCTACTCGGATTCGATTTCGGGTCGGGTGGAGGAAACCGGAGAACCTTCGGATCCTCTCTCGGGGCTCGCGCGCCGTGGGGTACGCCTACCTCGCTGACGACGGGCCATGGAACCTTACCACCCAAGAGGTGGTCGTGACGTCACCGGACCATCGCGAGGCGATGCTCGACGCCCTCGAAGTTCTGGCCCGGGGACGGTGGCTCACGTTCCAGTCGACGTCCTTCGTCCGAGATTCGGACCCGATCCTGCGCGAGCACGGGTTCGCCGTTTACCCTGCGTCTCATGTCGTCCTGATGGCGAAACCGCTCGGGTCTCAGTCTTCGCGAGGGGAGGACCTTAGGCGGGTCTTCCGGGACCCTGGATTCTCGAGCCATCGTGGCGACATGTTCTAGACGGACACGGTCCGAAGGCTTCCCGCGGCGCGAGGGGCTCCCGCACGAGGGTGTATCCCCGAGTCGCCCCCCTCGAAAGGGATCGCGGTGGACTCTCGCTGTTCTCATAAAGACAGGCTCATTCGCGGTCAAGACCTGCTCTCGTCGCCGCGACCCCATGGAGCGAGCGAGCGACCAGGACGGTCCGGTGAGCCGGTGAAGGAGTACCTCGTCCGACCCGAATCCCCTGTGAGGCTTGACCGAGCGGACCCCAACGACACTTCGGGGTTCGAGGGCGTCAAGGACGATGGGCGGAAAGAACTCGAGAAGCTCGCGGTTCGATTGACGAAGCTGCAGGAACTGCTCTACGCGGAACACAAACACTCAATGCTCGTGGTCCTCCAGGGGATGGATTCCGCGGGAAAGGATGGGACCATCCGGCGTGTATTCGAGGGAGTCAATCCTCAAGGCGTGCGGGTTGCCTCGTTCAAGAGACCGAGCGTCAACGAACACGACCACGACTTCCTTTGGCGGGTCCACGAACAGACGCCGGGTCGAGGAGAGATGGTCCTCTTCAACCGCAGCCACTACGAGGACGTCCTGGTCACTCGGGTACGGGGGCTCATCGCGAAGGAGGTGTGGGAGCGGCGCTACCGCGAGATCAACGATTTCGAACGGATGCTGAGCGAGGAGGGAACGACGATTCTCAAGTTCTTCTTCCACATCAGTCGGGGCGAGCAGAGGCGGCGCCTGAAGGAACGGCTCGACGATCCGACCAAGCACTGGAAGTTTCGCGAGACGGACCTCCGGGATCGGCGACGATGGTCCGGATACATGGAGGCGTACGAGGAGGCCCTATCAAAGACCAGCACGAAGTGGGCTCCATGGTACGTGGTGCCCTCCAATCGAAAGTGGTTCCGAGACCTCGTCGTCTCGCAGCGGATCGTGGAGACCCTCGAGGGACTTCACATGAGATTCCCGCGGCTTCCGGCCGAGTACCAGGCCACTCGGGTGCATTAGTGGGGGGCAGGGTTCGGGGCCGGTAATGGACGGGGGAGAGCGCCTCCGCAGATCCGGTCCTTCGAGAAGCTCGAACGTCCCGCGGTCGTCGTTACCGTGTCACTCGCTCCCGGCAGGTGAGCCCGATTGAACATTCCCCGGGCGCCGACCCGGCTTTCCCGCCTTTTGATTCATGGTCCCCGCGGAGCGTTCCGCTGGACGGCCTACGTCCTCGCTGTGACAGCCTTCGCCGCTGCGATCCCGACCCCCCTCTACCCCGACTACGAGCACAGCTTCGTGTTCTCCGCCGGAGTGCTCGGCCTCATCTTCGCGGCCTACACCCCGGGCGTGTTCGTCACCCTCTTCATCGTTGCCCCGCAGGCCGAGCGAGTGGGACGAAAGCGACTCCTGTATCTTGGGATGGCCCTCACGGCCCTCGGAGCAATCGTCTTCTCGCTCGCGACGGGCGTAATTTGGCTCGCCCTCGCGAGAGCTATCTCCGGCCTCGCCGTCGGAGCCACCACGAGCGTGGCCACCGCGGCCATGAGCGACCTCGAGCCCCATTTCGACCAGCATCATGTCGCGCGCGTGGCCGTCGCGGCTAACTTTGGAGGTTTCGCGATCGGGGTGGCGATGAGCGGATTCCTCGTCCAGTACGCGGCGTACCCTACCGAGCTCGTGTACCTGCTTCCAATCATCGCAAGTGCGGTTGGCTTCGTGGCTGTCCACGTCACGCCCGAGACCGCGACGGCGATCGGTTCGAAGGTGCCCTTTCGTATCCCGCGCATCGCGGTACCAACGAACTTGCGCCGTCCGTTCTGGGTCTCGGTGGGAGGGATTGCCGCGTGTTACTCCATCTACGGCCTCTTCGCCGCCCTCGTACCCTCGTACGTTCGGGGCGGCCTTCGGATCTCGAGCCCTCTGGCCGCGGGGGGCATCGTCGCCCTCATGTTCGGAATGGCGGCGATCACGCAGCTGGGCACGGCTCAGACCCGAGACCGACGCGCTCTTATGGTCGGGTTCCCCCTCCTGATCGTCGCGTTGGTGGCCCTGGTCCTAACCCTGCCGCTGACGCTGTGGATGCTCCTCGTTCTCGTGACAGCGGCCCTGGGCGTAGCCGTAGGTCTCGCCTTCATGGGAAGCGTGACGCTGGTCGACCGCATCGCCCCCGAGGACCGACGGGGGGCCATGCTGGCCGGATTCTACCTTGCCGGCTACCTTGCGCTCGCGGTCCCGACCATCGGGGTCGCGGAAGCCTCCGACCGGATTGGCCTCGTCAACGCGGGGATCCTGTTCGGGTCGATTCTCGCCATCGCGGTTGCGATGCTTTACGTGGGCACCCACCGCACACCGCTTCCTCCCGGGGGCGGGGGACGGCCCCGAGACCTCCCCGCTAAACGGGTCTAGGCGAATCGCCCGACGCGAGACACGGCGAAGGGTTGCTCTTCGCCCGCGTCGATTTCCCACTTTGGGAAGGCTTCAACACTCCGAGCCATCCTTCGCAGCGAACGATCGAGACCCCCACATCCCCAAAACACCGTCGGAGGGTGCGAGGGGAGCCGCGGAGAGGTCGTGCGTGTCACCAGTCTACTCGAGAAAGGCCCGTCACAGCGCCCGGGCGGTCACGAGGGAGCCGTGGTTGAGTGACGTATAATCCAGAAGGACCCACGGAGGGTTTATCTCG
>JBEKJT010000163.1:0-3562 GCA_050011075.1 Thermoplasmata archaeon
TCCTCGAGGAGGTTCGACTCCGCGCCAAGAGCTCCGAGACCGCCAGCGCATTGCGTCTCGGCCATCCCCGGGTTTTTTTCGGGGTCGTGATCGGGTTGGTCCTGGCCAATGAGCTCCTCATGGGGTGGACCTTCCAAGCCGCTGCCGGTAGCACGATCGGTGGAGGGGTGGGGGGGCTCGCGGAGGCCGTCGGGGGACTGGCGCTGGTCGTCGATTCGCCATGGTTCCTCTTCACCATGTCGGCCGAGATGTTCCTGACCACTTTCCTGCTTCGGCACCGACTGCCCCGAGTCGTGTTCGTAGTGCTGCTGGCGCAAGCGGCCATCATGGCACTCTCTCCCCCCGCGCTTCCCTATGTCGGATGGACCGACGGTTCGATCTACGTCGGCAGCGCACTGATGATCGGTCTGTTCGTCTTCCTGATGGAGTATCTCTACCGGACCCGGGAGCTCGCTTCTGAGCTCTCCTCCTACCTGGTCCGGCTTCTCGGGGTCTACGCCGTCATGATGGCCGGGCTCTACCTGTGGGTCGCGAACTCGACCCCGCTCGTCTTCGCGCTCGCCATCGTCCTCGAGATGGTCCTGTACTTCGATTTCGTCGTGCGGCCCGAGCGTCTCGAGGTCGGGCCACGGGTCACCTGGCAGCTCCGACCGAACTGGGCGTTCTCGCTCCTTGCCACGATCTTCGTGGCCGAGCTGTTCATGGGGGCGCTCCTGAACGTGCAGATCTTCGGCTCGGCGTTCACGATGGCGGTGGGGACGTTGCCGCTCTCGGGGAGCCTCGGGACCGTTGTCTACAGCGCGATCTACAACGGATTCTGGTTCGTCGCGCTCACGACCGGGTCGACCTGGTTCCTCGCGATGATGGGGATCGAGATGGGAGCGTTGGTCTACTTCAAGTTCCGAGAGACGCGCAGCCGGGAGACCCGGGTCCGATTGGGCCTGATGATGGGCTGCTACGGCGCGTTCGCAGTGTTCTTCCCCAGCATCTACTACTCGACCCTTCTCCCGAACCTGCCGTCGGGAACTCGCGTCCCCGTCCTCGGCTGGAGTATGGGGATCGGCTCGGCGCCGCTCGCCGTCGGGGTCTTCGGCATCCTGCTCGCGACGTACGCCATCCTCGGCGCCGTGACGGTACTCTTCGGACGGCGCGCAATCTGCTCGACGTTCTGCACGGCGCCCTTGATGTACCAGGGGACGACCCTCGACGCGATGAAGAGCTTCAACCGTTCGTCCCCCCTCGCTCGCAAGTTCCTCTCGAGCCGATTCTCGACCGCCTTCTCCGTCACCACGGGCGTGGTCATGGCCTCGCTCGTGCTCGCCTCGGTCGCCTCCTACCTCGATTCCGTCGGGAGGTTGAACGTTCATGTCCTCGGCAGCGACCCGACGGTCTTCTTCTTCGCCTTCTACTTCAGCGTCCTCTGGTACGTCCTTTTCGTCACAATCCCGTACACGGGCAACTACAACTGCGTGACGATGGGCTGGTGCTACACCGGGACGATCAGCGCCTTCTTCAGCCGCATCGGGTTCTTTCGGCTGAAGGTCTACGACAAAGAGGTCTGCAAGCGTTGCACGACGGTCGACTGCGCGAAGTCCTGCCCCGTCGGATTGACCGATATGCCGGGCCACTTCCGACAAAAGGGAGAGTTCCGCAGTTCGAAGTGCTGCGGTGTCGGCGATTGTGTCGAGGCCTGTCCGTACGGCAACATGTACTTCTTCGATGCCCGACACTGGTTCCGCGCTAAGTTGGGGATCCCTGAGCCTCCCCGGCCGATCCGGCTTCCCATGGTCCGTGCGACGATGAACAGGAGTGAGCCCATCGGTGCGGCTGCGGGTTCCTCTTCGGTATCGGCGAACCCGAGCGCACCGTCCTCGTGAACCAGGTGCCTTGCTTGCCGTTGCCACCCTGACATCGCGCTATCTTTCGACGTAGTTTGGCTGCGAGACTTGCTATTCCCCGCGGGTCGGCGTGCCGTTCCGGATATGCTGGAAGGGACGAGACCGGGTGGTGTGGAATTGACGAAGGATGTAAACCCCCCCTTTTCCGCTAATTCACTGGAACTCGGGGGTTTCCGGGGAGCAGCGGCGCCCCGTCCTACCGGCCCCTCCGTGGTCCACGCTGGAATCCCACGAAGACCGTCGAACCGACCTCGGACATTCTAGGAGAGGTCCGCCGACCGGTTAGGGGCGCTTCACGCATCTGGAAGGGCGACTGCTTTCCCGGGCCACCGGCGAGGGATCTCGCGCCCGGCAGTTCGGTCGTGCGACGGATTCTCCGCGGGCCAACTCCCGCCTCCTTGGCTCCCGTCCTCACGGTTCACCCGGATCCGCACAGCGGATGGGTTGGACGATCAAAGTAGGACACCAATGATCGAGAATCGCATTCGCCGGGCCCTCGCCTTGGGGATCGCCTTCGTGGTCGTGACGACCGTCTTCGCCGCGATGGTAAGCCCATCCTTCGGCGCTTCCGTCGGCAGCGTTCGCCCTTCCCTCGACCCGGGCACCGGCCTCGCTCCGGCAACGAACCCCACGATCACAAGCTTCCAGATCTCGCCGAACCCCGTGGCTCAAGGTAACCAGTTTTCCGTCACCCTCCTGGTCAGCGGAGGGTTCCCCGCGTACACCTACAACTGGAACCCCATTCCCCCGTTTTGCTTCGCCAACAATGAATCGAGCTGGCAGTGTATGGCAAGCCAATCCGGCACCTACTCTGTCAACGTCACGGTGGTCGATTCCGTCGGGAACCACACCTCGGCCGGTCGGACGCTCACGGTGACGAGCTCGAACGGGAACGGCAACAACAATAACAACAACCAGAACGGCAGCAACAACAACTCCGGGATCAACCTGACGGGGCTCGGCAACATCCTCGTCTACGCGTTGGTCGGAGGGATCATCTCCTTCGTTCTCTTGATCGTCCTGACCGTCGGGGTCCTGATGATCGCGGTCACGCTCTCGCGACGCCTACCCCGACAACCTCGGGGAAAAATGGTCTGTGCCGCGTGCCAGGGACGTGCTCCGGCGGGGTCGAAGTTCTGTCCGACTTGCGCCGCCCCCCTCTCGCCTCCAACAAAGTAGGCGGAGCACCGCCACCTTCCGCTCCCCCGATCCGGGAGGAATCCCGGATCCCCCGGGCCCGTTACGGGAGGGTCGGGGAACCCTTCCCTCACCGGGCTCAGGCTAGGCGGGTCGAGAACGGGACGAGTCGCGTCTCCCGCAGAAGGCATCAGTGGGGTTTCTCCAAGGAGCCCTCGCAGTGACCCGAGGGCACCTGGATGAGAAGAATACCCCTTCGAGGGTGGGAGGATCCGTTACTGACCGGTCGAGTCAACAACCTGACGAATTCAGGGCGGAGGGGATGCGGTCCGGAATCCGTTTCACGTCTTCACGAGCGGTTGCACGAAGCCTATCCGAGTCAGGTGGGTAAGGATTCGATTGGTGGACTCCTCGATCGACTCGGTCGCCGTGTCGACGGTCAGGTCTGGGTTCAGCGGCTCCTCGAACGGGTCGTCGACCCCCGTGAGCTTGCTCCCGTGGAGCGCCGCCGACCCGCGGTACAGGCC
>JBEKJT010000164.1:0-3543 GCA_050011075.1 Thermoplasmata archaeon
CCCGAGCGCGACTTTCGCGCCAACCGACACATTCGTGTTCGCCATGAGTACGCGCAAAGTCCCCGCGGCCGAGTCGGCGATGCTGTAGGTGGACGAAGCTCCGACCACGGACGCATTCTCGAGCTCTCCAGAGGAGAACCCATCGAGGAGCTGGGAGTACAGGTAGTAGACCGGTGTGAGCGACCGACCGTCGCAACTCCCCACGAGTACGACCATCCCGAAGCTGCACTGATAGGCGGGGAGGGAGGCCAGGGTCCAGGGGAGGAACTGGGAGACGTTCGCTCGGAACGCCTGTACGATCGATGCCGCGAAGAACGGAACGCTCGGTTCGCCGTTACGGAATGCGTTGTACTGCGGCGCGCTCCCTCCGTTGAACTCGTCGAGCAGGATGGGGAGGTTGCAGGAGGGGCAGACCGATTCGACCTCGGACCGCACCGAGGCGACGGAGGCCGTGACGCTGTTGTTGGCTTCAAGGCCCGCGAGAAAGTCGAACAGGTTGAACGCACCGGCCGCTTGCGGGTATGCCTGGATGCCGACACCGGACAGATTCGCGCCGTTCACCCGAACCGTGTCCTCGATGTAGGCGGCTCCCGCGCCGGGCTTTCCCGAGATCTCGACACCCAAGATGCGGGCGCTCGGGTCGACGGAACGGACCTCCTCCGTGAAGTTCTGGACATCGAGCGCGTAGCCCGTCGGCCCTGTCGAGTTTCCGGTGTTGTTCCAGAGGTTCGGCTCGTTCCCGTAGCTGAAGTAGGTCGGGTGGACACCGTCCTGGTTCTCGAGCGTCGCGACCGCGGTTTCGATGGCACTCCCATTGTACCCCGGACCGCCGAGTGTCATCAGCGACCGACAGTCGGTCCACGCGCAGAACGCGGCGAGTTGGGACCAATCGGTCGTGCGCTGGTCCACGACCCACGTTCCCGCGAGCGGCAAGCGCAGCCAGCGAATGGGTGTGGCGTTGACCAGGGAGGCGAGAGAGGAACTGTCGTACCCCGAACCCGAATAGAAGTTGAGATTCGCACCCCAGAATGTATCCGGCACGGCACCCATGGCCCCCCCGAGCTGCAGGGTCCCCGAGACCGTACCCGACGGTGCAACATAGAACGTCGCGTTGCCGGAGTCGTTCGTAGCGCCCTCGGAGTCGCGGACCGCGACCTTCGTGTTCGCCCAACCGGCGGTCGTCGCAGCACATACCAGGACCGTCGTGTTTCCCGAAGGACAGCCCGGCAGCCCGAGGTATTGGATGGTGTAGGGAGGCATCCCCCCGGTGACGTTGACCCAAAGGGTGTTCGGAGGTCCCCCGATGACGGCAAGGCCGGGTTCCTGGGAGACTGTCACGTTGAGCGGAACGGCCACATCGGTCGCCGGGCGCTCGAGCCGGACCGACCGGGTCCCCTGCGGAAGGGAAGAGGAATCGGGCGCCAGCGCATCCAAACCGCTTCCGCTCCCGCTGGGAAGGTGGACCGGCACTGACGGGGGCAGGGTGACCGTCAGGAGGACGACCGCAATCGCCATAGCGAAAACGGCCATCCCAACCGCGAAAACCGGACGACGCGCAACGGTCCGGCGGCGGGCGCTCGAACGTTGGGCCGTGAGAGATCTGGGAAACCTGCCCCTGGCCCGAGTCGCGGTCACTCGTAGCCCCAGGACTTGAGCCGGTCGTTGAGCTCCTGAGGGCGCGGTTCGACCTTCTCATGAGCCACCGTGGAGGCGTGTTGGCGAAGCAGGTCCGCGAGCGGCCCGAGTTCGGGAGGAATGGAAGCGCCGAGGTCGTGGTCTTCCCTCGGGTCATGGGTGAGGTCGTAGAGCTGGACGACGCCGGTCGTGACGTTGAGGATCATCTTGCGTCCGTCCGAGTAGGCGGCCAAGTGGGCCTGGTCCCACGGTTGCCATATTTCGGGGGGTACCATTTTGGCGAGAGTCTTACGCGCGGGGGTGCCGTCGCTCATCGCCATCACGGGTCCGAGCCGGGGTCGGTCGATGAGCTCGAGGAGCGACGACGCCGACGGCAGGAAGGGGCGAGGGACCCCCGCGGCGTCGAGCAACGTCGGCATCACGTCGATGAGGCTCGCCCATCCGACAGCGCGTTCGCCCCGGTAGCGTCCGTCCGGCCACCGCACCCAGAGCGGGATTCGGACGACCGGTTCCCACAATCGCACTCCGTGGAACAAGAAGCCGTGCTCGCCGAACGCCTGTCCGTGGTCGCTCGCAAGCACGACGATAGTGTTCTCCCACCGTCCGGCGCGCTGGAAGACTTCGCACAGCCTTCGCAGTCGATCGTCGAGTGACTGGATGACCGCCCGACTGAGCCGACGTAGGTCGCGGAATTCGCTCTGCGTGGGCTTCCAGCGGCCCGCAAGGAGGTTGGTCCGGTCCATCCGCAGTTGGGCCAGACGTCGGTAGCTTAGCCCGCCTTCCACCTTCGCCGGGTCGATGATGTACGGCTCGTGGGCCTCGTAGTAGTTGACGAAGCAGAACACCGGCCGCTCCTTCGGCTGGGCTTGAAGCCACCGCTCCGCCGCCGCCTCGATCCACGGACCGACGTACGGGGAGTACGTCTCCCCCGGGGCAATCAGCTGGGAGGTGAACCGATTGATCGCATCGAGAAGGATCGGACGCCGGTTGGCGTACTTGGCGGGCTCCTCGAGCACCTTCCAGAACGCTCCCTTCGGGAGGTTCATGGTCGGCTCATAGTTGTACGCCCACGGAGGCCGATCGTTGGACGGAAGGTGGAGGAATCGCTCCCACCAATCGCCCCAGACGGCCGTCGTGAAACCGTTCAGCAGTCCGAATAGAGGGCTGAGGAAGCCGTTCGCCGAAGCGGAGAACGATGCGTAGCCCTTCGTCGTGAGGAGCCCCGCGAGGGTGGGGATCTTCGGGTCGAGAACGAGCGATTGCTTGAGATGGGCGCCCGACTCCCAAGGATAGAGTCCCGTGAAGAGACCGGCATGCGAAGGGATCGTCCACGGGGACGGGGCGACCGCGTTCGGAAAGGAGAGCGAATCCCGGAACAGTCCCTCGGCGAACGGCATCCGCGGAATCGGATCCGCCCCCCCAGGAAGATCGTCGGCT
Source organism: Thermoplasmata archaeon (assembly GCA_050011075.1). GTDB lineage: Archaea > Thermoplasmatota > Thermoplasmata > Lutacidiplasmatales > UBA184 > Lutacidiplasma. Next base: position 3,073 of record JBEKJT010000164.1, read on the forward strand.
CGACCGCAATCTAGGATGATGACGAGAATGTCGGGCGGCCGGGCGTTCGGGCGATCTTCATGCGCTTCCATTCCTTCCCTCCTACCCTCCCTTGCCCGATCCCGTCAGTTGCCAGAGCTGAAGGTCGCTCGTCATGACGATGGGCGTCGCGAGGTGGTCGGTCGCAAGGGTGGCGGCCACGATCGACCCGTAGATGGTGGGCTCGGTTCGGCCCTCATGGATCGTGAGGTCGACCAGGAGATACCCGAGGTCGTAGGTCGAGCGCACCAGTGAGAGCCACCCTGGCACGAGCGAGGAGTCGGCGACACCGACAAAGGTCGGCGTCCCCAGCCCCAGGGCTGGGAAATAGAGGGTCGAGGGGAACCGCAGCGTGAGCGCATTCACGTACGAAGGGTCGAAGTGACCTTTCGTAGGGCCCGGGACGAGGAGCCCCAGGACGACCGTAGAGGAGTTTGAGGAGAGCACGTCCGT
>JBEKJT010000165.1:0-3536 GCA_050011075.1 Thermoplasmata archaeon
ATGTTGATCGTTCTGGGCGGGAGCTGGGCTTACACGAATCGGAGGCTCCTCCAACTGAGCGGGCGCAGCACCTAGCTGATTCCACACGGGAAACCGATCGAAAGGCGCCGCGTCCGAGCGAGCGTCAGCGAGCGAGGGGACGGTCGAGCGAAGCGAGACCGCGAAGACGCCTGGCCCGTAGGAACTCCGAGAGCCGACCTGCCTCCCATAGCCCGAGGTTGTCGAGAATACGCTCGATGGAGATGTACCCGGCGCCGATCTCCCGAGCCAATCTCGTGGCGACGGCGGTCCTTCCGACCCCGAGGAGACCCCGAATGACGACGTGGTAACTCAATGAGAATCCGCAACCGCTGCCGTACCTAGTCCCTCTGTTGTAGAGAAGGGCCGCCGTTTCGCGACTTTTCCGGCGAACCCATCCCAACGACAAGCGCGGGATCGGCGATTAGCCGTAAAACTCTCCGACCTTCGGGAAGGCCGTCAGGGTTGTCCCACTGTTCCGACCCGGGCAGTCGGGATCCGGACAGTACCACCCGGCCGCCGTGTAGACGAGGTCGCCACAACCGTCGGGGCAGGGGGGCGCTTGCCACACATCCGTCGTCGTACCAGGTTGGAACGGGATGCGGCCGGGATCGACCCGTCGGGCCCCGGGGGGAATGTCTCGGAACGATCCCCAATGGGTCGATTCCATGTAGGGCATGCCGTCGAGATACGGTTGAGTGAACGGAATGTAGGGCTTTGGGGTCGTGGGAGGCGGGGCGCCGACGCGTCTTCCCTTGATGCTGCCGACTCCGTCACCGCCACCAGTCCCGCCCACGACGCCCGCGGAGGCCGCGAGGAGGAGCGCGATCAACCCGAGCCAGAACGCGAAGAAGGCCATGAAGAAGAGCGCCGAATCGTCAAAGGGCCCGGCAAAGCCCCCGAGTCCGCTCGTTCCCGATGCGCTTCCCCCGATTGAGAGGGGGGCCACGTCGTCGAACACTCCCGGGCACGTGGGCATGACCGCTTTGACCGGATAGATTCCGGCGGTGGAGTAGGTGTGCTGGAAGTCCATCGAGAAGGCGCCGTTGAACGCGACGGTCTGCGAACCGGCTCCTTGGGCGCCGAAGTAGATGGTCACCGGGTCACAGTTGTAGAGGTCGACCCACACTCGGATGTCCACGGTCGCCCCGACGGGGATGGAGGGGCAGTCGGTCCCCCCGCAGCCAAGCTCCGTCGTCTGTCCTCCGAGCGTGTAGGACTCGAATGTGATGCTCGGGAAGCCAGACGAGTCCTGTTGCGCCCGGACTGGACCTGCCGAAAACGCCAGGGCCAGGCCCGAGACGACGAGGATGACCGCAACCGTCCACGCGAGCCGCGCCATCTTACCCCCTCGCCGCGGCGACCGGCACGGTCGTCCCCGCGATCGTTGCCCCCGGAGGCATCGCGACAACACCGCGCTCGGCCCTGGGGAATGGTTGACCGTTGACGCTCAGGACCATCACACGGAGCCGACCGTTCACGGGAGACCCGATCTCGACGTACGAGAGGACGTTGAGGGCGTCGGTCCGAACGAGCCGGAGCCAGGAGAGCCCGTCACAAAAGCTGACGCCGCCGATGTCGATTGCCCCGGGCTGACGGGACCGTGTGGGAACTCCTCGGAGTTCGAGGACCAGCCCCACGCGGATCGCCTGATTGACGTGCTTGCGGAGGGTCTTCGAGGCTACGCCGCACGCAAGAGCGATGGCGCCGAGGACGAGCACGAAAACGGTGTACGTTGTAGGGTCAAGGCTCGTATAGCCGGCCAATGCCTGTACGGCTACGACCAGGGTGCCAAAGCCAAACAGGATCCCCATCGCTTGCGCGGCGCCGGCCGCCGGAGTTTTGGCGGCACGCACCAGGGCCTTCCGGTGCTCTGGGGTCATCATAACCGCCTGTAGACTGGGCTCGGGCGGACGGGGGGCTGAAGAGGCCCGGGACGCGGCCGGAACCTGCGGTGTCGGAGCGGCAGTTGCCCCTGCAAAAGGAGGCGGCATCGGGGAAGTCGGTGCCACAGCGGCGAGAGGTACCACCGGGACCGCGGACTCCCCGCCCGACGGAAGCGCGTGACCGCAGTTCCGACAAAATCGAAAGTCCTCCGGCGTAGGGGAACCACAGAAGGGGCAGAAGCGTGAGGTCATCGGGTCTTGTTCCCCGACAAGGTACCTGCCCCGAATACGTATATATGCGTATATCCGGCCTGTCGAAAATGGCCCGAAGGGGGCATGCTCCCGGTCCGATCTCCTTCGAACCGGGCTCGACCGCCGGATCCTACCCCGGCCTCGACACCGAAATCGAGGACAACCTCGCGAACGAGATATAGTCCGGACGGTCGGTTGAACGCTGGAGCGTGGAAATGCTAGACCCACTGAGCCTGGCACTTCTCATCGCGGAACTCGTACTCTTGATGGCCACCCTCTACTTGCTCCTCATGGCTCGCCGTGAGGCGGGTGCGCGAAAGCGGCTCTTGAGCCAGATGGCTCGGACCGCAGCGGTCCTCTCCCGGCAGGAGTACTTCCACTCGGTCATCTTGGGCATGCAGACCGCACGATCGTCGATCCACGGCCTGATCAGCGGGAGCAGCCCGACGACCAAGGAGAACGCGGACCATGTTCGTCAGATCGCCGAACAGATCCAGCTCGCGGTTCAACGTGGGACCACGGTCCGATACCTCGTGCCGAAAGCGGTGGACCGGATCGCTCTCGCGAGCCTGTACCGCGCGGCGGGCGCGGACCTCCGGTTCCACCCGGGTCACCTAGTCAATGATGCTCGGTACGTCATCTTCGACGACCGCTTCACTGTCATCGGTCTGCCGGCGGTGACCGGCGAAAACGAGCCGACCCGGGAGGGCTTCACCCTCCCATCCGAGGGAGTGGCCAGCATCTTCGACCAACAGTTCGACCAGGACTGGTCCGGTGCGACCCCCTACGACGCGTACCTGACCGAGGTCATCCAGGAGATCCGCTTCCATTCTCCCCAGGTCTCGCTTCGATTGATCTCCACCCAACTTCAGATCTCGGAGAAGGAACTGCTCCAGTACGAGTCGAATCGGCCGGCGAGCGGACCTCTCGAAGGGCTCTCGTAGCCCCGAGCCCTTTCTCGGCCGCGGCGCGGGGACCTCCCCGAGCGCCCTCTGGACATGGCCCGTGCAACGTTCGATGGCAACTCCAGTACCATTCAAGAACGGTCCCAAGAAGGGAGACGAGACCACTACTTCCGGCGCTCTGTCCACCAGTCATCGGACGGCGCGTCAAGGCTTATTCACTAACCGCTCATGGCGTGCGCGTAGACGTTGGCTAGGAAGATTCGGAGGTGAGAACGACGGCCGACGGACTCGAATCCCCCGCCCCTCTTCCGGTCCCCAATGAAATCGCGGAGGGCCCGGCACGGCTCCGAGACGGCCAACCGGTCACGATCCGACGAATCACCGAGGAGGACGGGGCGCTCCTGGAGGAGTTCCTCTCCCGCCTTTCCGACAGTTCGCTCGCGGTCCGGTTCTTCGCTCCTGTTCCCCGCTCGAC
>JBEKJT010000166.1:0-3453 GCA_050011075.1 Thermoplasmata archaeon
GTCACCACCGGATGGCCGTGCCGCTGTCGCGCGAACTGAGAGCGCGCTTCGGTCGCCGCGCGGTCCCGGTCCGCAAGGGCGACACCGTCCGTGTTCTCGCGGGAAGCTTCGTCGGCCGGGAGGAGCGCGTCGCTCGGATCAATCGCCGGGACTATGCGGTCACCCTCGACAACGTCACGCTCAAGATGGCCGACGAGAAGCTGAAGCCCCTCGAGATCCGCCCGGGGCACCTCGTGATCACCCGACTCAACCTTTCCGACCCCTGGCGCCGCCGCTCGCTCAAGGTCACCGAAGAGGAGGTCACTCCCGAAGAGCGTGGGGAGTCGGTCGAGACCGAGGAGACGGTCAGCGAAGCCCCCGCGCTCCCCGAAGCTATCGCTACCCCCGAGGCACCCGCGACCGAAGAGCCGAAGCCCGAGGCCGCGGAGACCGAATCACCGCCGAAGCACCCGCGCCGCCGCCGCAGCGCGCGGGCCGAGGACGCGGAGGAGAAGGACGCATGACGTTCCGACTGAAGCGTGGAGCGGCGCCCCGCACGTGGACCGTCCCCCGCAAGGGGACGAAGTGGCTGAAGCGGCCCGGGCCCGGTCCCCACGCCCAGGACCAATCGATGCCGCTCTTGCTCGTCCTCCGGGACGTCCGCCATATCGTCGCTTCGGCCCGGGAGGCCCGCATCCTGCTTCGGTCGGGCGCGGTCCGGGTCGACGGGTCGGTCGCGAAGGACCTCGACCGGGGGCTCGGCCTCATGGACACGCTTTCGTTCGCATCTCCCCTCGACGCCCACTTCCGGATGGTGAAGAACCGCCGGGGGAAGCTGACCCTCGTGCCGATCCCCTCGACGGAAGCCAGCGTCAAGCTCGGACGGGTCCGCTTCAAGCACGCCGCGAAGGGTGGACGCCTCCAGGTCACGCTGCACGACGGGCGCAACCTCCTGCTGCCCGCGACCACCCCGTACCGCGTCGGCGACTCCGTGAAGATCGCCCTACCCGGACAGAAGGTCGTCGAGCACCTCCCCCTCGCCCCCGGCGCGCTCGCCTACGTCTCGGGCGGCACCCACGTCGGGGAGCTCGCGCGGGTCGACCGGGTCGAGGTCCGCAACTCCTCGCAGCCGAACCTCGTCCATTTCAAGGAAGGGTTCTCGACGATCAAGGAGTACGTCTTCGTGGTCGGACAGAACGCCCCCGAGGTCACCCTCGGAGAGGGGATGGACCGATGAGCGCTCCACCCTCCGCCGTTCCGGCGGCCTCCCCCCCGCCCGCTCCCGGAAACCCCCACCGGTCGGTCCGGGTGATCAAGGTCGTCGTCAACGCCGGCGTCGGGGAGTCGGGCGACCCTCGGACGAAGGCCGCGAGGGTCCTCGAGATGGTCACGCACCAGAAGCCGATCGCGACACGCTCCCATTCCACCAACCGCGACTTCGGGATCCGCAAGGGCCAGGAGATCGGCGCGAAGGTCACGCTGCGGGGTTCGGTCGCCGTCGACTTCCTCACCCGCGCCTTCGAGGCGAGGGACAAGCAGCTCGATGTCGACTCCATCGACCGGAACGGCAACTTCTCGTTCGGGATCGCCGACTACACGGACTTCGCGGGAATGAAGTACGACCCGCAGATCGGGATCCATGGTATGGACGTGGCGGTCGAGGTCGGTCGGGCCGGTTACCGAGTCCGTCAGCGCCGCATCCAGTACCGTCCGCTGCCGAAGGCGCTGCGGTCGAATCGGGACGATACGCGCGCGTTCCTCGTGCAGGCGTTCGGAGTGACGCTCCTGGAGTGAGACGACCATGAAGCCGAAGAAGCACTTTGGGCGGAAGGACGGGTGCCTGCGGTGTGACCGCAAGCGCGGCATCGTGCGCCGCTACGGCCTCCACCTCTGCCGCCAGTGCTTTAGGGAGGTCGCGATGGACCTCGGCTTCAGAAAGTACCAATGAGGAGGGTCGAACGATGCAGATGGACCTGCTGAACGACGCTCTCGTCTCGCTCCGGCACGCCGACCGCGACGGCAAGCCCGGGGTCGAGATCGCGCCGACGTCGAAGCTCATCGCCGAGGTGCTCCGGATCTTCCGGGAACACCACTACATCGACGAGTTCACGTTCGTTGCGACCGGCAAAGGCGGCAAGTACGACGTGAAGCTGTCGCGCCGGATCAACTCCTGCGGCGTCATCAAGCCCCGCATCGCAGTCTCGTACGACCGCCTCGAGCGGTACGAATCGCGCTTCCTCCCCGCCCAGGACTTCGGGATCCTCGTCCTTTCCACGAACCGCGGCGTCGTGTCCCATCAGACGGCCCGCGAAATGAAGATCGGAGGTCGGCTGCTCGCCTATGTCTACTGACGACGAGAAGGGCCGGGAGGTCGTCGACCTCGCGAAGGGAGTTCGGTTCACCCTCGCGGGCCGGGTCCTGAAGGCCGAGGGACCGCTCGGCACGATCGTCCGACCCTTCCCGTCCGATGCGCTCGCCTTCACGGTCGCCGGGAGCACGGTGACCATCGAGCTCAAGGTCCCCGCCCACCGGAAGCGCTCGCAGGCGCTCCTTAAGACCTGGGCCGCTCACGTGCGGAACCTCTCGGGCGGCCTCACGCTCGGAGTCGAGGCCCGCATGAAGGTCGTCGCAGCGCACTTCCCGATGAAGGTCCAGGTCCGGGGCGAGGAGCTTCTCATCGAGAACTTCCTCGGCGAGAAGCATCCGCGGTCGACGCGTCTCGTCCCCGGCACGAAGGCCCAGGTCGAGGGCGACATCCTCACGCTCTCGGGCCACGACCTGGAGCAGGTCGGCCAGAGCGCGGCGAACGTCGAGCGCGCGACCCGGATCCGCGACTACGACCCGCGGGTCTTCCAGGACGGCATCTACCTCATCGAACGCGCCCACCTGAAGGAGGCGAGCTAGTGCCCGAAGAGCCTGAGACCTCGCCCGAGACGACGGTGGCCCCCGCGCCCGAGAAGAAGCGCGCCCCGCGCCGCCGCACCAAGCCCGCCGAGGCCGAGAAGCCCGCGACGGAGGCCGAGCCGGTGACGAAGAAGAAGGGCGCGGACGAGCCTCGAGCCCCGAAGCGCGCCGAGCTCTCCCCCGCGAACCGGGTCCTCCTGCGGACCCGCCGCTCCCTCGATGGCCGTCGGCCGATCTTCGGTCGCCAGGCCGCGAACCGCTACTTCCGTATCGGCCGGGACGGCGCCTGGCGCCGGCCGCGCGGGCTCCAATCGAAGCAGCGCCGACACTACGGCTACCGTGCCAAGATCGTCCGGATCGGCTACCGGTCCCCGGCCGCCGTCCGTGGCCTCGTGCCGAGCGGCTTCCGTCCGGTCATCGTGCGGACGACGGGCGACCTCGAGGGAATCGATGCCCGAACCCAGGCGGCCATCATCGCCCGGACCGTCGGCACGCGCCGGCGCATCGTCCTCGAGGAGACCGCACGCAAGCTCGGCATTCACATCCTGAACCCCATCGTGAAGGGCGAGA
>JBEKJT010000167.1:0-3444 GCA_050011075.1 Thermoplasmata archaeon
TCCACTGAGACCGCGACGACCGCCGGAACAGGGAGGCCCAGTTGGTCAAAGTAGGTCGTGAGGTCCACCGGAGAGTATCCGCCACCCAGTTCCAGGAGACCGATCGTCTCACCGGACCCGTCCGTTCCGGCCGGATAGTCGTACGCCGTGGCAACCGTCGGGGGAGTGTACGCCACGTCCGACGCCGCTACCGACCTGTGACGCCGGAAGTGGGTTCGGGCCTGCGGGCGGTCATCGAGACCTAGCACGGCCACGACCACACCCTCGAGCTCCGTCGGGAGCGAGAGGAATCCGGTCCGCCCGCGGTAGCTGCTTCCCGGAAGGCTCCATCGTTCCAGCGTCGCACCAAAAAGGCGACCTGCGGTGAGCGCTGGTCCCGAGACCTGGACGGTTCGAGCCCCGGTCGATATGGCTCCGACCTCGAGGTGATGGGCTTCAGCGAAGGCCCGCACGCGGTTGAGGTCGTTCGGGTCGGCGCCGTGGCGCCGTGCGAACTCCTCTCGGGAGAGGTAGCTCCTCTCGGCGGGAAGAAGACGGCCGAGCTGGACCACGTCGGGGAACTCGGCTGGCGGGCTGCGACGTCGAACTACGATCGTGAAGTCTGCCCTGTCCGTTTCGTCCATCCGCCCGGAGCGACGAGCTCCCCACGCCGGTTCTCTCTCGCTTCCTTCGAGCCGCATCGAAGACATCCCCAGATGGTTTGGATTCGGTCCTAGACCGTAGTTACCAACGGTCAAGGATTCGCCGGTCTTATACTCCTCAGGCCGGCGATTCGGGTGGTCGTCCCGGCTTTCGCGATGTCGACGAGGCCAACCTCGAGCCTATCCCTCTTCCGGGAGCGGACCCTTAAGCGCGTAGGGCTCGTCACCGCGTTCGAATGACCGTCTCTCATCATGAGGTCTCGACGGACCCCCCACTGGCGCTCATTTCCTGGAGTAGCGGCAAGGACGCTGCCTATGCCCTCACCGAGGTCCGACGGGCGCGCTCGGTAACCCCAGTGGGGTTGCTCACGACGGTGACCGAGGCGTTCGGCCGAGTTTCGATGCACGGCGTCCGGGAGGAGCTCCTCCATCGGCAGTCAGAGGCCCTCGGCCTCCCGCTCACAATCGTCCGCATCCCCTATCCCTGTCCGAACGAGGTGTACGAGCGGGAGATGGGCACCACTCTGGAGCGGGCCCGTTCGAACGGTGTCCGACACGTGGTCTTCGGGGACCTGTTCCTGGAGGAGATCCGAAGGTACCGTGAATCGCAGATGGCCGTGGTCGGTATGGAATGTGTCTTCCCGTTGTGGCACCGTCCCACGGACGCGCTGGCGCGGGAGATGCTGCACGCGGGTCTTCGGGCGCGTCTCGTCTGCATTGACCCGCGCGTGCTGCCCCACTCCTTCGCGGGCCGCGAGTTCGACGAGCGTTTGTTGGCCGACCTACCCAGGGATGTCGACCCGTGCGGTGAGCGAGGAGAGTTCCACACGTTCGTGACGGACTCCCCGCAGTTTCGCTCGCCCGTCCCGGTGCGATCGGGGGAGATCGTCGATCGCGACGGGTTCGTATTTGCGGATCTCGAGCCAGCGTGACCGCCGTCTCCGAATCTCCGGTCCGTTTCCCCGGCGAAGGGGGCTCAATCTGACCGAAGCAGTCGGTGCCGACGAAGTATCTCGAGCGTTGGGTCGAGAGGGATCGCCTCCACGGTACGGCGACACCCCGTGAGGGTGGTCGCGCAGAAGAGCGAGTTGTACACGGCTTCCTCGGTCGCTTCGATCGCCGCCCAGAACAACGGGTCCATCGCGCGGTTGGCCAGACGGGGCGCCTGGTCGTTCGTAGAGAATGCGATCGCGTAGTCGCCGCTCCGATTCGATCCGCCGGAGCCGGTCCGGGCAATTCCGAGCATCGTCCGGCTTCCGAGACGATGCAAGTTGCGCGCGTCGACGGGGGCGTCGGTGGCCAGAACCACGATGACCGACCCTCCCGCGGGAGGGGAGGGTGCCCTGGGGTAGCGGTGGCCGAGCTCGAGTCCGACAGGAGCCCCGGCGATCGAGAGGAGGCCACCGAAATTGGTCTGGACCAGCACTCCGAGTCGATGGCCTCCGAGGTCGTTCGGAAGATTGCGCGACGCCGTCCCGATCCCGCCCTTGAACCCGAAGGCGACCGTTCCGGTCCCAGCGCCGACGGTCCCCTCGGCGGGAGGTTCGACCTGAGCGCCCCGGATCGCCGCGAAAACCTCCTCTCGGCCCAACGGCCGCGTCCGCACATCGTTCAGCACGCTGTCGTTGGTCTCCGCGACGAGAGGGTTCACCGAAGTGACCGCTTCGTTGCCGGGAAGGTCCAGCACGTAATCGATCAGGGCATCCGCCACGCGAGGTACGTTGAGCGTAGAGGTCAGGAGGATTGGCGTCTCGATCTCGCCGAGCTCTTGGACCTGGGTAGAGCCGGTCAGCTTGCCGAACGCGTTTCCCGCGAAGACCGCCCCCGCGACGGGCCGCTCGAGGAGGTTACCCGGTCGGGGGACGATCGCGGTGACCCCGGTGCGGACCTTATCACCCCGGATGAGGGTTGAATGACCGACCCGAACCCCGGCTACGTCCGTGATCGCATTTGCCGGTCCGGGGTCAAGCGTTCCGAGAGGAACGCCGGCGTCTCGAGCGCGGGGTCGGGCCCGATCGCTCATGGTGCTCCGGGGAAGGTGAAGCCCGCGTGCAGATGAGGCTGCTCGACCCCGGGGGATCGCCGAGGCTAAAGAACGCCAGCGTGTGAGATTCCCGCCAGCTCGTCCGCGAACGCCTCCGAATACGTTGAGAATCTCGGGTAATCCCTGTGAGGATTATGCCAAGTGTGAAACTCTAGGTACCTCGCAGAGGTCGGGGCTGCACTCGGGTCGGGGGGCCAACCGCGACATCCGCGGAGGTGGTCGAGGAGGTTTGAGCGGGACGGGTCTGATCGAAAACGATCAGCCGGTCGCCGAAGAATCGACGCTCGCAACTCACCCGATCGGCGGAGCCGTGGCATGAAGAGGCCGCATTTCTGGCGGAAAACCGGGATTCTCGCACTGGTCGTCGTTGCATTGTTTCTGCTTTCCGTCGTCATGCCGATCGATGTGGTCGCGTCTCCCGCCGTTGCTCACGGTTCCGAACCTACAGCCGAGACTCCAGGGTCGACCATCGCTTCTTCTGCCGCGAAGACCTCCAAGGCCGTCTCGCCCGCCCATGCGACCCCTTCCTCGGTCAGTCCACATCCCGGCACTTTGGAGGTCTACGAAATCGCTCCGTCCGGCCAGATAACCCTGGACCCGTCGGTCGCGTACGACACCGTAGATTACGAACCTATTCTCAACGTCTACCAGACGTTGATCGCGTACAACGGCACGAGCACGTCGAACTTCGTCCCGGAGCTTTCGACCTGTGTTCCGGGCGCGAATGACGGTGTCCTGTCGACCGCTTCGGTCTCGTGC
>JBEKJT010000168.1:0-3423 GCA_050011075.1 Thermoplasmata archaeon
GCGCGAACGACAGCATCGCCGAGCTCGAGTCGAGGCCCGTGACCCGATACCATCGGCCCAGGAAGCGCAGATGCTCCCCGGTGCCGCACGCGACGTCCAGTAGGGCGTGAGCGTCGGTCGGGCCGTACCGACGTACGAGCTGACGGATCCGGACCGCTTCGGCTGCGTAGTCTTTCCAAGCGTAGACACGGTCGTACACGTCAGCCGAAAGACGGTACGGGACCCTCGGCGCTCGCGTTCCGCGCGCCACCATACGTTCACCCCGGCCCCTCTTAAGAGTCTGACCCGGCTCGAACCTACGCCCCACGGAAGGGAACGGCCCTAGGGCGGTCGTACGGAACCCGGGCGGTCCCCGTCGCCGCCCGGCAAGCCGCCGCGGCCGAGGGCCCGCCCTAAGCGGTGACGTAAAAGGGACCTCGCCCTAGAGCGGCCGCCGATGGCCCCTTTGATGGACCATGACTATCCGATGTCCCGGCAGGCCGTGGGTGTTCTTGTCGTCGGTCTCGTGGTCATGGTCGCGATCGGAATCGCGCTCTTCGGGGGCTTCGTGCCCGGGATCCACCCGAACCTGACGGCTCCTGCCGTGGTCACGGTACAAGGGCACCAGTACTATACCGAGCCGACCCCCTTGCACATTCCGCTCTTCACCAACAGCTCGGGTCCCTGGAACGTCACGTTCCATAACGTCACCTTCGAGCTCTGGGTCACGAACTGGTACTCGGCGACCGGGGGGATCGTGCACGGGCACGGTACGGAGCTCAATGGGACGACCGATTCCTTCGTCCTCGGAGGTCCGATCCCGAACGGCACCCGCGTGTCCCTCTACTTGTCACCGGACCTCGAGTGGGGTGCCTCCTGGGTCGGGGGAGTCGCCGGCGGGTTCTCCGCGCAACTTCTGGTCAAAGTTTGACCTCAGCTCACAGCGGCTCCGCGCTCGGAATTCCCCGGTGGGCCAAGTACGCCACGGGATTCTGGACACGGCCATATCGGACGTATTCGGGAAATGCTGGGGACGAGGACGACGTTCTCGCCTTGCTCGTCGAATGCCGTCGATACTCCCGCGAGTTTGCAAGCGCGGTGATGTTGATCGAACGCGCGAATCGGGGCATTCTCGCACAGGGTATCATCCATCGCTGTCCGCTCTATGGTACCGCGGACCCGTACTCCATCGCCGAGCATCGACTCCCCTCGGTCCCGAGACCACCTCGGCGGGCTCGTTCCCCACCCCACGGCGTCCGCGGTACTTGATGCGAACGGTCGCGAGCCCCGAGCGCGACCCTTCCAGATCGCCCGCAACGTTCCTTACGGAGTGCTTCGATATCGAGCGTCCCTTCTACGGACGGCGATGGTCGAGCGTCACACGGCGACCGTTCAACCGCCGCTTCGTCCATTGTCGAGCCATTCCCAAAGTGGGTGCCGCATTCGAGACTCAACTATTTGACGGACCGAGCCGGCAACGCAGCCGAAGGAGACCCATGTCGGACAGCGAGTTACGGTGTCACGCCTGCGAGGAGACGGCTGAGCCCCCGATCGCGCCTTCTGAACCGGCAACCTCGGGAGCGAAGTGGGACGGAGCGTTCCAGCGCTGCCCCCGTTGCGGCAGCATGGGTTCACACTCGGCGCACAGAGACACGCTGACCAGCCTGCGGGAACCTACCGTGCGCAACGGCTCTGGGCTGGGAACCCGACGGTCCGCCCCACAAGGCTTGGGCCGACCGGCGGCAGCGCAGCTCGGCGTCTTTGAAGGTGACGTGCAGCGAGCGACGCGCAAGCGTCCGAGCGCGTTCGGCACGGTGCTGTAGGGCGGGACTTCGGCGGCCGAGGGACGGGGGAGGGACCCCAACTCCAGCGACCCGACCCCCGCCCGTCGTCGCGAAGGTCAATCTCGCTTAACCCACAGGCCTTCCGCTCGGAGCGGAAATCCCTGGGCTGACCATGCAAGCCCGGGGCACCTGGAGGGGGGGCTACGAGACAGTGCTCGAGGACGACCACGCACACACCGTCACGGTCGACCTTCCGATCGATGAAGGCGGCCGGAGCGCGGGCCCGAGCGCCCTCGACCTGGCGCTCTTGTCGTTGGCAGGGTGTATCTCGACGATATTTGCCATCGTGGCTCATAAGCGGCGTCTTGAGTATCAAGGACTGAGCATCGCGCTCGAGGGCGAGCGCCCGGCCCACGCACCGACGATCACACGGGTTCACGGGACGCTGCGACTTCGCACCAAAGCTCCCCTTTCGGAGGTCGAGACCGCGCTCCGCCTCACGGTGAAGACGTGCCCGGTCGGTGTCATCTTCGAGAACGCCGGGATCCCGGTCGATATTCGCCCGATCGTGGTCACGGTCCCGCTGACCCCAGGGGCGGTGGCCCACCCCCACTGACCCCCTTGGTCCCGCCACATCTTTACGCCCACCGCCGTTGGACCGTCGGATGCACTTCTTCGACCGGGAGTACGAGGGGACTCCCGTGTGGGAGACCGGTCGCCCCCAACCCGAATTTGTACGACTCGAACGGGAGGGAGAGATCGTCGGGCGGGTCCTTGACGTGGGCTGCGGCACAGGGGAGACCGCACTGTTCTTCGCGGCCCAGGGACACGAGACCTGGGGCATCGATTTCGCGTCGAACGCCACCCGCCGAGCCCGGGCGAAGGCACTGGAACGAGGGAGCTCGGCGGTCTTCCGGGACGGTAGCGCGTTCGCCCTCGAGAAACTGGGGGAAACGTTCGACACGGTGACCGACTGCGGTCTCTTTCACACGTTCCTCGACCCCCATCGGCCGGTCTACTCCGAGAGCGTTCGGTCGGTCCTTCCGACGGGAGGACGGTTCTTCCTCCTCTGTTTCAGCGAGGAGGAACCGACTGAGTGGGGGGGTCCCCGGAGGGTCTGCCGGGAGGAGCTTCGCGACACGTTCTCCGGTGGCTGGGAGCTACGATGGATTCGGCCGGCGCGCTACGAGGTGCGCATCCCCAACGTAGAAGGTCGTGCGTGGCTCGCGGCGTACCGCCGCATGTAGCACCATCGGCTTGTGCGACTCGGAGCGGAACGCCCGTCCCTCGAACCCCCACGCTATGATTTACGGGAAATCGACAGTTTCTTGAGGGACCCCCATACTCCCCGCCCGGCCGCGGCAGGACCCCACGATGCGAGAGGATGAATCCACGGGATCGGGCAATCCCTCGTCGGCGAGCCTCGAGGGGTTGGACGGCACCGGCTCCGACATGAGCCGGATCATCAGCGTCAGTGACGGCGTCTTCGCGTTCTCGCTGACGTTCCTCGTCATCGAGCTCGTGATACCCCAGAAACTCGCATCCGGTTCTTACCCCGACCTGTCGAGCTACCTCTGGGGGGAACAGACCACCCTGGTCGCCTATGCCCTCGCGTTCTGGATCATCGCGGCGTGGTGGGGGGCGCACCGCCGTATGTTCT
>JBEKJT010000169.1:0-3404 GCA_050011075.1 Thermoplasmata archaeon
ACTCTTCGATCGCACGGTACATCACGTCGGAGCGGAACACGCGGACCGGACCGGCGTCGCCTTCGGGCATCGCGTCCGGGAGCACCCCCACGTTGAACGCAAGGACGGCGCGGTGCGTGGGGTCCTTCACCATCGCGATCCGCAGGATCGTCGCCCGGCTGACCGGACCGACCCCGGCCTCGTGGACGGGGATCCCCTTCTCCTTGCACTCGAACGTCAGGGCTTCGAGACCGCCGAGCGTGTCCGCGTAGATCGCGACGCCCGAGAGGGCGACCTCGGTCACGGGCTGGCTCTCGCGCGCGAGCTCCGTACGGACCGCCTCCTTCTCCTCCGCGTTCACGACGACCTTGAGCAGACCCCCGGGCATCGCCGCTTCGATCCCGGGCGCCGAAAGGAAGACTCCCGCCGCGGCCTCGACCTTGGGGAACGAATCGAGGCGGTAGTGCTTCAGGCTCCCGCTCTTCAGGAGGACGGGTCGGTAGATCCCACGGATGTGGGTCTCGAACGGCTCGGTCCGGCCGGTGACCACGATCTCGTCCCCGACCTTCAGACGGCCGCGGTAGACGATGACGTTCCCGACCGGTCCCACCCCCTTCTGGTCGCTGCGCTCGAGGATCGTCGCCTCTCCTCCCTCCTTCGAGAGCAAGAGCTCGTGCTTCAGGAACCGCTGGGAGAGACCGACCAGGAGCGCGATCAGTTCCGGTACGCCGACCCCGGACTTTGCCGAAACCGGCACGATCCCGACGTTGTGCGTGAAATCGCTGACGCGGTCATAGCGGTCCGCGCTGAACCCGAGCTGGACGATCTCCTCCGCGACGGAGTAGAGATGCTCGTCGAGCACCTTCTGGAAATCGGGCGTGCTCTTCGCGATCTGGTCGGCGAGACGCACGCCACCGGGGCCGGACGGCTTACGCCAGCCCGAGAGCAGGTCGATCTTCGTCAGCGCGATGGCGAACGGAGTCTTCTCGTGACGAAGGATCTGGACCGACTCGCGGGTCTGCGGCATCACGCCCTCGCGTGCGTCGACCACGAGGACCGCGATGTCCGCGAGCGCGCCACCCCGACGGCGAAGGGTCTCGAACGATCGATGGCCCGGAGTGTCGACAAAGAGCAGCCCGGGCACGACCAACTGGTCGGTGTTCAGGATCCCCTCGCAAAGATGCCGGACGGTCGCGCCCGGGACTTCGATGGCGCCGATGTGTTGGGTGATCCCGCCCGCTTCCTTCGAGGCTCGAACGCTCCCGGCGATGCGGTCGAGGAGCGTCGTCTTGCCGTGGTCGACGTGCCCCAGCAGGGAGACGATCGGCTCGCGCAGTTCGGCCACGGGCCCGCGCACGGCCTGTGGGCCATTAGATTTTGGGACCTGACGGGTCCGACGGGGGCGCGCCGTGGGGACGGGATAGCGCGGCCCGGAACGCCTCCGCCGCAGACTCGGGCGACACCGGGTTCACGGCAATGCCACCGCCGACCTCGAAACCGTCCGGCCTCACCAGACGGGGCAAAAGGTCGAGGTGCCAGTGGTATTCTCGGGCCTCCCTTCGGTGCGCGGAGAACGACCGCGTCACGAGGTTGTACGAGGCATTGGGCGCGACGGTCTGGAGGGCGCGCAGCAACGCCGGTAAGAGCTCGGCCAACGCATCCACCTCGGCGTCGCTGACTTCGGAGAAGGAGCCTGCGTGGCGGTGCGGGAGGACACGAACCTCGAACGGGTGCTCCGAGGCGAACGGCGCGAACGCGAGGAACTCGGGACGGTCCGCGACGACCCACGCGCGGCGTGCGCGTTCCTCGGCCTCCACCCATTCGTATCCGCAGGTCCCCGAATGCTCGCGGGAGAACCGCGCGAGTCCGTCGGCCTCCTCCCGGAGCAGAGGAGGCACCTTAGGAAGCGCTACTACCTGCAGGTGAGGGTGGAACAACGTCCCGCCGGATTCCGGTCCCGAATTCTCGAAGGCTACGAGCGCAACGATGTCGTCGGACCGCGCGAGCGTCCGGAGCCGCTCCCGCAAGACACGGAGGACCCGTCCCACCTGTTCGGAGGGGTGGTCCGCAAGGGCAGGGGTGTGCTCGGGGCTCACGATGATCACTTCATGGACACCGGAACCCGGTCGGCGTTCTCCTTCGGCGGGGTCCGCCGCGGCCGGAGCGGGACGGACGTCGGGGCCGAGGGTCGGGAACTTGTTCGGGATCGCGCGAACCGCCCATCCGGGTCCGTCCGCGGGGAGGCCGGGCGCCCGGTCGGCGGCGACCTCGGGCGGGGTCCATGATTCATGGCCCTCGCAGAACGGGCAATCTCCCGGGGGCGACACGGGAGGTCGCGTGGCGTACTCGTTCGGGCGCGCGGACCGGCCCTCCGCGACGATCACCCATCGCCCCGTGATGGGGTCCTGACGGAATTCGGACACGGACCTCCCGTGGCGGAAGAGATGCGTCGCTTATCAGGGGTCGGAAGCGCCCGTCCCGAGTTCCCGGATCGACCCCGACACGAGCGGCACGAGGAGTTCGGCCGGCTCGAGGCCCCCGTGCGCTCCGACAAGATAGCGGAGGCGCGGCGCGCTGCCCGGGAGGCGATACGTCAACCCGGCGGGACTCGGCACGAGGACGAGGAGGTCACCGAGACGTTCGGTGATCTCAGGATGGAACGGGGGCGGGCCGAACAGGCCCGCCTTTATCGCACGGGACATCGGAAGGACGCGATGTCCCGGGGGCAACCGGGCTTCGAGCGCCGCGGTAAGCGCTTCGAGATGTCCGGGTCGGGCCGTGAAGAATCCGGCGCGACGGTCTCCGGTGGGCGAGTGCGCCAGGTGCGACAGAATGGCTGGCTCCCGATCGATCGCCACCTCCGCACTTCGTTCCGTCGTGACCTGGCCGTGGTCGCTGGTCACGAACACCGTGGTCTTCTGCGCCCGAGCGGAATCCAGGCCCCGACCTGCGGCGGAAAGTATTCGTGCGACCTGGCCAGCCTCGAACCCGGCAAACTCGGGCCGGGGGCCGCGCAGGTGCTGGACCGTGTCGAGTTCGTCCCAGTAAGCGAAGATGATCGACGGGGGGTCGGGTCGCCGCAGGAGTTCCGCTAGCTGGTGGGCGAAATCGGCGGCGGTACTGTATCCCGTGAACGTGGCCCCGTCGTAGATCAGGCGGGTGAATCCTTGCAGCGCGAATCGGTCGCGGGAGAGTGCGTAGCCCGGCACTCCCCGGCGGAAGACCGTGGGCACTCCCGACACCGAGGAGGGAACCCACTCCGGCCCGACGAGGGTCTCCGCGGCTGCGACCCCGATCGGGGACATCCGCAGCAGCTCCACGACCGAACCGAAGGACGGTAAGAAGAGCCGGTGCCCCAAGACCCCGTGACGCGATGGGGATTCGGCGGTCGAGAGGCTCGTGAGGGCGACCGTAGTGGTCGTGGG
>JBEKJT010000170.1:0-3386 GCA_050011075.1 Thermoplasmata archaeon
CGGTCTTGGTCCCTCTCCCGCGGCCCGAACGATGGGAAGATGTCTTCGGCGCCGCTGCGTCACCGGCGCTCTCCGCAGACGAGCTCGCACGGGTCGAGTCCGTCGGTCCCTCGGAGTAGAGCGCACCAGTCGGTCCCCTTCAGTGAGATATAGTCCTTCCCGCTCGTGAGAACATGCTCGCGGTGGGGGAAACTGCCCCGGATTTTACCGGAACCACAGCCGACGGCGCTCCTTTCTCGCTCGCATCGCTCCGAGGACGGCCGGTGATCCTCTTCTTCTACCCGAAGGCGAACTCGCTCGGATGCACGATCGAGGCGCGCGGATTCTCGGAACACTACGGGGAGTTCACGAAGGCCGGCCTAGCCTTGGTCGGGGTCAGTGTCGATACCGTCGAGGCCCAGAAGAAGTTCGTGGAGAAGTGTCAGCTCCCGTACCCGTTGATCGCCGACAAGGATCGGACGATCGCCCAAAAATTCGGCGTGGTCGGCTTCTTGGGGATGGCGAAGCGCGTCACCTTCTTTCTGGACGCGAACGGACGCGTCACCGACATCGTTGAGGGGATGAGCCCGGGCCCCCACGTTCGGCGGGCCGTGGAGCGGTCCGCGAGCTTCAACCCGACCTAGAGGGTCCCCCGTCCGGAACGCCGGAACCCTCTAATCCCGGCCCCGTCTCGCACGAGCGAGGCCGTCGATGAAGGTCCAATCGGTCGAGCCGATCGAGGTCGCAGCCCCAGCGGACGAGCTCTCCTCCCCGTGGAGCTCGACCGTTATCTTGGTCAAGGTAACGACCGCCGACGGCGCCGTCGGCTGGGGCGAGGCCCCGACGACCTTGATGACCCATCCCGTGCGGGAAAGCGTTCGGGAGGTCGCCCGCTTCTACGAGGGTCGCTCGCTCGACGACCACGCGGCCTGTTTTCGAGAGTTCGAACGGTTCTCGTTCTACCGATCGCGGTCGATGGAAGCGACCAGCGCCCTTTCCGCGGTCGACATCGCCTGCCACGACCTCGTCGGTCGGTCGCTGGGCGCCCCCATCTCGACCCTGCTCGGAGGGGCGATCCGTCACCGGGTGCGCGCGTACTCGAACGGATGGTACTCGGACGCGATCGAGCCGTCCGAGTTCGCGGAGAAGGCACGCGCCATGGTTCGTGAAGGGTTCCGGGCCCTCAAGTTCGACCCGTTCGGCGACCAGTATCGAACGCTCTCCCCGGAGGGCCTCGAGGCCGCCGTCGCCCGCGTCAGCGCGGTCCGCGACGCGGTCGGAGAGACCGTCGACCTTCTGATCGAGTATCACGGTCGGTTCCTTCCCGAGGCTGCGGTCCGAGCGGGCCGCGCCCTCGACGGGTTCCATCCACGGTTCATGGAGGAGCCAGTCCTCCCCGAACTCTCGGACGCCCTCGCGGAGTTCCGACGTTCGGTCCGGACGCCGGTCGCCCTGGGGGAACGGCTTCTCACCGCAGCCGATTTCGAGAGCTTCTTGAACCGCGGCTTGGTCGACATCCTCCAGCCGGACATCACGAACTCGGGCGGGTTCACCTCCGGGCGCGAGATCGCCGGCGTCGCGGCAGCCCGCGGGGCCCCGATCGCCTATCACAACGCCTTCGGACCGGTGCAGACCGCCGCGACGCTTCAAATGGATGCAGTGCTCCCGACGTTCTTCCTCCAGGAGAGCTTCGAGGCCAGCTGGCCGGAATGGAAACGTTCCCTCGTGAAGGGGTACACCATAGAAGCCGGCGAGTTCGGCATCCCCACGAAACCGGGCCTAGGGATTGACGTGGACGAGCGCGCGGTCGAGCGATACCGATCGGAGATGGTCGACCCGATCGGTCCCGACCCACCGTGGGCCGTCGCGGGCACCTGGGCACCGCGCCGGACAGGCGGAACACGGAAGGCAACGCACCGGTCCTCGCGCTAATCGACCCCGGTCCCGGACCGACGGTCGCGTCGACGGCGGAGATCCGGACGGAACGGGCCGGGTCAGCTTGGGGTTAGGGCGTTGACGGTCAGGGTCAGAGAGTACGTGGTCCCGGGAGTAGAGGGGGCCGTGACCATGATTGCGAGGTTGCCATCGTCATCGGCCGGGGGAACCTTCCACTGCAGGGTCGGCTGGGTGCCTTGAATCGTGAAGGGGGAGCTTGCGGTCACGGTGTAGATCGTGTGGTTCACGGTGTCGATAGAGAGGAAGCTCCACACCACCTTCCAACTTCCCCCGGGAGACACCTGGATCGGGTAGCCGTCGTTGGAGGTGTAGTTGACGTAGGCGGGCAAGAACCAGGGGTTCCCGGTCGCGGTCTCCCCCTGCTGGACCTTGAGGAAAACGGACGAGATCGTTACGGGAGCCGGCCCTTTCGAGCTTAGCACGAGGATCCCACCGGCGATGAGACCTTCCAATACGACCAGGACCACGGCCACGACGACGATCGCGATCGTGATCGCCCGGCGGACCGGCTTTCGAGAAAGGAATGAAGCCATCCGACTACCCTTCGGTCCGGACCGAGTTTCCCGCCCGAGCGACCTTCGGCCTTACGTGGCCGTAGGGGGGGCGAGGGAATAGACCGGAATCGTGGCCAGGAGCGCTCCCGGGGATCCCGTGTACGTCAGGTAGATGGTACATGCTCCGAGGCTGGCAAAGCACCACGGAGGAGCCCCGTGATAGTCGTCGTAATCCAGCTGAGGCACGCCGATGGGGTTCCCGTGGTCGAGGTGCTGGCAGCCGTTCTGCGGAGTGTAGTCGGCGAAGTTGATCCCGCCGGCCATCGCCACGCACTCGAAGTCGATCGGCCAACCTCCGTTGTGGATGTATAGGATGAAGGTGTCACCGTTCTCGAGCCCGGTGATGCCTTGCTGCAGTGGCACGAATAGACCGAGACGATTGTAGAGCGTGCTGAACGCCGCTCCTCCGTAACCGCCGGCGTTGAAGTTTCCGCAGTAACCCAGGTACGGAGCGTTGGCCGCCGGCTGGCTCGTGGAGCCGGGGAACCAGAGCATGGAAGCGAGGGAGCCGTTGATGAGGATAGTCGTGCCTCCAGAGCTGGTCGCGTTGTTGCAGACAAAGGTCAGGTCGATCTTGTCTAGCGGGATGTAGCTTGGTGAGTGACCTGAGACGATGATCTGGCTCGTGTTCAGGGTGGAGTAGTTGCCCGTCACCGCGCCGTCGTTCCCATCACCGCACTGGCCGTACCAGGTGTTGACGGTGGGACCATCGTTGGGATTGCCGACCCAAACCCGAGCCTGGGCGGAGGAGAGCCCACCGGACGGGTACGAGCTCATGTTGTACCCCCAGGGCTGGCAGTCCGTCGGGTCGCCCCAGACCGGGTTGCTGCCGCCGGAGCGGATGGTGAAGCTGTCGGTGGGTGGAGCCGGCGGAGGATTGATGCGGAACGACCACAG
>JBEKJT010000171.1:0-3316 GCA_050011075.1 Thermoplasmata archaeon
CCCTCGCCGGCGGAATGCACGCCGAGAAGTAGGCCCGTTGCATCGTCCCCGACGACCTTGACCCATCCCTGGGTGGCGTGGCTCGCGTGAGCCCGACCGAGAGCCGCGAACGGGAACCGGGCTTCTCTCGGGTGGTAACCGTGGGCTTCCGCCTCCGTTTTCCCGAAACCGACCGTGGCGAGCTCGGGCACGGTGAATACGACCGAGGGCATCGCCTGGAAATCGAACCGGGTCGGAAGGCCGGCGACCGCTTCGGCCGCCACGATGCCCTCACGGTAAGCCTTGTGGGCGAGCATCGGCGGCCGGGCGACATCCCCCACTGCGAAGATGTGCTTCTGGCTCGTGCGCAACTGATTGTCGACCGTAATGAACCCCGATTTCGCGTCGAACGCGACCTCGGCGTCGTCGAGCCCCAGGTCGCGGCTATCGGGGCGCTTCCCGACGGTCACGAAGAGACGCTCGGCGGAGAAGTCCTCGCGCCCCGCAGGGCCCTCGGCCGTAAGGACGAGCTTCTCGGGAGGACGCTCGAGCGAGACGGCCTTCGTACCCACGCGCACCCGCACTCCGAGCTGCTCGAGAGCCCGCGTGAGCTCCCGAGAGAGGTCCGGTTCGAGGCCGGGGAGGAGCTGGGGGAGAAGCTCGATGATCGTGACCTCGACACCGACTCGCGCGAGGAACTCACCGAGCTCACAACCGCTCACCCCGCCTCCGAGGATGAGCAAGGACCGCGGGAGGTCCTTCATCGAGAGTATCTCCCAGGCGTTCACGACCCGCTCTCCGTCCGTCTCGAACCCCTTCAGGGTCGAATGGACCGCCCCGGTCGCGATGATTGCGGAAGAGAAATCGATCCGTTCGTGACCTCCGTCCGGAGCGGCGAGGTCGGCCGACCCTGGACCGGTGAATCGCGCGACCCCGGGGAGTACGGTCACGCCGGCCGCTTTGAGGAGGGTGGCGACTCCCTGGCGTTCCTTGGCCACCACCTCCTCCTTCCAATGCATCGTGGTCGCGAGGTCGAACGTGGGGTCGTTAGCGCGAACCCCGATCTCGGGTCCCTCGGTACGGACCGCGTGGTACAGGCGGGAGGCGTGGATCAGCGCCTTCGACGGGATACAACCCCGGTTCAGGCATTCGCCCCCGAGGTCGCCCTTCTCGACCAACAGGACCTTCTTCCCGAGCTGCCCCGCACGGATCGCGGCCATGTAACCGCCCGGTCCTCCGCCGATGACGAGCAGATCGGTCGAGCGCGCGTATGTCCCAGCCATCGCAGTTCCTCTTTCCTACCCCGTTCCGGGCGTCCCGCGGGACGGCACAGAAGCATAGAGGTCTTCGGTCACCGAGCCCGGGGCTGGCGGAGGCGTCTCCTCCGCGACCCGGACCGCGGAGCGGGCGGCCTCCTCGGCCTCGGAACGGATGCGGGAGCGCAACTCGTCGGGGAGCATGTCGAGTTCGGTCATCCAGCGTTCGAGTCGAGCTACGGGGTCGAGGCGCACTGCACGTCCCGCCCAGTCTGCGGGCTGGTACCGTGTCGGGTCGTCCGAGCTGGAGTGCGGTGTCATCCGGTAGGTGATCACTTCGAGCATCGTCGGGCCCTTCCCCTCACGGGCATCGCGCAATGCGACGCCGAGCTCTCGAAAGACCGCGACGAAATCGGTGCCGTCGACCTTTCGGCCGGGGAGACCGTACGCCGCCGCCTTCGCGGCCAGCGTGGGGGCCGCGGTCTGACGTTCTACCGGCAATGAGATCGCCCACTGGTTGTTCGCACAGACGAACACAACGGGCAATCGAAAGACGCCGGCAAAATTGAGGCCGGCATGGAAATCGTTGGAGCTTGTCGCCCCGTCTCCGAAGAACGCGAGGGCCACTCCCGGGTCATGCCGTTGTCGGAGCGCGTACGCTAGGCCTACCGCCTGGGTGATCTGAGTGCCTATGACCGACGACATCGATACGTAATGGACCCCCCGCGCGGTAGGGTGGCAGGGCATCTGCCGTCCCCGGGCCGGGTCGAGAGCATCTCCGAAGATCGAGTGGGCGTACTCCACAAGAGGGAAGCCGCGCACGATCGACACTAGCTGCTCCCGCAGACCGGGGAAGACCCAGTCCTCGGGCCGGGAGACCAGGCCGGCGGCGACGTTGACCGCTTCCTGCCCGGTCGCAGCCCCGTAGAATCCGACCCGACCCTGGCGCTGAACCGCCTGCATTCTGGCGTCAAACGCCCGGCCGACAGCCATCCAGCGATAGGCCGATACCAGCGTTTCGCTCCACGGTTCGCCGAGGATGCCGGCGACCTCCGCCGATGAGTAAGGGAGAGGGTCCGCGGGTACCGACTCGCTCATGCGAGCTCGGCGAACAGCTGGTGAGGGTCCTCGAGGTAGGCCCGGACGGCCGCGAGGAACAGGGCTCCTTCGATGCCGTCGACCACCCGATGGTCGAGCGAGACCGAGAGGTTCATCAGGTCCGCCGGACCGATGGTGCCGTCCGCACGATAGACCGGACGGCGTTGAATCTTGTGAACCCCGAGAATGCCCACCTCAGGGTAATTGAGGATCGGTGTCGCCATCACGCCACCGAGCGCTCCGAGGCTCGAGATCGTGAAGGTACTGCCCGTAAGCTCCGCGCGCGAGAGCTTTCCTGCCTTCCCGCGCTCCGCGAGGTCCTGGATCTCACGAGCCAGTTGCGAGACGCTCTTCTGGTCCGCGTTTCGGACCACGGGCACGATCAGTCCTTCGGGCGCTGCCGCGGCGATCCCGATGTGGTAGACCGACCTCACGAGAAGCTCCTCGTGGGCATCGTCCATAGTCGCGTTGAGCTTCGGGTTCGTCTTGAGCGACGAGACAACCGCCTTCACGATGAACGGTAGATAGCTCAGCCGGATCCCCTGCTTCTCAACGTGCTTGGCCATCCGGTCACGCAGGCGGACGAGCTCCGAGGCGTCCACCTCCTCCACGTAGGTGAAGTGGGCTGCCCGGTGCGTCGACTCGGTCATGTGTTCGGCGATCACCCGACGGATACCTCGGATCGGGATCCGCTCGAGGATCTCGGAGGCGGGCACCACGGGAGAGGACGCGGGCCTTTCCGAGCCGGCTGGGAGGACTGCAGGAGCGACGATCGTTCGGTTCGCCCCAGTAGCGGTCGGAGACGCGGCGCCACTTGGAGACGCGCCCGATGCCGCGCCTCCTAGGTCGGCTTCGATGATCCGGCCCGCGGGCCCGGTCCCCTTTACGGTCGATAGATCGATCCCCTTCTCCGCGGCCAACTTGCGGAGATAGGGAGAAGCCAAGACCCGAACCTCTCCAGAGGACGTTGACGGTGCGGGTGT
>JBEKJT010000172.1:0-3293 GCA_050011075.1 Thermoplasmata archaeon
CGGAGCATCCTGTTCTCTGCGTTCCCCGGAGAAAGATTCGGGTCTCCGCGCGGACCGACCGACCGTTGGATGACGTGGACGTCACGAAGCTCCTGGCCGCGACGCCCGAGTTCGTTCCCGCCGGGGCGCTTCAGCCCGGAGACTTCATTCACTATCCGATCAACCGGACCGAGCACGACGACCCGACGATGAATCCGGCGGCGCTGACCGTCCTGGGGTACTACCTTTCGGAGGGGTGTGTCCAGATGATCAACGGCTGCGAGGCGGTCACGTTCACGTTCCACATCGACGAGACAGAGTATGTCGCCGCGCTATCCCGCGCGATCCGCGACCTGACCGGAAAGACGCCGTGGACCACACCGCAGCCGGAGAAGCACGCGGTCACTGTCGGTGTGTACTCGAAGGACCTCTACCACCTCTGCCTGAGCCACGCCGGCAAGCTGGCGGCCGGCAAGCGCCTGAGTAAGACCGTCATGGAGCTGCCTCCGGCAAAGCAGCGGATCCTTCTCAAGGCCTACTACAACGGCGATGGCAACACCTACGTGCGATCCGGCACGGTCCACCGAGTCATGACCGTCTCGCGGCAGCTCGCGTTCCAGGTCCAGGAACTGCAGGCCCGTCAGGGAATTTTCGCCACGATTAATGTCCGAGAACCGTTCGAGGAGGCCATGAAGGACGGCCGCCGGATTTCGCACCGGAGGCTCTACACCGTCTATTATCAGCTCGGCAAGGCCACGCAGGCGGTTCGGCGATCGGGCGATGCGTTTCTGGTCCCGATCCGTCGTATCGTTCGCAGCCCCTACCATGGGAACGTCTACAACTTCCACGTCACGGGAGACAACAACACGTACCTGGTCAAGGGGTTCTCCGTGCACAACTGCACCGCCCCGATCTACTCGACCGACTCCCTCCACGCCGCGGTCGTCGAGGTGGTCGCCGAGCCGAACTCCAAGGTCCGGTACACGACCGTTCAGAACTGGTCGAAGAACGTTTACAACCTCGTGACGAAGCGCGCGGTCGCCTACGAAAACGCCCTGGTCGAGTGGGTCGATGGCAACATGGGCTCCAAGATCACGATGAAGTACCCGTCGGTCTACCTGAAGGGCCGCGGCGCTCGCGCCGACATCCTTTCGGTCGCATTCGCGAGCGAGGGTCAGATCATCGATTCGGGCGCGAAGGCGATCCATTCAGCGCCAGACACCTCGAGCAAGATCATTGCGAAGTCGATCGCCATCCGCGGCGGCCAGACGAGCTACCGCGGGTTGCTCCACGTCGCGCCGGGCGCGACCGGGGTGAAGGCGGCAGTCCGGTGCGACGCGCTCCTTCCCGACGAACGGGGCCGGTCGGACACGTATCCGTACAACGAGATCCACGAGGAGGACGCCACGATCACCCACGAGGCGGTCGTCGGCAAGATCGGCGAGGAGCAGATCTTCTACCTCATGAGCCGGGGCCTGAACGAATCGGACGCCATCCACCTGATCCTCATGGGCTTCCTTGCCGAGTTCGCGAAGGAGCTCCCAGTCGACTACGCGCTCGAGCTGAACCGGTTGATCCAGCTCGAGATGGCGGGCGCGGTCGGATAGACCGTTCGTATCGAACGGCCACAGACCCGCCGACGAGTTCCGTATCGCGAACGGCGGCTCGCCTCAGGCTTTCGCCGCCGGGCGGGGCGCAGGGACCCGCGGGACCATGGTGTGGGACTTCGTGAGGTCGATTGCCGTGACCATCGCCGCGTAGGCAAGGTTCGTTTCGCGGGCCCGCTCGGCCCGGTCCCTCGGGCCGGGGCGGTCGAGGATCGCCAGCGTCGCTTCGACGAGCTCCTCGGCCGACCGCAAGCTCGTAGGGTCGAGGACGGGTCCCCGCGGATGACGGGCGAGGTCGAGGGCCTCCTCGAGGTCGCGGCGCAGGTCGCGCACGAGCTGGGCGAGCGCCTCGTCCGTGAAATGGTCGGGGTCCATGACGAGCGGCATCGCCCCGGTTCGCCTCCTCAGCGGAGCTTGGTGTCGAACCGCCACTCGGGGGCGGCCTCGGTCCCGGTCACCGCGAGCGGCGGAAGGGCCGGGTACGCGCCCGCCTTCCAGACGATCTCCGTGCCCTCCCAGCGGGCCGCGAGCGTCGGGTAGAGCAGTTCCCGCAAGCCGGCGACCGGCGCCCGTTCGAGCACGTACGAAAGGAACCCCTCGCCGATCATGCGGATTGCGTCCGGGGCCGACATTCCCCGGGACTCGAGGTAGAAGACCTTCTCCGGGTCGACCGGCGCCACCGAGGTCGAGTGCGTCGCCTTCACGTCCCGGCAAAGGATCTCGAGGATCGGGATCGTGTCGGACCGCGCCCCGCGAGAGAGCAGCATCGCGTGCTCGGAGACATAGGCGATCGTCTTGCGAGCCCCGGCCTCGATCCGAACGAGCCCGCGGCTCATCCCGCGCGCCTCATCCGTGAAGACGCCGCGCGTGATCGACTGGGCGTGCGTGTCGGTCCCGACGTGGGTCACATCGACCGAGCTGTCGTAGGATTGGTTCTTCGCCCCGTAGAACGTCTGTAGGTCGTCCATCGCGGAGCCGTTCCCCGAGAGGGTCGTTTGGTTCCGCATCTTGGTCCGGAAGCCCCCGAGGCCGTTCCATATCCAGGCGACCCGGGAGCCGGCCCCGGTCCTCGCGCTGCGTCGATAGATGGCCACGGTCTTCAGGTCCGGGGCGTGGACGGTGAGGTAGACGACCTTGGCCCGGTCGGCCAGGTCGAGGTCCGTGCTCGAGGCCCAGAGGCGCTGTCCGTCCGGCTTGCCGGGGGCGCTGTAGACCTCCTCCGTGATGAGGAGCTGAGCGTCCTCGCCGGCCCGTAGCGACCGCCGGACCGACATCGCCTCGTGGGGCTGAGAGAGGATACCAAACTCCTGCACCCGAACGGGCTCGCGGAAGCCCGGCGGCACCTCGAGGCGGTAGCCCCGGTTCAGGAGGGTGGTGGCCAGCGCGGACAGGCGGTCCGGGGCCACCTCGAGCCCTTGAAGGAACGTGGAGAGCGCCCCGGGCCCGGAGGACCAGAGGTCGTGCAACGTCTCGACCCGGAGTCCGGCGTCGGCGAGCGCCGACGGTACGGTCACGCGGGTCCCCGAGGCGTCGTGGACCACCCGCACCGAACCGGGGAGCTCTGGGGGAAGCTCTACCGCGGGCCCCGGTGTCCTGGGGTCGACCTCCGAGAGGTCGACGCCCGTGAAGTATCCGTATCCTCGGTAGAGCGGATTGGGTTCGATCTGGAGCTCCCGAAATCGCTCGTACGACTCCTCCCGAAGCTCC
>JBEKJT010000173.1:0-3260 GCA_050011075.1 Thermoplasmata archaeon
CAGAAGCTTCGGACACATCACCCGGCCGATCTCGGGAGAGTCGGTCGTGCAGGCGAAGCATCCCGTGACCCGGAGGGTCATCGGCCGTTCCTTGAGGCTCGTGAGATGACCCATCGTGTGCGTTTCGTAGTACTGGCTTAGCTGCCGGGTGACCTCCTCCGGAGTCCCACCATCGAGCTGGTCGGCGATCTCCCGGCCCAGCTGTCGGGCGATCGTCTCGATCAGTTCGGGGAGGTTCAGGCGGAGCTCGCGGACTCCCGAAGCCCGCATTCCGAGCTTCGTGATCTCGCGCAGCCGCTGGAACGGGACCGCCTCCTTACCGGAGATCACGGGAAGGACGACGGCCGGCGGACTCTCGAGCGCGACGAACCGCTCCTCCGCCCGGATCGAGGGCATCCAGAGCCGTCGGTGGTAGTCGCGCGCGAGCTGAACGAACATCGGCGCGGACGACCAGAGCGCGACCTGCTCGTCGCTGTTGCGCCCGAGCCCGTCCTCGCTGGAGACGTAGACGAGCGCCCCGAGCTTGTCGATGATGACCCCCCGGTTCGTGACCGGCACGTTCGCGTGCCGCAGTTCCGCGAAGCCGGCGAGCAGCTTCGCCTCGACCAGGTTGGGCGGGTAGACCTCGGTCACGATCCGGACCTTGACCCCCCGACGCGACGCCTCGCGCAAAGCCCGGTCGATGCCTCCATCGATCAGTTGTGATAACGAAAGGCCCGTCGCCGAGAGCAGGACCTGGTGTTCGGCGGCGCCGACCCGCTTCAGCAGGAAACGTCGGATCGTTTCCCGTCCCTCGAGGACGGCAAATTTCCGAGGGTCCCCGTCGTCGAACTCCGTCCGGCTGTCCTCCCAATCACTGATGATCTTCGCCCGGTCCTGTTCCAAGTGGTGGAGTCGCTCGGAGGCGCGGTGGATCCATCGGTCGACCAGGGCATCCGGTGAGAGTGCCGCGAACCGCTGGGGTCGGCTGGCGGTCGCCGCAAGCAGGCCGTCGGCGGTGAGCTGCTTGATGAAGCGGTAGCCCTCGACGCGGCTGACCGCGGAAAGTCGGGCGAGCTCGCTCGCGGTCTGCGGGCCCGCGCGGCAGGCCGCGAGGTAGACCCGCGCCGCCTTCTCCGGGACTCCATGCTCCGCGAGGAGTTCGAGAAGACCCGATGCCGGCCGCCCCACGCCGACGCAAGGGCGTGCGCCCGATAAAAGGAGGAAGGAGACGCGGTCCCGCTCGTCAGAGCGCGGCCTGGAAGTCCTCGATGGACTGCGGGAACTCGAGCTCGGCGCCCCCGGCGCGGGCCCTCAGCACCTCGCGGGCCAAGAGCCAGTAGACGGTCGCGAGGGCGACCCGCCCCTTGTTGTTGGCCGGGATCACGAGGTCGACGTCCCGGGTCTCGTTGTTGACGTCACACAGGCCGACGACCGGGATTCCGATCGAGACGGCTTCGCTGAGCGCCTGCTGGTCGGTCGCGGGGTCGGTGACGACCAGGACCTTCGGTTCGAAGTACTCGGCCAGATTCGGGTTCGTGAGGCAGCCGGGAACGAACCGCTCCGCGAAGGAGATGGCTCCGGCGGTCTTCGCGAAGACGCGGACCGGCTTCTGGCCGTACTGGCGTTGGGAAACCACGAGGATCCGCTCGGCGGGGAACCGCGCCAAGAACTTCGCCGCGAAGCGGATGCGGCGGTCGGTCTCGCGCACGTCGAGGACGTGGAGGCCGTCGAACCGGACCTTGTAGACGAACCGGCGCATCGACGCCGACTTCTGTTGGGTACCGATATGGACCCCCGACGTGAGGTAGGTGTCCTCCGGGATCAACAGCTCTCCCGGGCGGATGTCCTGGCCATCGCTCGCGACGGCCTGTTCCTCGCTCAGCGTCTCGTCCTCGGGCATCGATCGTTACGTTCCGGTGGCTCGGGCGAGCCGCAAGAGTTCATTTAGCTTTGCCAAGCGCTCTCCCCCAAGAACCCCGCATTTCAGACCCCGCGCCCCTGTTCCGAGCGCCACGTGGGCGAGCCAACCCTCGGGGACTTCTCCGGAGCGATGGGAAGTGATCGTCGCGAGCCCGTGCTCATTTGCGAGGTCGACCGTGGTGAGGGTATCGGTCAGGGTCCCCACCTGGTTCACCTTCACGAGAACCGCGTTGCTCGACCCGAGTTCGATCCCGCGGCGCAGGCGTTCGGCGTTGGTCACGTAAATGTCGTCCCCGATCACGAGGGTGCGCTTTCCGACCTCGCGGGTGAGAGCGGCAAAGGCGTCGAACGCCTCCTGGTCGAGGGGGTCCTCGACGAATCGGAGGTCATACCGGTCCACGAGTCGCGCGACGAAGGCGACCTGGCCCTCGGTGTCCAGCGTCTGTTCTTTGTACCGGTACTGTCCGTTCTTGTAGAACTCGCTTGCCGCGAGGTCGAGTCCCGGATGCACCGCGAGGTGCATCTCGTCGCGCACTCGGGCGCAGACGTCGGTGAGGAGCTCGATCGCCTCGACGTTCCCGAGCGGGGCGACCCAGCCGC
Source organism: Thermoplasmata archaeon (assembly GCA_050011075.1). Lineage (GTDB taxonomy): Archaea > Thermoplasmatota > Thermoplasmata > Lutacidiplasmatales > UBA184 > Lutacidiplasma. The sequence continues at coordinate 2,503 of JBEKJT010000173.1, forward strand.
CCTCATCTCCCCGTCCGAGCGCCTGCTTGGGAAGGCGCCGGTGCAGTTCTTCACCGATCAGGCTGTGGACCCGGATCGCGGCCGCCACCGATTCCTCGGGGCGGGCGCATTCGGCGAACGCGATGAACTCCTGGATGTCGGGGCCACCGATCGCGTGGCGGCCGCCGTTGAGGCAGTTGCCCACGATCGCGGGGAACCGGGTTCCGTCGACCGTCGGCCGAGCGAGGACCTTCCACAAGGGTCGTCCGGTCTCCGCACCGTGGGCGATCGCGTTCGCGACCGACACCGCGGTCGCCGTGTTGCCGCCGATCTGCGAGAAATCAGCCGTCCCATCCACCTCGTGCAAGCGAGTGTCGACTGCCAACTGATCGCCCGATTCGAGGCCGGCCAAGAGGGGTGCGACCCGGTGGCGGAACGTCACGACCGCCTCGGGGACCCCACCTTCGGGGAAAGCGCGCACCTCGTGCACCCCCGTGCTCGCACCGCTCGGCGCCCCAGCCCGCGCGCGGACCCCCGACTCGAGGACGATCGTCGCTTCCACAGTCAGGCGACCCCGGCTGTCGTAGAGCGGTTGGAGGTCGGTAGAGACGATCCGGCTCATGGGCCTCCCACGAACTCGACCAGGACCCCGCCGAACGCGGAGGGATGCGCGAAACCGACGCGTCGCCCGCGGGCGCCGGCCCGCGACACCTTGTCGACCACTCGGTCACCCCGTGCGATGAGCTCCTGGAGCGTCTGGTCGACGCTCGCGACGCGGA
>JBEKJT010000174.1:0-3202 GCA_050011075.1 Thermoplasmata archaeon
GGCCTCGTCCTCGCGCTCGCTCCGGTCATGGACCTATTGCGACCCCGGGCGATCCACGTGACGACCTACCAGGCCCTATCAGGCGCGGGGTATCCCGGGGTCCCGTCGCTCGCCATCGCCGACAACGTCGTGCCGTACATTCGCGAGGAGGAGGAGAAGATGGGGCGGGAGACCGCCTACATCCTGGGTACGCGACGCGGGTCGCGCATCGCCTCATCACCAGTCCCGGTGCTCGCCCATTGCGCGCGGGTCGCCACCCGAGAGGGGCATCTCGAGGCCGTGACGGTAGAAGCAAGATCTCGCCCGACGACGGCGGAGATCGAGGGGGCCTGGAGGTCGTTCGACCCGCTGGCCGGCCTCGACCTACCGACCGCGCCTCACCCGCCGGTCGAACTGCGGTCGGAGGTAGACCGTCCTCAGCCCCTGCGCGACCGCTGGGCAGGGAGTCCGGCTCGGGCCCGCGGGATGGCCGCCGTGGTGGGCCGCGTCCGCTGGGAAGCACCGTACCTCCGGTTCTTCGTGCTTTCGCACAACGCCGTTCGGGGAGGTGCGGGCGGTTCGGTCCTCAACGCCGAGCTCGCTCTTTGCAATGGCGTGGTCGATGGGGGAGGGCGATAGTCCCCGTGCCCCGTTCCCGAGCGCCGGTAGTCTTGAAGTTCGGGGGAGCCTCCCTGGCGGACGTCGAGGAGCTCGTCCGGGACGTCGAGAACGTCCGACAGGAGGGAGCACCTCTCGTGCTGGTCGCATCGGCACGCGAGGGGGTCACGGACCTCCTCGTGGAGACCCTCGGGCACCCTCGTTCGGCGGCCCTTCACCGACGCGTCTGCGAAGAGATCCTCCGTCGCCATCCGAACCTCCCGACCGCGGGGAAGCGCGCGCTCGTGCGTCTCCGAGGGCTGCTCGACCAGGTCGAAACTTCGTCCGCTCGTGACCCTGCGCTGGCCGACCGGGTGTTGAGCCAGGGCGAACGACTCGCGGTCCACTGGCTCGCCGCCCGGCTACGCGAACGAGGGATCCCCGCGGTTCCGGTCGAGGCCGACCATCTCGGCCTGATCACCGACAACGCGTACGGGGCCTCCTGCATCCTCTTTGACCGTTCCCGCACCGCCGTGCGACGGGGCCTCGGTCGCCTCCTCGCTCGGGGCGACCTCCCGGTCGTCACGGGGTACTTCGGACGGAGCCTGGAAGGGCGAGTGGCAACGCTCGGCCGCGGGGGATCCGACTACGCCGCCGCCGCGATCGGGGCCCTCCTCGGAGCCTCGAGGGTCGAGCTCGTCAAGCGCCACGTCGCGGTCCTTTCGGCTGACCCTCGCGAGGTACCCGACGCGCGTCCGATCCCCGAGCTCTCCTACGAGGAGGCCGAGGAGCTGGCCCAGTTCGGCGCCCGAGTGCTCCACCCGCTCACCATCGAACCGGCCCGGGCCCAATCGATCGTGCTTCGGGTACGGTCGCTCGACGACCCGTCGGTCGTGACGACCATCGCCCCGGCACTGGCCGGGCGTCGGAACCGAGCCCTCACGATGCTGCGTCCGCTTCGGCTCCTGCGATTGAGGGTCCCCGGAGGCCGGCAACGGCCAGGGATCGTGGCCGAGGTCTCCCAGCGGCTCGCTTTGGCCGGGGTCAATCTCGTCCAGTTGTACACTTCCTCCGCTCTTCTCTGCCTCGTGCTGGACCCCACGCAGGTCCTGGCCGCGATCCGCGCCCTCGCGCCCGTGACCCGAGAGGCGGCGGCGATGGTCGAGGGGCCGTATCCTGTGACGCTCGTCATCGCCATCGGGGACGGGATCCTCGACGACCTCGACCGGCTGCCCCCGGCCGCCGTGCTCGGCGCCGAAGGGTTCAGCGCGACCCCTCGATCACTTTCCGTGGCGGTTCCCGAACGACGCGGTCCGGAGGTCCTGCGGGCCCTCCACCGAGCTCTGGTGACCGACGGGCAGCGATGACGGACCCCTGGGACGATTTCGTAGCGCGTGCCTCCGGCTCCGAAGTCGCCGGGTACTTCGAACGAGGCTCCGACCGCGCCCGCGGGTCCGGCGTGGCGGTCTCGTTCGTGAGCGCCGAGGACGTGCGGACACTGGTGCCCTCGACCGACATCACCGAATTCGCGCGAGCGAGCGACCGGTTCCTGAAGGGGGGACGACGACGCGCCATCGTAGGCTACGCAGGGTTCGATAGCGTGGGCCTGTTCGAGCCGGCGTTGCGCTCCTTTCCGTCCGGCCCTCCCTTCCCGCTGGGCGAGTTCGCCGAGGTCAGCGCGACCGACGTCCATCCCGTGCGCGCTCGACGGGTCGTGACCTCTTCGAGGTCCGCCCCGGGTCGGCCGAAGGAAGATTCGCTCCGGAAAGGCGCCTTCGAGCGGAGCGTTCGTCGTCTGCATCAGGACATCCGTGACGGGGAAGCCTACCAGGTCGTGCTCTCCCACCGCCGTGCGTGGCCTCGTCCCTGCGACCTTCTCGAGCGCGCCGGACGGCTCCGGGCTTCCGAGCGTTACGCGTTCTTCTTCTACCTCCGGTTCGGCGACCGGGAGCTCGTGGGCGCGACCCCCGAATCGGTCGTAGAGGTCGATGGGCGGCGAGCCTACGTCAATCCGATCGCCGGCACGATCTGGCCCGGGCCCGAGGCGGAGGGACGGCTTCCGCTCGAGGTCGACCCGAAGGAGCTCGCCGAACATCGCATGCTCGTCGACCTCGCCCGGAACGACCTCGGCGGGGTGGCCCGGCCGGGCTCGGTCCGCCTTCTCTCAAAGGAGCGTCGCGTCCGCTATGCGCGCCTCGACCACCTTGTGAGTCGCGTCACGGGGGAACTGCGGTCGGGCGTCGGCGCGTGGCAGGCGTTCGGAGCTGCCTTTCCCGCCGGCACGGTCAGCGGCGCACCCAAGATCCGCGCGATCGAGCTTCTGCGGCGCGAAGAGGCCACGTGGAGAGGACCTTACGCGGGGGCGGTCGGACTGCTCCAGCCCGGGGGCCGGGCGGACTGGGCGCTCGCGATCCGCACGGCCTTCGCCTCCGGCGACCGGCTCTACACGGCGGCCGGCGCCGGGATCGTCTACCACTCGGAACCCTCCCGAGAGTTTCACGAGACGCTCGCGAAGCTTTCGCACATCGAAGCGGAGCTCGTGGGAGAGGCCCGATGAGGATCCTGCTCATCGACCACGAGGATTCCTTCGTCCACAACATCGAACAGGCACTCGCCGCCGATGGGG
>JBEKJT010000175.1:0-3199 GCA_050011075.1 Thermoplasmata archaeon
CCGCTCGTCCTGGGTCCGTTCGAACGCTGTCGATACTACCGGGGCGACGCGGGGAACGGAGCCCAGCTCCACCTCTGCCTCGGACTGCAGGCGGTCCCGGCGATCCTGGACGAGCTGAGCACGACCGCAACTCGGGTCACGCCCGACCGCCCGGTCGCTTACGGTCCGGGCGAGTCGGCGTATCTCCTCGACCTTTCGGTCGGAGCGGGCCCCCGGATCTTCGGTCGGGCCCGGACGCTGGCGTCACCCTGATACGAGATCCCGGGTCGGGACGAGAGGAGCCCGGTCTAAGCGAACATCGTGACCGATTCCTTGCGGAGCTCTTCCTCGCCGACGACCTTCTCGATCGCTCGGTCGAAGTCCGCCGCGGTCACGCTATCGCGCTCTTCCCGGATCGCCCACATCCCCGCCTCCGTACAGATGGCGCGGGTGTCGGCCCCGGTAGCGCCCTCGCATCGGCCGGCGAGCGCCTCGAAGTCGATCGTCTCGCGGATCGCCATCCCGCGGGTGTGGATCTTGAAGATCTCAGCCCGTCCTTGATAGGTCGGCACCGGGACCTCGATGATCCGGTCGAAGCGGCCGGGCCGCAGGAGCGCCTCGTCGAGGATATCCGGACGGTTCGTGGCCGCGATGATCTTCACGTTCGCGAGGGGCTCGAACCCATCCATCTCGGCGAGCAGCTGCATGAGGGTCCGCTGGACCTCCCGGTCCCCACTGGTCGCGACCTCGAGGCGCTTCGCCCCGATCGAGTCGACCTCATCGATGAAGATGATCGTCGGCGCCTTCTCGCGCGCGAGCTGGAAGAGTTCGCGCACGAGGCGCGCGCCCTCGCCGATGTACTTCTGGACGAGCTCGCTGCCGACGAGCCGCACGAACGTCGCGTTCGTGTGGTGGGCGACGGCCTTCGCGATCATCGTCTTCCCCGTTCCGGGCGAGCCGATGAGGAGGACGCCCTTCGGGGGGTCGACCCCGACTTTCTTGTAAAGCTCGGAACGCAGCAGAGGGTACTCCACGGCCTCGCGGATCTCGCGGATCTGGTCGGAAAGGCCCCCGATCTCCGCGTACGAAACGTTCGGCTTGTCGACGATCTCGCTCGCGGTGACGAGCGGGTCGAGGGACGCGGGGAGCACTCCCATCACGGCCAAGGTCTGCTTGTTGAGCGCCACGCGGCTGCCGACCGTGATCTTGCCGTGCTCGACCGTTTCGGCCGAGTTCACGACAAAATCCGGGCCGGTGGACGACTTCACGATCACCCGTCCGTCGGTCAGGACGTCCCGGACGCTGCCGACGATGAGCGGCGGGTACCGGAGACGGTCGAGCTCGGTCTTGAGCCGCTTGACCTCCCGCTGGAGCCGTAGGATCTCGGCCTCCATGTAGTGGCGCTCGCTCTCGACCCGCTTGATCGCCTCGGCGAGCTGCGTGTTCCGCAGTTCGAGGAAGTTCACTCGGTCGAACGCGTCGTGGGAGGCGGCGGGTGCTTCCGGTTCGCTCATGGTGTGCTGGGTACCGACCGCACGTGGCGGATTGATGGATTTCTAAGAACATGGCCGCTTATAAGTAGTCGTAACTCGAACCCACGGCGGGGCGCCGATGGCGAGGGCGGCGGAGCGCGTGGCACGGGCATTCGCCCCGGGCCACGTGACCGGGGTCTTCCGGCCGGAGGCCACCGCGCGGGACCCGCGGGGGCGGGGCTCGGTCGGAGCGGGGATCGTTCTCGAGCTGGGGGTCCACGCAATCGCCCGATACCGACCCCTCGGCCCGCGGCGAATCCACGTTTCGAGCGACGTCGCCGTCCCGCTGCCGATCTCCGAGGACGTGGCACGTCGGCTCTTCTCCGCGACGACCGGCACCCTGTCCGTCCATCTGACGCACGAGCTCCCCCTCGGCCAGGGATTCGGCATGAGCGCCGCAGGAGCGACGGCCACTGCCCTCGCCGTCGCCGGCCTGTTCCCGATCCCACGGTCGCGCGCGGTCGAGGTCGCGCATCTCGCCGACCTCTTCGGCGGTGGTGGCCTGGGAGGGGTCGCGGCGATCCTGGGAGGAGGCCTCGAGGTCCGTCGGCGACCGGGCGTACCTCCCTACGGTGACGTCGTCCATTCCCCGTTCCCTCCCGCGGTCCTGGTGGGCGTGGTGACACCTTCGATCCCCTCTCCCCGGGTCCTCGGTCAACGAGGCCTGCTCCAGCGCATCGACGCAGCCCGGGGGGTCTGGGCGAGCCTCGGGGACCGGCCCTCCCCCGAGGCGCTTTTCGACGCGAGCGAGCAGTTCACCGACCGGGTCGGCCTCGCGCCTCCGCGGCTGAGATCGACCCTTCGGGCGCTGCGACGACGAGGAGCCTGGGCTGCCCAGGCGATGTTCGGCGGAACGTTCGTGGCGCTCCCGCGGTCGATGGAGCGTCGGGGGGCCGTGGTCGAGTGGCTCCTCCACGCCGGCGTCCGGGCGGTCGAGGTTCGAGCCGCCCGGGGCGGCGCGCGCCGCCTTCGCGGAGGATAGGGCCGTGGACCCGGGCCCGTCGGGATGGTCCCGGTCCATCGGACCGCCGCAACCCTTTTAGCACGTGGGCAGTCTCGGCGGCTCCCATGACACGCAAACCGGCCCGGATGTACCGCAAGGTCGAGGGCCAGGTCTACACCCGCCGCGAGTACATGGGCGGCGTACCGAACTGCCGGATCACGCAGTTCGACACGGGGAACCTACGCCAGGCGTTCCCGCTCAGCCTCACCCTGGACACCGAAGAGGCCGCGCAGGTCCGCGACATCGCCCTCGAGGCGGCTCGCATCAGCGCGGTGCGGGTGCTCGAGAAGGTCGCCCCGAACGAGTTCCATCTCAAGGTCCGCCGTTACCCGCACCAGGTCCTTCGCGAACACAAGATGGCCACTGGGGCCGGCGCCGACCGTATCTCCGACGGGATGCGACGTGCCTTCGGCAAGCCCGTGGGCCACGCCGTGCGCGCCCAGATCGGCACCGCCCTCCTGACCGTCTACACGACCGAGGCGCACCTCGCCGACGCTCGCGAGGCGCTCCGCAAGGCCTCGCACAAGCTCCCGGTTCCGACCCGGGTCATCGTGGCGCAGCGGGCTTCGTAGTCGCCGGGGGCCGAACGACCAGCACCGGGCAGGGCGCGTGGTTGACCAGCGCCGTCGATACGCTGCCGAGAAGGATCCGTCGGGCGGTCGATAGCCCCCGCGACCCGACCACG
>JBEKJT010000176.1:0-3190 GCA_050011075.1 Thermoplasmata archaeon
AGGTCCGGGGAGCACCTGACGCGAACCGAGCATCGTCAGGGTGACCGGAAGGCCCCAGGCGTTGACGTGGAACATCGGCACTACCACGAGGACCGCGTCGGCCTGGGTGAGACCGATGCCGATCGCCTCGGCGAAGGAGTGGAGCACGATCGACCGGTGGGAGTAGAGGACTCCCTTCAACCTACCGGTCGTTCCGGATGTGTAGCAGAGAACCGCGGCGTCCCTTTCCGACCGTGCGGGCAACTCATTCCGCGGGGCGTGTCCTCCGAGGAACTGCTCGTAGTCCTCGAAGCCTTCGGGCACCTTCTGGCCCGAGAACGGGACCACGAGGACCCGCTCGGGCTGGATGCGGTCCCGAACTTTGGCCAGGATCGGAAGCAGGACGTCGTCCACGAGGATCCACCGGTCCTGCGCGTGGTTGATCACGTAGGCGAGGTGGTCGGGCGGCAGACGGAGGTTGAGCGTGTGAAGGACCGCGCCCGAGGCCGGGACGCCGAGGTAAGCCTCGAGGTGGCTCGACTGGTTCCACATCAATGTTCCGATCCGGTCCCCCGGTTGCACGCCGGAGTCGAGCAGCCCGGCAGCGAGCGTGCGGGCTCGGCGGACCACCGTCGCGTAGTCCGTCGACCGTAGCGAACGATCCGGAGCCCGGGTCGTCACACGGACCGTGGGGAACAACCGCCCCGCCCGGTCGATCACCGGTGCTAGGGTCAGCGGATAATCGTCCATCATCAGCCCTTCCATGACCGCCTCCGCCGTCGCGAACCCGCGACCGCGATTTCCTCCGACGGGTCAGGGACCCCACGGTTTAATCGTTGGCCACCCGGTGTAAAACCCAAGACGTTCTCCGGCGGGATACCGGCCTCCCGGAGAAACCCCGGTCAGGCTTTCGGAGTGAACACCAACGAGATCGAATTCACGCAGTGGCGAGTGTTTCTGGGAGTGAAGCTCTCGCCCTCGAAGACGTGTCCGAGATGACCGCCGCAGGCCCGACATTGTATCTCTACGCGTGCGCCATCCCGGTCGGGAACTCGAGCGACCGCGCCCGGGATCTCCTGGTCAAAGCTCGGCCAGCCGCACCCGGAGTCGAACTTGTCCTCCGACCGAAACAGGGGAGCACCGCACCGTTTGCAGGAGTACGTTCCGGGGTCGTGTCGAGTCTCGTGCTCCCCCGAGAAGGGTCGTTCGGTCCCTTTGTGGACGATGACGGACTCTTCGGACGGGGAGAGTTTCCTCCATTCCGGCTTGGCGTCGGTAGCCATGGCAGCCCACCGAGAGGCGGTTCATTAGGTCGAGCTTTCCGCTTGGTCCGGTGGACCGGGACGGCACTCTACTCGGTTGTGCGAGGGTCTCGCACGCCCCATCACCGGGCCGAGCTGTTTATGAGGGCGGACGAGTTGGTTTGAAGGCCTGAGGAGCTTCCCCGGGTGGACTCGATGACCGACGCGGAATCTCGATACCTTCGCATCGAGGTCCCGGAAGAGCACCCCGAGGAGCGTACCGCCGATTTTCGGGAGGTCTTGCACTCATACTCCCGGGAGGAGGCGATGCTCGAGGCACAGCGCTGTCTGCAATGCGCGCTCCCGTTCTGTGTCGAGGCTTGCCCTATCACTCAGGACTGCCGAGGGTACATTGGGCTGATTGCCAACGGCGAATTCGACCAGGCGGCTCGTTTGACCTTACGCGAGAACCCGCTCGCGACCAGTCTCTGCAAGGTTTGCTACCACTATTGCGAAGACGCCTGCATCATGAAGGGGCGCGGAGTCCCGATCGCCATCCGTCATTTGAAGCGCGCCGCGCTCGAGTTCGGGACCTCAGACCTCGCGTACGTGCCGAGCGCCCCCCGACACGAACGAGTCGCAATCATCGGCGCCGGTCCCGCCGGCCTGATGGCGGCGTGGGAGCTCTGCCTCCGCGGCTACTCGGTCACGGTGTTCGAGCGACAGCGTGCTGTGGGGGGCCAGGCAGGCGCGATCCCCCATTATCGAATGCCCAACCAGGAGCTCCTGGTCGACCTCCAGCGCTTCCGCGACTTCGACCTCACGTTCGTGGAGGGCAAGACCGGGGGTATCGATTTCACGCCGGAGAGCCTGCTCACCCAAGGATACCGAGCCGTGTTCGTATCGATTGGGGCGTCCAAGGCGAGCTATCCCGGGATCGCGGGAGAGGACCTTCCCGAGGTCATCCCGGCGCTCGACTTCCTCTACGATGTCAACCAAAAGCGTCCGGTGGTCCTCGGAAGGAAGATCATCGTCGTCGGCGGAGGGGACGTGGCGATCGACGCGGTCCGCACCTCACGGCGTCTCTCCCCCGAGGCCAGCGTTACGATGGCCTATCGCCGGACCCGCGGTGAGTCGCCGGCGGGCGAAGAGGAGATCCGCGAGACCGAGCCGGAGCGGGTCAGTTTCCGCTGGCTCCTCTCTCCCCTCGAGATCCTCGGAAAGGACCACGTCCAAGGGATGGTCTTCCAGAAGATGGAGCTGAGCGCCCCCGACCATTCCGGTCGTCGGGCAGTCCAACCGATTGAGGGCGCCCAAGAGACGATCGAGTGCGACACGATCATCATGGCGATCGGGGAGAAGGCCGACCTCACGGGGTTCTCGGCCGAGCTCGGTCTCAAGATCGGGAACAAAGGTTGGCCCGAAGGGGCACACACCGACAGCAGCACCGACCTCGAGGGCGTCTTCGCGGCCGGAGGCCGGTCGGTGGTCCATGCGATGGCCGCGGGGACCAAGGCCGCCGAGGCGATCGATGCCTACCTGTGCCGCAAAGAGGGCCGGGCGGTCGCAGAGAAGCCCGACCCCTTCGGCGGCGGGGTGTCACCCCCCCGGATTCCGGAGGGATACTCTGCCCCGGCCTGGAAGCCGTAGACCGCTCTCCGAACCGTCTTCGACGGCCGCTGGGCCGACCTTCGAAGCTGTGCCAAGTTTCACGTTCGGTGTTTATTTACTAGAGCGCCGTGCGTGGGCCAAGCCAAACGGGGAAGGTAGAGGATGAATGCGACAGTTGTCGAATCCAATTCTTGGTGGGCCCGCCATGCGCGGGTCCTGAAGACCGCGTTCCGACTGCTCCTCGGTGTCGCTTGGCTCACCGACGGGATCCTGAAGTTCACCTCGGGGTACGTCAGCGACTTCCTTTCGGACGTCCAAAACTCGCAATCCAACGCACCCAGCTGGCTCTCGGGATGGTA
>JBEKJT010000177.1:0-3136 GCA_050011075.1 Thermoplasmata archaeon
ATCTTGAGGTCCCACTGCCGTTCCAGCGCCGCGATGTCGGTCCTAAATCCGCCGTGGTCGAACCCGCGGTACATCCGGAGAGCGTCGTCCCCAATCTGTTGCAACGCCACTTGATCCGACATCTCCACGAACTTGGCGGGAATGCCGAGCCGAGCCGAGATCAGCGCAACCATCTCGGGGTACGTCTTCTCGTCTCCCTGGAGCTCTGCATCGGTACCGATTCGCCGCTCGGGTTGCTCGAACGCGCGGGCGACGATCTCCCCGATGTCCCGTACCGCGACCATCGGGATCTTGGTTTCCGGCTTGATCGGTATGCTGACGACACCCGCTCGGAGACCCTGGAGAGTCCAGGGTTGGAACATATTGTCCATGAAGAAGCTCGGCCGGACGATGGTCGCCGGCACTCCGAGGGAGCGGGCGTGCTGTTCGATCCTCATTTTGGAGTCAAAGTGCGGGATCCCGATGGGCCCACTCTGACCTCCGGCGCCCATGACGGTACTGAGAACCACGTGGGGGGTCCTAGCTCGCTTGGCGGACTCGAGCGCCACGGTGCCCGCCCGGACCTCCCCTTCGATATCGGGGGGTCTTCCCCAACCCCCCGTGAAGGGAGTCGTGACGAGGAAGAACCCATGGACTCCCCGAAGAGCGGAATCGAGGCTCTTGCCATCGTGCAGATCCCCCTGGACCCATCGAATTCGAGGGTCCCGACCTTCGGATTTCTTGGAAGGGTCGCGGCTGAGACCGCGAACGGTGAAACCCCGCTTGAGGAGGCTCCGGGTCACCGCGCCGCCTTGCTGTCCTGTGGCTCCCGCCACCAGAATCTCTCGATCGGAATTGGTCTGAGTTGATTTCGTGGGCATGGCAGATTTCCCTTCCTACCGGAGTACGGCATCCCTCGGTAGGTCCCATCGTTCATATTGACTGTCCCATCGAAGGGTCGGTCACAATTGCCCTCGTCGACCCCCACGTCAGCGCCGGTGTGCCTCAAATTTGCGAGGTCGCGGGGTACGGCCACTCTGGCCTAAGGGCCGGTGCCCCGTACGGCCGCACTGGCGCGCGACCGCCGGTCGGTTCTTAAACCTCGCCATTCATCCCCGGTCCCGTCGAAGGAGAACTCCAAGATGCCGATACTATCCTTCCGCTACCACTTCCGGCAACCGCTTCACGTTCCGGCGGAGGCCGCGTACGCCTGGTGCACCGACTTCGGCCCAAGCGACGGGGCCCTCTTCTCCGACCCGACCCGGCGTTCGGTCCAGTGGTTGAGTGAGGACGCCCTGGTCATGACCGACACCACGCGGGCAGGGGGCCGTCTTCGACGGATCCGCCGTCTGGTTCGCCTCAACCCGTCGGAACTAGCGTGGACGAATACCCATCTTGACGGTCCCTACCGGCATTCGCAATTCTGGTATCGCATCGTCTCCGACGGCCCCCGAAAGTCCCACCTCGAGTTTGTAGGGCTACGACTGGAGAAGGGCCCTCGTCGACTTTCCGCCTTGGAAACGGCTCAACACGCCGAAGAACTGAGGCGAAACGATTCCGGCGAATGGCGTCGGCGGCTGGCCCCGGCGTTGCAGCGGGATCTGGCACCCCGGAAGAGTGGTCGGTGAGACCGCGGACTGTTTCCGGACCCGTGCGTGCGGGCGTGATGGCAGCCACGTTCCGGCGGCGAGGAGGGTGGTCTTCCCTCGACAAGACCCCACAACGTCTTTTTGTCGCTCACGAGATTCCGAACCGGTGGGAAGGGATCGAATCGCGGGGCGTCGGCGTCCGGGGAGACGGGTTACCGGGATTGGCGGCAAATTCCTAAGGGCCCGCAACCCGGAGAAACTGGCCGACGGGTACCGAGTTCACCTCGGGATTTCTGTCAAGGACCACGTCGCCGTATTCAAGTGGATCAGCCCGCGCTCGAGTAAGCTGGTAGGCCATACCGTATGGGCCGTCTTGGCAGAACAGGATAGGGAGTGGGGGCCCGGCCATCCCACGGCGCAGGTGAATTACCGAGTCCATGACCTCGAACGCACCCTCGCTCAGCTCCGAAAGGAGGGTGTGACCGTGTCTGAGAAGGTCGAGGAATCCGACTACGGCCGCTTTGGTTGGGCTACGGATCTCGAGGGGAACCGAATGGAGCCCTGGGAACCACCGAAGCGGTACCGATCCCCCGATCGCCACGCCTCGATGGAGTGACATCGGCTCCAGCGGTACGCTCATCGGGTGGCCGTCTGCGGGCCATCGGGTGAACGCGTTGCGGCGCCCCGAACCGATCGACCGCCCTGCGTGTGAAATGCGCCTCCTCTTCCCACCGTAGTGGGTCGCTGAGGTCAGAACTGGAACGTTACCGGAACCTCACGACTCAAGTGGGGGATCTATGAACCCCTCGGCCTGGTGAACAACCGCTCCCGACCGGACGCCAACCTACTCGCCCAGAACCGTAGCAAGGATCTCAGCGACCCAACGATGGATGTCGTGAAGGTCGGTGGCCATTATCCTCGAATCCGGAGTGTCGAGCGCGTCGAGGATCTCGAGAGACTCGAGGCAAAAGGCGCGGATGCACCGGTACGAGCAGAAGATCCCATCGCGGAACCGGTACTCCAAGGACGGAGGTATATTCCTGATTCCGAACACAACCTCGCCGCGAGGGATGCGGGTTCCGCACCGACATCGCACGTCAACGGAGGTATGCGTCTGAAAGATTGGTGATTCGCGGGTGCGGGACGGACGGCGCCGACTTCCGGCCGGGGCCGCAGGAGGTTCGCCCAACCCTGATTACGAGCGGCCCCCACCTATTTCAAGCTCAGGGCGTGCGGGGTCGGCCGAGTCCCGACCCCTAACCGGTCGAGAACTGCGACATGGTACACTCGTGTATCGACGACCGAGAAGCCGCGAGGAGTGGCAGAACCACTAGGTTCGAAATGGGGAGATCCTCAAGGTACGGGCTTGCCCCCTCGGGAATCCCGGCCTCTCTTTCGAAGGGCTCCTGCCGTCCCCGCCCCCACGGAGGCCACGCCTACGATCGCGAATCCGAGGAAGGAACCGACCAAGGATGGGTCTACGCCGAGGTAGACGGACATGCCAGCCGCGGTCCAGACCACACCGGACACGCCCAGGGCGGTCGCGAACTCGTAGCGTTCGGCTCCCC
>JBEKJT010000178.1:0-3135 GCA_050011075.1 Thermoplasmata archaeon
GATCCTGGTGGTCCTGATGGGTATCGGCATCATTTGGGCGGTCTACCACGGCAGCGAACGCGCCGAACTGCCCGGTGATGCGCGGGAACCCGACCCGAGCGAGACGGAGGATGCCCGCCCGGACACTCGGGGGAGGACCCTGTGAGACCGGACGGCTTCGACTGCGCGACATCGTGCCCGTTCGGAACGAGCCGCTCGCCCGCGCTCGACTTCCCCGTCGGCCAGATCCACCGGGTCGCCTCAGGCGCTCCCGGACCCGAGGGCGACGTCGATGAGACCAAGCGCAACGTCCTCAAACTCATCGCGGTCGGCGCCCTGGTCGGCGCCGGTGCGGGAGGCATAGGGTTCGGCGCGCTGCAGTACATCCAGCCTCCCACGGTCGGGATCTCGAGCTATCCGCGCGTCCAACTGATCGATGTCGACGGGAGTCCGCTCACCGTCGCCAAGGCCGAGGCCTCGTACAACGTGGAAACGAGCAGTGACTACCTCTTCTATTACCCGCTCCAGAACGAGCCGAACTTCTTCCTCAATCTGTATCCGGCGAACGGCGACCCGCCCAGCACGAGCAACCCCGGCGCGGAGAACGTCCTCAACGGCATCGGGACCCACAAGTCGCTCGTCGCCTTCAGCGCGATCTGCCAGCACCTCGGTTGTCCGGCCCCGGCGATATCGTACTACCCTCCCAACACCTGCCCCCAGACCCCCGGCGGCAAGGTGTTCTACATTCACTGCTCCTGCCACGGCTCGACCTACGATGCCACCAACGGGGCCTCCAACCTGACCGGTCCGGCGGTGCTGCCGCTGCCCCAGGTGGTGCTAGATACCGATGCGAGCGGCAACATCTTCGCCGTGAATATGACCCCCGACTCGCCCCCGGTCAACGGCCACCTCGACACTCTGCAGGGGGACTATTCGGTCGGGACGACCAGCCAGATCGCGAAGGAGACCCCGGTGATCCTGTGCAACATCTCGTGACCCCGGAGGACGCCGCGTGACGCTCTCCCGGTGGTACAATCGGTCCCTGAACCGGATCTGGGGGTTCGTCGAGGACCGCACCTCGATGAAGAAGTGGGCCCTGCGTCCCCAACCCGAGTTCACGTTCAAGCCGTCCTACTGGACCGGCGCCTTCGTCGTGAACGCGTTCCTCTACCAGGTCATCTCGGGCGCACTCCTGCTCCTGTACTACCAACCGAGCACCGCCCCCACGCTCACGGCGTGCGGTCAACCGACCGGCACCTTTTCGGTCGCGCCCGCGGCGTGGTGCTCCACGTACTACATCATCCACTCGGTCCCGATGGGGTCGCTGCTCCTCTCGACCCATCTCTACGGCGCCTACGCGATGATATTCCTGATGTTCGTCCACCTCTTCCGCGGTTACTACGTCGGGGTCTACAAAGCCCCGCGCGAGTTCTCCTGGATGGTCGGCACCCTCCTGATGGTGATGACCCTCGGGATGGGGTTCACCGGGTACCTTCTGCCCTACACCCAGCTCTCCTACAACGCAACCAACGTCGGGATCGTGCTGGCACTGCGGCTTCCGACGTTCGGACCGTTGCTCGGGCCGTTCATCCTCGCCGACGGGACCTCGCAGGGACTCCTCTCTCGGATGTTCGACGCCCATGTCCTCCTGATCCCGCTCGCGCTCGGCGCCCTCCTCTACGCGCACATCGCGCTCTTCGAGTCGCACGGGATCGCCCCGCCCGCGACCTCCGACCCGCTCCAACGTCGGCGCTACACCGAGAAGGACGACAAGAAGGCCGTCCCGTTCATGCCGCACATCTTCTGGTACATCACGAAGTGGGGCCTGCTTTACGTCGGCGTCCTCTTCGGGATCGCCGCGCTCTGGCCGTGGAGCCTGCCCACCTACGTAGGAAACCTCGCGGCGGCCGGCGTGGTCACAGAACCCGATTGGTACTTCCTCTGGCTGTTCAAGTTCGTCGACTTCGCGGGCGTCACCCCGGTCCTCGCCATCGGCATCACGACGGCCCTCCTCGTGTACTTCCTCTTCCTCCCGTACCTCGACCGGTCGAAGCGCACACACCCCCGCGATCGGCCGGTGTTCATCTGGTTCGGGACCTCGCTGCTCGAGTTCTTCATTCTGATGACCGTCTGGGGCGGGGAGACCCCGGGGGTGCAGATCCCCGTGAGCACCGTCGTGATGACGATCGGTCCGATCTTTGCCGTGAACGCAGTGGTCCTGGGGTTGTTCCACTGGCGCTACCGCCGTAGCTACCATCGCCGTCTCGCGGCGCGGGCGAATCCGTTCGCGGGAGCCTACCCGACCGTCAGTGCGCCCACGTCCACGCCGGTGACCGCCGCGGAGGTGAGGGGCGGTGAGTAGTCCCAACGAGCCGCCGAAGTGGAACACGGCCCCGTTGTGGGGGATCCTCGCGGTCTTCCTCGTGATCGGTACGGTGGGGGCTGCCACGGTCGTCTACGGTCTAGTGGGCGTGGTCGGAGGCCACCTCATCGACGCGGTCGCGATCGGGGTCGGGGCCGTCGTCGCCGCCCTCGCGTTCCTGTTCATGGCCGGCATCCTCTACCGGGTCGACCGGTACAGGGGATCGAACCTGCGGAGGATCGACCTCTTTGAGTGACGATCCTTCCGAATCAGAGTTCCGCCGGGTCCGCAATCGGGTCCTCGACCTCTACGCCGCGGTCCAGGTCCTGATGCTCCTTGGGATCGCGGTCCTCATCGTCTACGCGGTCCGCCTCGGGCCCCTCACGAGCCCGGGAGCCGAGCAGTCGTTCGGGCTCGCCGTCGGCCTGATGTTTATCATGGGGGCGGTCGTGGTCCACCTCACCGACCGGACCTACCGGGTCTGGCCGCTCGGCCGCCGGTTCACCCCGACCGCGCCGGGTCCGGTGACGAACGAGGCCTGGGCGCGGTTCCTGAGGGTCCTCGTGATCGTCCTCGCCGGTTCGGCCATCGCGTACGTACTAGGGACACTTATCGCGTGAGGGCGCAGGGGAACCGATGACCGACCTCACGACGCCCCTGCTCATCGTAGGGATCGTCGGCGGCCTCGCGGCGTTCTTCCTGTGGGTACTCGCCTACCACGGCCCGTGGTTGGTCACGAAGATCAAGCTCTGGATGTTCACGACCGACCACAAGCGGATCGGCCTGATGTACAT
>JBEKJT010000179.1:0-3135 GCA_050011075.1 Thermoplasmata archaeon
CTCGCGACCAGACGGCCCCGGTTCTTCACGTTCGAGTACTCGCTCATGATCGTCGCGCTCAGCGGGTAGTCTCCGCCGACGCCGACCCCGAGCGCGAACCGCCAGAGGATGAGCACCGTCACCGTGGAGAGTCCGGCGATCGGCACGCTGAGCGCGCTGCCGACCGCCGCGACCGCCATCACGGCGAGAGTGAACCCGTAGACTCGGCGACGGCCGAGCCGGTCGCCCAGCCAGCCGAAGAGTACCTGGCCGACCGCCGCGCCCATCAGGGCCGAGGACCCGAGGAAGGCGAGTTCGGTCTTCCCGATCGCTCCGCCCGGGGCGACCGCGACCAGGATCGGAAGGACGAGCGAGATCACGAAGAGGTCGTAGGCATCGGTGAAGAACCCCATGCCCGCGACCGCGATGGTCCGGAAGTGGAACCGCTGGACCCGGGCGCCATCGAGGGCGGCGAGGATCCGACGCGAGTCGGACGGAAGTCCCGTCCGGTCCGATTCGGGAGGCAGGGGTGCCGGGACCACGTCGCGCAGGACGGGTCCGGGTACTTAGCCCGTGGCCGCGAAGGTGTGAAATGGCGGTCCGCACGCTCCGGGCGCTACGACGAGCTCGGCCGTCCGAACGCCGTCTCGAGCAACCGTTCGATGTCGGCCGGGGTCGGGACCCTCGGGTTCGCGAGCACCGCAGGCGAGCGAAGGGTGTCCGTGACGATCGAGGACCGGGCCGCGTCGAGCTGCGACCGCTCCACCCCGGCCACCGCCAACGACGTGGGGAAGTGGAACGTCTCGAGCGTCCGCAGAAGGCGCGCCGCGAGGGGAGTCGACCCCCGGTCGTCCGTACGGCTGGCCGCTCTCGTGATGGCCTCCACCCGGTCCCGGGCGGACGGTCGGTCGAACTCGAGGACATGCGGCAGGAGGATCCCAAGCAACCGCCCGTACGAAAGACCGGTCGGCGACATCAGCGACCGCGCGAGGGCATGGGCAACGCCCCGCTGGGCGTTCGACGCGGCCAGGCCGGCACCGGTGGCGGCGAAGTGGAGGGCCGACCGGGCGTCGGGGTCGTCGCTCCATCGCAGGGCATGCGGTAGCCGGTCGAGGACGGTGAGGACCGCGTCGACCGCGAAAGCATCGGAGAACGGATTGGCCCAGGCGGAGAGGTACGCTTCGAGGGCCTGGGTGAGCGTCTCGAACGCACCGTCGAGAACGAGGTCCTGGGGCAGGGCGGCGGCGAACGTCGGGTCGACGAGCGCCCAGTCCGGGGTGAGGGATCGGTGGGCGAGCTCGACCGGGGCACCGTCCGGGCCCCACAGGTCGGCGGTCCAGCTCGCCTCGCTGCCACTGCCGCTGGTCGTCGGTATCGCGACACAGCGGACCCGGGGAGGGTCGGGAAGGTCGAGTACGGGTGTGATCGATTCCCATCCGGTCCCGGAACGCTCCGCCCCGAGCCGAGCCGCCTTCACCGCGTCGATCAGTCGGCCCCCGCCGACCGCGACGACCCAGTCGGCCCCCGCCCCTCGGAATCGCGCGGCGAGCCGGTCGAGCTCGTCGCGGCGATCCGGATCCGAGAGGTCATCGATCACCTCGACAGTGGTCTCTGATTTCGCGAGTTCCTCCACGACGCGACGAGGACCTCCGGCGCGGGAAACGGCCGGGTCCACGACGACGACCGCGCGCCGGGCCCCGAGGCCGCTCAGTTGCTCGATCGCTCCGGGTCCCCACGCGATCCGAGGGGAGGTGAAGAAACCGGTCATCGCGCTCCGAGGCGGAACGCGGGCATCAGCGGGCGGCGGGGCCTTCGCGACAGCGCTGGCAGGCCCCCGTGAGCGAGAACGCGACCCCGTCCACGCTCCAACCCTCCGGGTGACGCGCGGCGAGCTCGGTCAGGAGATGTCGGTCGAGCTCCGTGAGCTCGATCCGCTGGATCCGGCCGCACGCCCGACAGACCACGTGGGCATGGGGGTCCTCGACCAAGTTCACGCTCGGGACCCGCACGCTCCTCGGTTCTCTCGGGGGAGGGGGCGGCTTCGCTCCCGACGCCGACTTTCTCGGAGAACGGGGCGTACGGACCATCGGGCGCTCGGACCGCGCCCCGCTATTTAGGGAGCCGGAGGCGCCTCCCGTTCTCGACCTCGCTTCATCGCCGGAGCCGCCGCGTTGGGGGCTCCATAGGTCGTCGAGGTTATCTGGACTCACCGGCCGGGCGGGGTCGTGTCCGAATCGTCCAGCGAGGCTGGGGCCACCCCCGGCCGGAGCGCTCCGGGTCGCCTCCGACACCTCAGCACCGTCCTCCTCGGGCTCCTGGTCGTCGAGAGCGTGCTGGGAGTGGCGATCGCCATGTACGTTTCCCTGCCGTCGTCCCCGACCTTCCTCTCCGTGTTCACGTCGATCCCTCTCCTGACCGCCCACATCGTCCTCGCTTTCCTCCTGGTCGTGGTCGCAGTCTATGCGACGGTCCTCGCCTGGCGACTACGGGTCTCGGGGACCACGGGGCTCGAGGTTCTCACGCTCCTGTTCCTCCTCTTCGCCCTCCAAGAAGGGTTCGCGTACACGTTCGACCAGAACAACATGTACGCCCTGGGCATGGTGGTGGGGTTCCTCGGGGCGCTCGTGGTCCAGGTAGTCGTGGTCTACCGTCTCTCCCGTACGGTGCGGATGACGATGCCCGCGCCCCCCTCGTCTCCCCCGGCCTGATCACCCTCTGAAAGAGTACGTCGAGCCGGCCTGGGAGCTCTCCCCCGGGGTTCTCGATAGGGGGGTGTCGTGGTGGCACGGGGAGACCTGAGCGAGGATCGCTCGGTGCCCCCGATGCCTCGCTACCGGTCGGAACCCACCAATCCGAGCGCCAGGGCGGCCCGTAGAACCCCGATGTGGGTGAACGCCTGAGGATAGTTCCCGAGCGGCAGATTCCGGTCGGGGTCGAACTGTTCGGAGAACAGGAGGAGGGGCCCGGCCACATCCAGCAGCGCCCGCCAATGGTCGAGCGCCCGGTCCATTTGGCCGCACTTCGCCAGCGATTCTACCAACCAGAACGAGCAGAGAAGGAAGGCCCCCTCGGGACCCGATATGCCGTCCTCCCCTTCGTACCGCTGGAGGAAAGGACCCCGGCCCAGCTCCGTCTCTACGGCGGAAATGGTTCGCA
>JBEKJT010000180.1:0-3123 GCA_050011075.1 Thermoplasmata archaeon
CCCGACCCAGAAACCGAAGCTGGCGGAGCGACGGGGCCGCCGCGCGCGCGATGTGGGAGTAGCGGGACTCGAAGGAGCGGGGGTGTCCTTCGCGGACAATCCCATCGCGACCTCTCGGACCGCTCAGCGGTCGAACCGCCGCCACCGGTCGATCCCATCACAGAAGAGACCGATCGCGAGCCCGAGGCCTACGATCGCGAGCAGCGGGAACAGATACATCCACCAGTAGGAGAAACCGCCCGGGAAAGTGAACCCCTCGCAGGTCCCGAACCCGAGCAGGTACCCCCATTCGGGGAAGGAGAAGGAGGTCAGGGGCCAGTACCCCGGAAAGTGCGGCAGGAAGACGGGGAGGGGAGCAGAGCCCGCGCCGGGAACCGCGGGTGCCTGACAGTTGACGAACCACGGGATGATTGCCAGAACGAAGAAGATAGGCGCCACGTCGAGCGGGACCTGGGCAAGCGCCGGGCCTACCGAATTCGGCAGGACGTGGCGGACCAGGAGGCGACGGAAGGAGGCTCCCGAGGCTCGGGCTGCCTCGACGAACGTCTCGTGGCCGACGAGGCGGGCCCGCTCGCGGACCGTACGGGCCATGGTGGGCCAGAGGATGATCCCGAACACCACGACGAAGGCGGGCAGTCCGACGTCCTCGGGTGCCAGCGTCGCGATGCCGATGAGAACGACCACTGCCAGGAAGAACGTGGGGATCGAACCCACGGAGTCCCCGACGAAGGTGATGACCGCATCCAGGATGCCGCCTTCGTTGAGACCGGCGATCGCCCCCAGGAAGAGGCCGAGACAGATGTCGATTGCCAGAATGCTCGTGACGATCGCGAGGTCCCAGGGCGTCGCCTGCCACAGCGCCCGGAAGAGGTCGGTGCCGAACCCCGGCATGATGCCGAACGGGTGGGCCCACGAAGGACCGATCGGCGAGAACGGGGGGACCCACGCACTATTCTCGGTCAGGCGGTCGAGAGAGCCATGAAAGACGATCAGCGCACTGAGGGCCGCCCCCACGTAGACCCCGAGAAGGCTGACACCGACCCAGAAACCGGCGCCCGGGGGGCGCCGGGCCCATCGCGCCCGCAGCGTGGTCTGGGTCGGAGAGGGACGTAGGGCCGTCGCGCCGGGGTCGGAGCCCGCGGTCACCGGGAGGTCACCCCGCGCGGGTCGAGACGGATCGCGAGGAGGTCGACGGCGAACGCCCAGACCAGGACGAGGATGGCGAGGAGGAAGACGAGGGCGTCGAGCGGGGCGAGGTTGCCCTGGGTCAGGGAAGTGAAGGTCAGGAAGCCGAACCCGCTCTGGTCAACGAACGCCGCTTCGACCGCGAACTGAACCCCGAGGTATTCGGGAATCGTCAGGGCGAAGATGAGAAGGAACGAGGGCGTCACTCGGCGGGCGGCGTGACGCCACAAGAGGGTCCGTTCGGAGATCCCGCGCGCCCGAGCTCCGACGATGTACGCCTCCTCGCTGACGGACCGCACGACCGACCGTGCGTGTCGAAAGAAGATCGCGACGTAGGCGACGGCGACGACCGCGGCCTGGAGGAGGGTCTTCGTGAGGGAGATGGTCGCGATCGTCCACGATTGGTGCAGGAGCGCGTCGACCAACGGGAACCCCGTCGGCCGCGTGACGAAGTCGTAGAGGAACCAGGAAGGGTACCCTCCGTTGAGGATGAACCAGCCGACCGACGGGATCAGCCCCTGGGATGGGATATCCCCGAAATACGCAAGGTAGCTGAAGAACACCGCGTTCATCACCAGGGTCGCCACGACGAACACGGGCAGCAGGGCCCCCGTCAGCGTGAGGAACCGCGCCGGCGTATCGAGCCCCGGCCGACGGCTCCAGCCGGCGAGAAGACTGAGGGGATAGGCTAGCGCGGCAGCGATCGGAAGGGCGAACACCGCGATCTGGATGGAGGGGGGGATGTAGTACGCGTAGACCTGGGTCCAAGGTACCTGGTAAGTGACGTATCCCGCCAGCTGGAGATTGGTGGTGCCCCAGTTGCCGGTGAAGTCGTTGATCACCACCTGGTAGAATCCCTGGACGTATCCCAGGAATCCCTCCGGAGGACCCACGGTGATCGTGGCGGGTACATTGATGGCGAGGTACAGGATCAGGAGCACGAAGACGAGCTGCACCGGGACCAAGAGCGCTCGTCGCACCACGTAGCGCCAGAATCCCGAAAGTCGCCAGCGACCCCGCCCCTTGGGCAAAGTGGAGAGGTCGGAACCCGCCACCCCTCTCAGGATGGCCGTATCGGCCGACCTGTCGGTCCTCGGGTCGTTCATGGGCAGCGACCTAACCCCGGTTTCCCCCGAGGCGGTCGAGACCCTCGCCTCGACCGGGCGGTCCGGGTGTCGGCGGGGTTTCCGCCTTCGGGTTCGCCGATCGGGAGGCGAAGCCCGGGGTCTCGACCGTTCCGAGCCCTGGGGACTCGGGGACGTGGCCGAATCTCCCGACCATCGGCTCGCGATATCGAATGGGGTTCTTAACACCCCACCGAATGACCGACGGCGCGGCGGTGCGGCGTCGTGAGCACGACCTCGGGCACGATAGGTCGACGGCGAACCGGTTGACGGACCCGAGCAGAAGCGGGTCGGAGCATTGACCGAACGTCCCCTGAGAAGGGGGATGGGCGAGCGGTCTCCCCGGGGGTCACAAACCGCAGCTCCGCGCAAACCCTTTAGCCGCGAATGCCGGAGTGGGCCCCGTGGTCGAAGAACCTCTGGACCCCATCCTCATCCAGGTGACCGTGCCGCTGCCGGTCCCGATGATCTACTCGGCGCTGACGGTCGACGAACAGCTTCAGGGCTGGCTTTGCGAGAAGGCCCGGGTCAAAGCCGAGGTCGGAGGGCCGTACGTCCTCGCGTGGAAGGCACCGGTCGCCTTCGAGAGCTCGGGGAAGGTCCTTCGGCTCACGCGGGACCGCGATATCGAGTTCTCTTGGTTCGGTCCTCCCCCGTTCGCCCATCTGATGAACGAACCGGTCGGGAAGACCCGGGTGTACGTCCGGCTCCAGGAGTCGCCCGAGGGGGTGGACGTGACGCTCGAGCACTTTGGATGGGAATCCGGTGAGGCGTGGGAAGAGGCCCGGTCATGGCACTTCCACCTCTGGGACGA
>JBEKJT010000181.1:0-3074 GCA_050011075.1 Thermoplasmata archaeon
GGACCGCGCAATTCCTTCCAGATTTCTCACGCCTTCTCGGCTTTCGATCTTCGCGACGATGGTATCGTCCGGCCCGACCATCTCTCGGAGCATGCTCACGGAAGCCTGCGAATCGCAAAATGAAAGAGCGTACCAATGAACTTGGTTTTGCATTCCAATTCGGATGGCGTGGAGGTCTTTCTCGGAAAACGTGGCTAGCTTCGGTGACGGGAAGGCGGTGACGGCCTTGCGAGAGCCTATCTCACCGCCCGAGACAACCGTGGCCTCGGCCGCCCCATCGCTGACCCTGTCGATCCGCAGAATGGCCGAGTCGAAATCGACGCTCATCCACGTCGAAGGTCCCAGCCTCTCCAAGGCATAGTCCGGAGTGATCGGGATCGTGGTTGCGTCGCCCTTGGTCACCCCGGAAACCAGGCGCACCGAGCTACCCGCTTGAAGCGTCACCCCGTGGTTCATGACGCCGGTGCGGATTTGGGCCCCTTCTGTATCGATGCAAATCGGCACGTTGGTGCATTTCTGAATGAAACGGATGACGTGCTCTAGGTCCGCGATATCCGTGTGAGACATGTTGATCCGAAAACTCGTGATTCCGATCGCCTCTAGTTGAGAGATCACTCGCTCGTGCAGCGAGCTGGGGCCGAGGGTGCAGATCAACGCTTTTTGAAACGGCAAGTGTTTCCGCTCAAAATTCGAGAATGTCCCGGATTCTGGGTGATCCGCCGCCACAGATTCAGACCCGTCCTCAAACGGTGGGCATCGACTTTAAGATTTCCGGGACGCAGAGCAGGATCGGTCCTTTCTTAGGATTGGGCCACTGCCACCCTCCTTCCTCCTCTCACCCCTCGATCCCGGCAGCGGTCGACGGGAGGGAAGAGCAGCGCCAAGCCCTCAGGCGTCGCGCGGCCAGCATCGGGCGGAGGCGGTATGGCGCCACGCACCGGCGGGCGCTTCTATGAGAGAGTTACTGAGGAGCGAAGAAAGACCCCGGAGGGGTGAGGACCTCCGACTCCTAGGGAGAGCCCACCACGTTGTATGCAAGAACCCTTCCCCGGTCTTCGCTGAAACGGCCGAGGGGCTCCCCCAGTCACGAAGGGCTCTTTTCGAGCCAGGCAGACCGACTTTTCGCGGAAGAAGACCGTCAATGACGGTGCACGGGCGAGCGATCTATTCAGATCATCACTCTCCCCAATCCCGGGTCGTGACGGACCACTTGGTAGAATCTCCCCTGATCTCAGCACGAGGACCGCACCATGGGATTGAAGAAGAGTAACGTAGACGGGGATCGTACACACCTCCAAGTGGAAGCGTGAATCTTGCCGGCCTTCGTGCGCAGTTGATAGGTCGCGGCCTACCCGACCGTGTACGTGGCTACGCTTAGGTGCGTTTGCGGGAAGGGAAGAGAGGGAGTTCGGGGTCCCAGGCCATCCTCGAAGGAGGCGCGGAAGAAACCGTACCGTCTTTCGACGAGCGGATATACGACACGCGGCTCCCCGACGTTCCCCCCCATGGCCGCACTTCGCCGACCTCACTCGGGATTGCGCTCCGCCTTCAGGTCCGGTTCGATGCTACCGACTGCGAACAACACCCCCTGCACGCGGCGCCGCCCAGGAGGGTGGCGGCCCTCCGTCCTAACGGCAATAGGGGCGCTTGTGATCTCGGCCCTTTTCATTCTCTCCACCAGCCCCTCGGTGACCGGAGAGCGGCTCAACGCGGCGCCATCCGCCTCGGGCCTAGGGGCGGCCACGGGAACACCGACCCCGTCCAGCCACCCCATTCAACACATCGTCGTCGTATATCTTGAAAACGAAGGGAGCCCCGCGGTGGACAAATACGGACCTTACGAGCGATACTTGGGGACCACGTATGGCAACGTCACTGAGATGTACGCGGCCTGTCACGAGTCAGCATCGGATTACATCGTAGCGGTGGCCGCCGTGACCAACCACTGCGGTTCGGATTCGTGGTACAACTATACGAACACTTCCCTCGCAGACCTGATCTCGGGAGACCGATCGAACGCGTTCACTTGGGCTCAGTTCGCGGAGAACCTCCCATCGAACATCTGCGCGAAACCGGACCAGAACGGGGGCGCCTTCCTAGTGCGTCACGTGCCGTTCCTTTTTTTCCGGAATGTGACGGAGAATCAGTCATACTGTCAATCCCACGTGCTGAGTAGCGCTTTCTTCAATGGAACGGCAGGGGCCGAGGGTGTTACGTCCACCAGTTTTGTGAACTTCTCGTTTTACTCGCCGAACATATGCGACGACGGCCACACCTCCTGTGGGCAGGTCCCGAAGAAGTGCGCGTCGATTTCGGGGTCCAAGACCGCGTGCATTCAGGTGACCCAGGCCGACGTCTGGCTGCAAGGGTTCCTCGGCTCCCTGCTGAACAGCTCCAACCCCGTGGAGGAGGACAACGTCAATCATACGATGTTCATCGTGACCTGGGACGAGGACGGGAATCCCACCACGTACGAGGGGTATCCTGTCTCAGGGATCACGGCCGGCAATAACTATCAGTACTGCGAGAAGAAGGCGGCCGGCACGGGCTACGCCGTCTGCGGCGGGCACATCTACGGACTCGTGATCGACCACTACGACCGGGGTGCCCATCCCATGAGTCATAAGGACTCGGCGTACGGGATCGCGGCGACCGTCGAATGGATCTTTCACCTTCAGGGAAAGGACGGCACCGGGCTCGACAATGTTGGGAAGTACGATTACTTGTACCGCACCACTCTCCCCGGCTTCCCCACGTTCGCCTCGATCTCAGGAATCACGAGCGACGGGTACAAGTCGGGATTCTGATACCGCGTACCGCGACTAGGACGCGTAGACCGACCTGCGCAAGCGTATCTCCGATGGCCGCCGACTAGCCCCACCTACCTCACCCTTTCGAAAACGACCCTCCGGCGGCATCCCCGCGGGGAACCACACAGACCATCCGGGGTCGATGTTGGATGGGGAAAGAACACGTCCGCCTAAGCCGATTCCCCCGAGAGGGCGAGACCACGAGACGCCAATAGCCAGCAAATGTCGATCGTCGGTCCCTTGCTGGAAACTAGTCGCGCGAGC
>JBEKJT010000182.1:0-5596 GCA_050011075.1 Thermoplasmata archaeon
TCGAGGTTCTCGTAGGGACCGGCTTCGGAGGGACCTACTCGGCCAACCTCCCCGGCCTGCGCTGCGCGAAGTGCAACTCGATCCTGTTGAGCCTACCAGCCCGGAAGTAGACTGGCCAGGAAGCAGGTTCAGCCCCCGCTGCCTGCCACCGTCAGCGGCCGGATCAAGAGCGTCGGCATTTGGACCCCGTTCGTGAGGGTAGGGGTCGACCCGATCGCTGCGATGCTCGCGAGCATCGAAGGCGCGCCGGGCGGCGAAAGGACCACGCCTCCGACGGTGCCGCCTCGCACCGGTTCCGCGAGCTTCCCGTGGCGGATCCGGTAGCCTATCCGCAGTTCCCCTCCGAAGGCCGTCGAGATCGTATCGGGCATCGCCCAACCGAGCTGCTGGACCCACACCCCATCGCCGGCGGCCTCGATGAGCTCGACGTCGGTGCCTCCGGGACCCGGGTCGATGACGAGGGTCGTTGCGGTTCCTTGCGGCCGGTGCAGGAACCGCTTCCAGTCGCGAAAGCCGAACTCCATGCCGCGGACGGCATTTCCTGTCCGCGGTACGTCGAACGCACCGGCGTGCAGCGCGTCGTACATCAGCTCGGAAACGGCGCCCTTCGCGATGAGTGTACGTCGACGTTGGGGCGTTCCTTCGTCGTCCACCGGCGACGAACCGATGGCCCAAGGGACTCGCCCGTCATCGTGAACGCTGAGGCCCTCGACCCCTACCGTACGTCCAAGGTCGGGTGCGATCTTCCGTAGACGAGCGAATCCGGTGAACTGGAAGCCCATGACCATGGGAAGGATCCCTGAGGAGACCGATGCCGGGAGTAGGACCGGGAGGTCGCCCGTGGGGGGCTGGGTCGCCTGGCGAACATCTCGCGCGTAGCGGCACCACTGCTCGACCTCCTCGGGCAGCTGCGATGGCTCGAGCTTCCGAGTGGTATCGTTGACCCAATACTCGCCCGGAGGAGGTCCTTCAGGACCGCCAAAGGCTTTCACGGCAATCTCGAAATCGATGGACGTGTCCGCGTGGGCGGTCCGGAGGCCAAAGGAGTTCGCGAGAGAGGTCTCGGAGAGCGTCGCACGAACCGAACCGAAGCTCGGCGCGACGTCGCGTTTCCCGTCGAACGCGCGGAACAGGGTCTCCACGTACTCGCCGAGGTACTCCGCGGGGCGGTCCCAAAGCCCAGGATCGCGGATGTCGACCGAAGTGGTCGAATGAGGAGCGCTCGATGGCAATTCGACCTTCTTTGTGGGAAACTCGGAGTACTGCGTCAGTCCTTCGGCGTCGGCGGTGGCGGTCCGGAGGCCCTCGTCCGAGAGGTCGGTCGAAGCCTGAAATCCCACACCGGTCTTGCTGTCTCGCGACCGGAACAACCGGACGGCATATCCCTCGAGGACGATCGGGCCGCGGATCATCTCGATCCTCCGTCCGTTCCAGTGGACCTCGTAGCGGCGGATCCGTTCCGCGAAGAGCTCCCAGGGCGCCTCGGATCGCATCCGGTCGGCGAGGCGGAGCGCGGTATCCGAGGACGCGCCGTGGCCGCTCACGCGGGCCCCACTACGGCTGTGGAAAGCAGGTACGTCCCGCCGGTACCGGCCGGGAGGAGGTCGCTCTGCCCTTTCCCGCAGTACCCCGGGTCGATCGCGAAATCGGATTTTCGACTGATCCCTCGGATCGCCTTCATGAAATCGAGGACCTTTCCCGAGAGGGCCATCGAAGTGACGAGTTCTCCGAGCTGGCCGTTTTCGATGCGGCGGCCCTTCTTCACCTTGAGCTGCATCTGGCCCCCCTGGGGGTCCTCGATGCCGCTGGTGGCACGCTGAAGGAGCACGCCATGCTTGGTTTCGCGCACCAACTCCTCGAACGTCCAATCGCCCGGCTCGACGTAGGTGTTCGTCATCCGGACGAACGCCCGGCTCAAGAAGTCCGAGCGACGGGTGTTCCCCGTAGCGGAGACGTGGAACGCGGCGGCGGTCTCTCGGTCGTGGAGCGCCCCCACGAACTTGCCGTGATCGACGAGCAGGGTCTTCTGACAGGGGTGGCCCTCGTCGTCCGAGAAGATCGTGCCCCACCCCCCCGGATACGCTCCGTCATCGGCGATCGAGAGGAACGGCGGGCCGACCGTCGCGCCGAGCAACGGCTTGAGGTACGACCGGTCCCGGAGGAACTGGTCGGCCTCGGTCCCGTGGCCGAACGATTCGTGCGCGAACGTTCCGGCGTTGCTCGGGTCGAGCAGCACTTCCATCTCGCCGGTCGGGGGCGTGGTCGCGTGGAAGAGTGCGGTCGCGTTCCGGGCCGTCTCCGCCACTGTATCTTCCGTGAGGAAATCGAGGACCTCCCGGCCTCCGATGCCACCTCTCCCCAGAAAGTCGAACTCGGTCCTCCCGTTTTCCGAAGCGAGCGGGATGACACCGCCTCGGATCCGGTCGAGACGGCGATAGGTGCGGGCCCCGGCCGAGTTGAGGTAGAACCGCTCCTCCGCCGACCATCCGAGGATGACCTGACACTCTCGGACCCCGGGTACCTGCATCGCCCAACCCAGAACATCCCGCGCGAGCGCGATCCTTTCTGTCGTGTCCATCGTGGTGATCGGGTGTGTCGGTCGGTCCACCCACTCGTGCCGTGCGGTCGCGGAGAGGCCGGGGGGATCCGCATTCGACCCGCTTCTCTCGAGGGTTCGCGCGAGCGCTTCGGCCGCCGCGTTGACCGACGGGCCGTCGAGGGCGGACGTCGCGGCCTCGACCCACCGGCCGTTACCCCAGGCCCTAAACACCGCGCCCTGCATTCGCGGTTCTCGCGCGGGAGTGGTCGACCGACTGTCCCGGGAAAGCGTCTCCCCACCGGACCGATCGGCGAGCACCTCGGCGAACCGGGTGTGTCGCTCGAGTCGAGACAGGGCATGAAGGAGATCGCTCTCGAAATCGCGTAGGTCGCCCGTCATTACCGTCCAAGCCCAACCGACAGGGGTCCATAATCGTACCGTACGATGAGTCCCTGGTCGCCCTTAGGCCGGAAGCTCTCCGCGGAGGGAAAACGCCCCGAGCCGCTATAGCGGGGAGCGTATCTGGGCCGCACGTGTCGACCAAGACCGCTCCCCGTGAATTCGGACTCATGGGGTTCGACCACATCGACCTCAAGGTGAAGGACCGAGTGAAGGCCCAACGGTTCTTCGTAGAACAGCTCGGGATGGACGTCATTGGAGAGGGACCGGACCACACATTCCTGCTGTTCGGAGACCAGGTCCTCGGCCTACGAGACGCGAACGAGAAAGAGAGCGCCAGCAGCATCGACCACATCGCCTTCCGTGTCAGTGAGTGGACCGGGCTCAAGAGTCGGGTCGGACGTGCCCGCGTGGTCATCACGGGCGAGAAGGAGAGGGAGGACTCCCGGTCCCTCTACCTGCGAGGGCCGGAGGGGATCCGAATCGAGCTCGTGTGGCGCCCCGACCCGCACACCCACTCCTGCGCGCATCCGTCGGGAGCGCCTTCGGCGGAGTCTGACGAGGAGTGACCCGGAAGGTTCAGCTGCGGACCCGCGCCGTCGGTCGCGCGAGGTGAGGGACCGGGGTCAACCAGCCGGCGTACCTCGTTTCCGCACCGGTGAGGGCGCGATGGAAGACGCGCATCACGTTCTGGGTGATCGGTCCGGGCGCTTCGGTCCCGACCGTGTAGTGGCCGACCTCCTTGATCGGGGCGATCTCCGCGTACGTGCCCGTGAAGAAGGCCTCGTCCGCGGATAGGAGCTCGTTGACGGATAGGAGCTTCTCGACGACCGGGTAGCCGAGGTCGGTCGCGATCTGGATGACGGTGTCCCGAGTGATCCCGAGGAGAATGTCGGACTCGAGCCCTGGGGTGTACAGTTTGCCATTGCGAACGAGGAAGATGTTCTCCCCCGTACCCTCGGAGATGTACCCGTTCGAATCGAGCAGGATCGCCTCGTCATATCCGTCGTTGGTCGCGTCCGCCCCTGCGAGGTAGCTCGAGAGGTAGTTGCCACTGGCCTTCGCGAACGACGGCAACGCGTCCGAATGCGGCTTTCGAAAGGGGGAGATCTTCGCACGCACGCCCGAATCCGAGGTGTCGCCGAGGTACTTCTTCGCCGGGATCGCCGCTACGGCAAGAGAGACCTTTCCCTTGAGGTTCTTCACGCCGAGCGCGGGCTCCCCTCGGTAGACCAGCGGGCGGATGTAGGCGGGCAGTACGTCGTTCGCGGCCGTCACGTCCAGGACGGCACGCTCGATCTCTGCGGGGGTAAAGGGGATCGGCATGTGGTAGAACTTGGCCGAGATGATGAGCCGCTCGACGTGCTCCTTGAGGCGGAACACGGCCCCTCCGTGACGGGTCGGGTACGCGCGGATCCCCTCGAACACCCCGACCCCGTAATGGAGGGTGTGGCTCAGGACGTGCACCCGGGCGTCGGCGAAGTCGACCAGTCGTCCGTCCATCCAGACCTTCTTCCCGTTCGCCGCCATCATGTTGTGGTTCTACCGAGGAGGGTCGGAGACCTCGAACTGTACGTACGCGGCCCACGGTAAAAGGGCTCGCACTTCCCGGAGGCCAAGAAAACGACGTCACGTGTACGAAACGTCCCGAACGCCCGACGATTGATTGAATGCTATTAGGCCCGAACCGGCAGACGTCCAACGTGGGCGAGCCCCGACCTACCCCGATTGAACCGGGGTCCTTCTCTCGCTGGTCCGCGTACACTGCCGGCCGCCTCTGACGTAGAATCGCTCCCTCGATCTACCCTGGTACCGAGATTCTATCGCTAGCGAGGGGGGCCGAGCACGGGCCGCCGGCGGAGGCACGGCGGGAGTGACACCCCTAGGGTCGGCTTTCGACTCGGTCTCTGGGCTCGTGTAGGATTGAGTTATGCAGGCTCTGGCCCCTTGGGCCATATAGGTATATGCATATGCATATACATATCAGTGGACGCCGAATTCCAAACCTCGGGGTCGGTCCGCGTACTAAGGTCAAGGACGAAGGCGTCGGGGGTGTTGATTGGGATCCCCCGATGAACCAGGGTTGGTACCGGGGTTACCGCACCCGAGGGGGTTCGTTGGGGCCTATACTTGCAATCGTATCGGGCGATACTGAGTTGACTGCGTAAATAATTATCATTGTCTATTCGGGGCAAGCCATGACGGGGCCGTGCCCTGGTCCCGCCTCGGGGCGATTACCGAGCCGTTCCGAACAGACATTTGTCGGGGGGCCCTCTGGCGCTCTCCATGTGGCCCTGGAAGGGCGACTGGGTCGGTTCTCCTCCGATGGACAGGGTTACGGGCCTCGCGATCCTTTCCTGAGTCCTGCTGGTGATCTTCGCCGTTCTCTCCTACCTCGAATCTGAGCAACTCGTCGTCGAAGACTGCTCTACCGGCGCGGTCTGCGCTGACGTCTACACGCACTACTGGTCCCCGCTAGCGATCGTGCTCCTCGTGGTAGGGGCGGCCTTGATGGTGTACGGGATCGCGGCCCGAAACAGGAATCGGCCGCTCCCGGCGGCGCGCTGGGCCCTACTTCTGGCCCTTGGGGTAGAGGGAAAATGGGCCGACTGCGGTTTGTATAACTCCTGTTATACGCCCCTCCGTCAGAGAAACGCC
>JBEKJT010000183.1:0-3027 GCA_050011075.1 Thermoplasmata archaeon
AATAAAACCTCATACCATATAAGCCAAAAACACAAAAGTAAATAATAGACCGATTCATCACTATAAACCAACCCTGATCCGCGATGCTGTCGAGGAATTCGTCGCGTCGAGAGAGAAAGCGGCCGTGGTGATCGCGGGTGTTGAGCGCGTTCTCGCCCGTCACCGGGAGGAGGAAATCGCAGCACTCCTCAAGGGAATCCAAGCGATTCTGAGAGGGAAAGGCCCACTCGCCGTAGGGTACGATCCGAACAAGATCACCGCCACCGGAGCGCTCACCGTACGGGCTTCGATTGGTTCGGTCGATGCGCACCTGACACTCGAGTCCCTGGCAAGCCCGATCCGTTGTTTCATCCTCCACCGTCTTGCGGAAGGCCCATGCACTTTCACTCAGGCAGTAAGGGCGACCAATGCCAAGGACACATCCAAGGTCGCATTCCATCTTCGTAAGCTGACCCAAAGCGGGCTCGTCACCCACGCGACGAGGCAACGCTATCGACTCACACCGAGGGGGCAAGGGGCTACCCGGATCCTGAGCTCGATCTATGACCTCGATTCTCGGAAGGGAAGCGGGAATCTGTTCTTTCCTTCGCAGCCACGCAGAAGCCTCCGCTCGCGCTCAGGCTCTCGACCCAAGCCGGCCATACACCTACCCGGGCGCGCCAATCCCCGGGGTCCCCCGCGGTCGGCTGGGGTGTGATTCGTTCGCATCGACTTTCTCTCGGGGCGATCCGCTCTCCCTACCCGGCGTCATACCCGGGAACCTGCGATTAAGAGTGGCCCGATCCTACCGACCGCGGGGTGCGCCCGGGGCGGCGCGGAGCCTTGTGCCAACTCGCGTCCCTTTCGGAAACACATCGATTTCGAAACCGGCACTATTCGTGCCCTCTACCGCTCTCCTCGGATGCGGACACCGTCCTCCGACCCGAGGGTTCTCTTAAGGGTCCTTTGGCCAAGGTACGTATCGTTTGTTTGAATTTCGACCATTTCCACAGATGGACGGTGTCGGATGAAGACGCCCGTACGATGGGTTATAGCGTCGAGATTCCGAACCGGGCGATCCGCCGGTGATGGACCGTAGGCGCAACCGACATTGCACCTACCCCACCCACAGGAACGGTGAGAAAGAGGTGCTTTTCCAGCACGGTCGAAGTGTCCCCGTTCGCATTCGGGATTCGTATCCGGTTCCCTCTCGTCGGGTAGACCTCCCCTCAGTGGTCGGTCCTCAGGCGATACAGGAACGAGGGCCCCTGTCGTTTCTGGCAAAGCGTATCCCGCGCACCAATTGACTTGTAGCGGAACGCATGTCCGGTTGACATGCCCGACCCCGGAACTCCACTAGGTATCGAGGACATCTGCCGGAACGTCCTGACCAAGACCCTTCACCTCCGACGCGGTGAGAACCTGATCGTTGAAGCTTGGACACACATGCTTCCGTGGGCCAACGCGGTCGTGCTCGAGGCGCGTCGGCTGGGCATCCGTACTACCCTGCTCTACGAGGACGAATCGACGTACTGGCGCTCGGTCGAGGAGTGCAAGGCCGCAGACGTTGGGAGGATGCCCAACCCCGAGCTCGGAGCGATCGCGAAGGCGGACGGGTATGTCTTCTTCTGGGGACCCGAGGACCGACCAAGGCTCCGGGCGCTCCCGAAGGAGCAACTCGGGGCCCTCACTTCCTACAACTCGCGTTGGTACCAAGCGGCTGAAAAAGCCCACCTGCGCGGATGCCGGATGGAGATCGGTCAGGCGACGGCCGCAGCCGCCCGATTTTTCGGGGTCAGCGCATCCACTTGGCAGGAGGGCCTTTTGGACGCGAGCCGCGTCGACATGAGTTCGATCGCACGGGACGGTGCCCGCTTGGCCGCCCGTCTTCGCACGGGGAAGCGCCTTAGGGTGACCCACGCGAACGGGACCGAACTCGAGCTTCAGCTCGCCGGCTACAAACCCGTAGTCGACGATGGCGTCGTAGACTCGCAGGACGTCAGGTCGGGGAACAACATGACCACCTTCCCGGGGGGCGCGGTCTATGTCGCACTCGACGAGAAAGTCGCGGCGGGCCGAGTGGTCGCGAACCGATCGAGCTACCCCTCGAAAGGGACGTTGGCCGGAGGTCGGTGGACTTTCTCAGAGAATCACTTGACCGACTACGAATATGAGTCCGGTGGAGAACGGTTCAAGGAAGCCTTCGACGAGGCAGGCCCAGGGAAGGACCGACCGGGCTTTCTCTCCATCGGGTTGAATCCGAGGATCCGAACGGCCCCGGGCTTGGAGGACTTCGAGCGGGGAACCATCGTGATCGGGACAGGCGCCAACACCGCCTTCGGAGGCAAGAACAAAGTCGCCTTCCAGTCGTGGCTCGCGATCGGTGGGGCCCATCTCGAAGTGGATGGGAAATCGGTCGTAGCCGACGGGGAGCTACTCTAGGCGACGCTGGGCCTTCCGGCCCGCGGTACGGGCTGGTCCGTTGGGGTTTGTAGGTCCCCGATCGACGTCCCGGGAGCGCTGGCGTCCGTCCGATGCCTCTCACCCCCGCGGAGAACCTCGAAGGGCTGTCCTCTCGGTATTGGCAACGCGCCCGTTCCTAAGTGAGAGCCCCGCCTGTCGAGAGACCGACCTTTCTCGAAGACTGACATTGCCAAGGGACTGGCTCCTAGCGCGGGGCAACCGGATCGATGTTCCGAGACGGGTCGATGAGGAAGAACGCTCGAGGGAGTGCGGTCGACATTCCTCGTCGGTCGTGGTAGGCGGAGGTAGTCCAATAGGTCGGGTGCAAGGCTGCTTGCGGCCCCAGTGTTGGTGGCGCCAACTCGAGGAGTGAAGAGGAGACCGGGCGCAAAAGAAAGTGCTCCCGTTTAACGCCCGGGGGCGCGGCATCGCTAGTCGAGATTGGATAGATGGTATCCTTGGGGTTTCGATTCTCGGTAGGTGGTAGGTAGTGTATCCTAGTCTTCTTCGTCTTCTTCTGCCACCCGCTCTTCCCGGTCCTCAGGGCGTTCGTCTTCGCCGCGGCTCTCCCAATGCGCATTGTGG
>JBEKJT010000184.1:0-3001 GCA_050011075.1 Thermoplasmata archaeon
GCTCGTGACTTTGGGTAGGGAGAACATCGCTCCCGGGGTTTGGAGCATCGCTGCCATCGCGGGACTCGACTCGGCCATGTCTTGGACCAGCTCCGGCGCCATCGGCATGCTCACCCGTTCGGTGGGCGAGAAACCCCGAAAACGGTTGGGCAGGTAGTTGGTGTAGCCCGCAACTCGGGCTTGCCCGTTCGAAACTTCGTAGAGTCCGCGCGGGTTGCCGAGCGGATGGAGCTGTTCGCGGATCGTCTGCCGTTCTTCGGTCAGGTAAACCGCAGATTGGGACTCGGCCAGTTCCCCGGTCGGGCTCTGAGCAAGGAGCGCGAGGATCTCTTTCGAACGGAACCAGCTACCCGTCATCGTAGTGCGATACGCCATGGAGTACCCTCGGGCCCGTCGCAAGTGCGGGGTCTTCTTGACAGTTCGCCGGGGTCCGTTCTCGGGGAAAGAGTGCGTCGAAGCGGACAGAATGAATCGCGCACCGTCGTGGGGACAAGCTCTAATTGGGCTCATAGAAGGAGCCTTCTCGCACGGTCACGATGAACGCTCCCCTTGGCTCTGCCCGCTCCTCAAGCACTCAGTCCTCGGGGTTCACTCCGCAAGAGCTCAGCACGCTGATACTCACCACTCTCGGGACCCTCATGGTGGCGGTCGACAGCACGATCGTGATCCTCGCGCTCCCGACCATGGCCCGAGAGCTGGCGGCCCCCCTCGAGACCGTCATCTGGACGATCCTGATCTACCTCCTGATCACGACGGCGCTGACGACCCAGGTGGGCCGTCTCGGTGACGTCCTGGGTCGGAGCCGGGTTTACAATTCGGGGTTCGCGGTGTTCACGATCGGTTCCGGTCTTTCCGGATTCGCGCCCAGTGCCGAGTTCCTGATCGCCGCCCGGGCCGTCCAGGCGATCGGTGGGGCCGTGATGATCGCGAACGCGCCGGCGATTATCTCCAATGTTTTTCCGCCAATACGTCGGGGCCGAGCATTCGGTTACACCGTCTTCGGCTGGAGCGTGGGGGCGATCCTCGGGATCCTGCTCGGCGGGTTGATCACGACGGCGCTCGGTTGGCGGTACATCTTCTTCATCAATCTGCCCATCGGTGTGACCGCGGTTGCTTTCGGGCTGAAGACGCTTCCCCGCTCGCCCCCACAGAAGGCCGAGTTTGACATCCCCGGCTTTCTCACGTTCTCGGTCGCTCTCGGCTTGATCTCTTACGGGGCGATCGAGGTCGCATCGTACGGCGTCACTCCGCTTTATCTCGCGTACGTCGGCTTGGGGCTCGTGCTGGTCCTATTGTTCGCCGCGATCGAACTTCGGGTCGAGCGTCCGATGGTCGACCTGCGACAGCTCAAACAACGGGTGCTTGGGTTCAGTCTTATCGCGGCTTTTCTGCAGAGCCTGGGGTACCTGTCGGTCGTGTTCCTTCTCACGATGTATCTTCAGGGGCTGAGGGGTCTCTCACCCTTGAACGCCTCTTTGCTACTCGTCCCCGGGTACCTGGCAGGGGCGTTCCTGGGTCCCTGGATGGGTCGTCGGGTCGACCGCATCGGTTCCCGAGCGCTCGCGACGGCCGGGATCGGGGCGATGTGCGTCGCGGTTCTGCTCTACTCGACCCTGGACATCAACTCTTGGCTGGGCTGGATCCCCCTCATTTCGCTTGTGAGCGGGATCGGCACCGGTATGTTCTATCCGGCGAACACCACGGCCATCATGAGCCAGGCCACTCCCTCGACCTTCGGTTCGATCAGCGGGCTTCGGGGCACCCTCGCCAACATGGGCACGTTGCTGAGCTTCGTTCTCACGCTCACCATCGCCTCGGCGAGCGTCCCTCGACCCATCGCCTATGCGGTCTTCCTAGGGACGACCAATCTGGTGGGCGGCATAGGAGAGCAGTTCCTGGGAGGCATCCGGGCTGCCCTGTACGGCTCCGCCGTCATCCTGGTGATCGCGGCGGCGCTTTCCTGGTCCCGGGGTCCCACGACCCCGGCTCCCTCCCACCTGGACGGCGGAGCCGATGCCCGCGTCTCCCCGTCGTCAGCCCAGTCGCGCGAGGTGACGGCGGGCATCGCGGACGATCCGTTCGTGGTCGAACGCGAGGGGTCGAGCCTCGGAAAGTAATACCCACGCCGCGAAAGCTGCATCGTCCCCCGCGTGTGGGGAGCGGCGCTTTCCGCGCATCAGGAAAGCCACGGTCGTTGTCGGTTTGCGCGGGTCACGGTCCGGACCGGAATAGACTCCGACGAGCTTCCAGGGCCGGGCCACGAGTCCCGTCTCCTCGTCAAGTTCCCGTACAACAGCCTGTTCGACGGTCTCTTTTAGCTCGACGAACCCACCGGGCAACGCCCACATGCCCTGGAACGGCGAGTTCGCCCGTCGTACGAGCAGGATTCGGCCGCTGTGGATCCACACCGCGTCGACCGTGAGGGCCGGGTTCTGGTAGCGCGTCCCCACGTCCGACTGAGTTCGGGGCGCTACTTAGGCCCCCCCTTCCGGGGTTCAACGCCGAGGGTCGGGAAGGGGGGCAGTGAACTGTCGGACCAGCGAAAGGTTCTTCCTCGGTGAACGAGTTCAACGGGGCGTTTTCAGGGTGGGGGTATGCCGAGCTCCAGCCACAGGGGAAGACATTGGGCCAGTTGGCCTGCCGGTGCCGCCGTCTTACTTGTCCTTATCCTGCTAATCACTTCTACCGAAGGTCTTCCCGTCTCCAACCCCGCGGGGACCAGCGAAACACACTCGCTTTCTGGCCCGGACCGTTCCGTTTCAAGTTCCATGCTACCTATCCTGAGCGCGGCCGAGCGCTCCATCGCCTCTAGCGCCGGACCCATTGCGCGGCGCCCCGCCTTCTGCGACGCAGTACGGTCAAGCTCGTACGGGTGCCAAGTCCCCGGAGCCGCCGTTCCGTCCCCGGCAGCGGGTCCCTACTATGGTTGGGGGAACCTCACTCCGTACCTCAACCAATCCCCGTCGCCCCGGTGGGGCGCGGCGATCGTGTACGACGCCAA
>JBEKJT010000185.1:0-2982 GCA_050011075.1 Thermoplasmata archaeon
AGCCGCACCGGCTCCGTGCTCCTTAGCCCGACGGGCTGCCGAGGTCCGAGAGAGCCTTCCGCACGAGCGCGAGACCGGTCTCGGCGAGCGCACGCGCCCGTCCCGGGTCCTTCGATTCCGCGAACACCCGGAAGAGCGGTTCGGTCCCCGAGGGACGGACGAGGACCCATCCACCCTCCCGGTACGCCTTGACGCCGTCCAAAGTGACGAGCCGCTCGCTGTCCTTCGACAGCGCTTCGGTGATGCGGGCGAGCACCTGCTCGCGGAGCTCGACCGGACAGCCGACCTTCTCTTTGACGAATGTGTAGCGCGGCAGGTCCTTCAGGACGTCGGCGAGCGAGGTCCCCTTGCGGGCGATCAGGTCGAGGACGGCGGCCGCCGTCATCGCCCCGTCCCGCGCGAGCTGGTGCGCCGGGAAGACGAGCCCGCCGTTCTCCTCCCCGCCGAAGATCGCCGAGCGCTCCTTCATCTCCCGGGTCACGGTCGGCGACCCGATCCGTGTGTAGACGACCGTCCCTCCCAGCGGACGGACCGAATCTTCGACGGACTGGGGCGCGGAGACCGGCGTCACGACGACCCCGCCGTGGGCCCGCTCGACCGCGTCGTGCGCGAGCAGGGTCAGGGTCTCTTCGCCGGCGACGTAGCGCCCGCTCGCGTCCACGAAGACCGCCCGGTCCGCATCCCCGTCGTGGGCGATGCCGAGGTCGGCCCCGACCGCGGGCACGACCCGGCAGAGGTCCGCGAGGTTCGCTGGAGTGGGCTCGGAGAGGTGGCCGGGGAACGTCCCGTCGAGGTGGCCGTTGAGCGTGATCACTCGGCACCCGAGGCGACGCAATAGGTCGGGGCTCGTGGTCACCGAAGCCCCGTTGCCGCAGTCGAGGACGACCGTGAAGTGGCGCGCGACGATGCGGGGCGCGTCGACCCGGCCCACGATCGCGTCGACGTACTGACCCGCCCCCGTTTCGTCGGCGACGACCGAGCCGAGCCGGTCGTACCGGAGCCCGGAAGTCACGTTCTTCTCGACACCGGATTCGATCCCTTCCTCGAAGGTCCGAGGCACCTCGAGCCCGTCGGCACCGATGCACTTCACGCCGTTGAACTCGGGCGGGTTATGCGAGGCGGTGATGATCACCGCCAGCTGGGCGTGATGGCGCGGAACGAGGAACTGGATCGCCGGGGTTGGTAGCACCCCGACCTGGACCACCCGATGACCCGCGAGCGCCAGAGTAGCGCTCATGATCTGAGAGAACGCGGGGCTCGAAGTCCGGCCGTCCCACCCGACCACGATCGGAGGTCCCGGAGGGACCATCTCCCCGATCGCCGAACCGACGCGCGTCAGGAACGGCGCGGTGAGCCGCTCTCCTACCACCTCGCGGATGCCGTTCGTTCCGAAGAGCCGCATCGTTCGCACCTTTTCCGGGCCGAGAAGTGCGGTCGTATAAGAGGGCCAAGGATAAACGCCGGCGGTCGCCTCGAGGGATGTGACCCCCCCTCGATGGCTTGCCGACGAGATGGTCGGGCGCCTCGCCCGCTACCTGAGGTTCGTCGGGTGCGACACGGTCTACGTCCGGGGCGCGAGCGACGACGAGATCGTCGACCAGGGCCGGCGCGAGGGACGGGTGGTCCTGACGCGAGACCGGGAGCTGGCCGCACGAGCGGAGGCGGCGCTCCTGCTCACGAGCCCGAACCTGGCGGACCAGTGGAAGGCGGTGCGCCGGGCGTATCCCGAGGTGCCGAGCGAGCTCCGATTCGAACGATGCAGCGAGTGCAACGGCCGGCTCGAGTGGTTCGTCCCCCCGTCCGGTGCCCCGCGCGCGGCGGGAATCCCGTGGGACCGGGTCGACGCTGGCCTCGCCCTCTACCGCTGCACCGAGTGCGGCCACTGTTACTGGGAGGGCACCCACACGCGGAGCATCGGCGAACGATTGGCCGCCTGGGCCACCGAGGGAACCGAATGATCCGCGTCTACATCGAGCCCTCTGGGGAGAGCCCTCCGCTCGCCCGGGCCGAGGCGGTCGCCGCGGCCGGGGCCCTGGGCGGGGCGGAGGCCCCCGAGAGCTCGGAGTTCGAGGGTCTCTTGGCCCTCGACCTTCCCGACGAGCGGACGCCCCCCTTCCTGGCGGGCCGGCTCGCGCTGGCCCATCGCTGCCTCGTGCGGCTGGACCTCGGGGACGACGTAGGCGAGGCGGCCGCATCGGCCGGGACCCGAGCCGACGCTGCGGCGTTCCGTCGGCTCGGCCAGCCCACCGCGGGAGATGACCCCGCGATCCACGCCGCGGCGCGCCGGTTCAAGTCCGCCGGGGGTCGCATCGACCTCGACCACCCATCGCGTCGCTTCTGGCTCGCCCGGGACCGGGGAGGCGCAGACCATCTGCTCGAGGAGGTCGCGACGGTCGACCGGCCTTCCGCGGACCTCCGACGGATGCCGCTCCTCCCCTTCCAGCGGCCGGTCAGTCTTCCGCCCCGGCTCGCCCGAGCCGCGGCGAACCTGGCGCGGGTCCGTCCCGGGGACCGGGTCCTCGACCCGTTCCTCGGGACCGGTGCCCTCCTGGCCGAAGCCGGCCTGCTCGGCGGCCGCCTCTACGGCATCGACCGAGACGCGACCATGGTGCGCGGCGCCGTCGAGAACCTCGCGTTCCTCGGCGTGTCAGCCCAGGAACTCCTCGTCGGAGATGCCGGAGAGGTCGAGTTCCCGGGCGCGCCCGCCGAGTTCGACGCGATCCTCACCGACCCGCCCTACGGACGCTCCTCGAGCACGGGAGGCGAGGCCTGCGACCGCCTGGTCGAGCGGGTCGTGCCACGCTGGGCCGACCGGTTGCGTCCGACGGCGAGGGTCGTCCTCATCGTTCCGACCGGCGCGGCCGAGTTACCGACGCCCTGGCGCGTTCAGTCGGCGACTCCGGTACGCGTGCACCGCAGCCTCACTCGGGAGTTCCGCGTCTACGTCCGGGCGTAGGAAGCGCCGCGGGTCCGATCAGGAGA
>JBEKJT010000186.1:0-2970 GCA_050011075.1 Thermoplasmata archaeon
GGAGAGATGGCGATCGAACCAGTCCGTCGTTCGTTCGGCTACCTGCTCCAGCGTGCCGTGCTCCTCGAAGAGGTGGGAGGCTCCCGGGATGACGGCGAGCTCCTTTTCGCATGTCAGGAGACTCATCGTGTGCGCATTCGCCTTTCGAATGGATCCATCGTATCCTCCAACGAGGATGAGCGTCGGACATCGGATGCTCGGTGCCGCCGAATCTCCGAGGTCGCTGCGCGCTCCCCGCAGGACGATCGCGCCCACGGCCTCCGGCCTGCGGGTGGCGGCGATCATCGCGACCGCGCCGCCGGTGCTCGCGCCAAAGTATCCGAGCCGAACTCCATTCGAATCGGGCTGGGCGGTGAGCCAGTCGGTCGCGTCGACGAGGCGCTCGGAAAGAAGGGGGATGTTGAAGCGGTATTCGGCGGTGACCTCGTCGACGCGGGCCTCGGGCTCGGCAAGCAGGTCGAGCAGGAGCGTGCCGAGACCGCGGCGGCTGAGGCGGGTCGCCACCTGACGGTTCCGGGGGCTCTTGCGCCCGCTGCCGCTCCCGTGGGCGAAGATCACGGTCCCTCTCCCCGGGCGCGCCGGGACGAGGTCCGCGTCGAGTCGCACCCTTCCCGCCGGGATGTTCACGGCACGCTGGACCGGGTCCATGGGTCGCGTTGCCTCGCATGGAGGCGACGTGGGATAGGATCTCCCGCGGATGTCGATGGCGGACCATCGGCCGGACTCACCTTCATTCGGAGCCGTTCGAAACCCACCCCTTTCCCAAGCGAGAGGGATTGAGGGCATGATTGCGAGCGCCCGTGCCCTCTTTGGCCCCTGGGACGGCCGGAGCCAGCCGGAGCCGGTTCGGTTTAATGCGAGTATGGGAATTCCTCGGTCGATCCGAAATCCGGAGGCTCAGTGCGGAAGATCACGGCCAACCTGTACATGACGCTCGACGGCTACGGCGAATTCCCCAAGTACCCCGGATCCGACGTCGTGACAGAGGAGCCGGACAGCCTCTTCCAGGACATGTGGATCGATCGCTACGACGCCGTGGACACGGTCGTCTTCGGAAGGAGGTCCTTCGAAGGTCACCTGGCCGTCCACTCACTGCGTGGGCGGAAACCCACGGATCCGAAGTTCCTGTTCGACTACTCCCGATTCCTGGAGCGGACGCAGAAGATCGTCCTCTCCCACAAGCTCAAGACGACCGATTGGGCGAACACCAGGTTCATGAGAGGGGATCTGGCCCGTGTCATCGCTCGCCTGAGGCGCGAGCCGGGGAAGGACATCATCGTGGACGGCGGCCCCGCGCTGATCCGGGAGCTGATGCAGCGGGGTCTGGCGGATGACTATCGCATCGGGATGTGGCCGGTGGTCCTCGGCCGAGGGCACGCGTACTGGGGCAGGATGCGGAAGCAGCGGACGCTGAAGCTTCTCTCGGTCAAGACCCTACCCTACGGCGAGTTGCTCCTTCATTACGAGACGGTGCGCTGAACCTGGACGTCCCCATCGAATGGGCGTGCCCGGCACGCCCCTGGCGATGTGGGAAGCGGACGCGTTTCCCATCCCGTTCAAGGATGGGCGGAAAAGGCCCCATCCTCCGGACGGAGCGTGTAGGCGCCCTCGTTGGAACTCCCGGCCTCCACGGAGTGTGAGATACCGGCGTCCATCGTCGCAATGACCGTGTTGGTGCTGTCCGAGATCATGCTCACGGTGTTGGTCACCGTGGTCGAGTTGAAGCTCGCGACGTACACCGTTCCTCTCCCCGCGTCGTACGCCACCCCAACGGGTAACGCCCCAGCCAAGAGGGGCACGGCCGCAACTATCGCGTTGGTGGCGTCCGAAATAACGCTCACGTCCGCACTCTTCGTGCTTGGGTAATAGTTCGCTACGAAGACCTCCCCTTTCCCGCTGTCGTAACCCACAGCCAGAGGCGTAGAGTTGGCCGGAAGGCTCACGCTCGCGACCGGCCTGTCACTGTTGTCCGAGAGGACGGTCACATTCTCGGTGTATCGATTTGCGACAAAGACCTCTCCCTTTCCGCTGTCACATACCATACCGAATGGGCCCGATCCGACCCCGATCGTCGCGACCACCACGTTAGTGCTGTCGGAGATCACACTCACATTGTCGGGCAGAGCCGACATGAAGCTATTGGCGACAAAGATCTCTCCGGTCCCTCTATCGTACGCCACATCGTTCGGCGCGGGTCCCCCGAAAAGTCGCACCGTGGCCGCGACCGTGTTCGTCCTGTCTGAGATAATGCTGACGTTCGCCGACTGGAACCCGGCGACAAACACCTCCCCTCGTCCAGAATCGTACGCCATCGCGATGGGCCCGGACCGGGGGAGCAGACTCACAGTAGCCACTACCCTGTTCGTGCCATCCGAGATCACGCTCACGGTATCCGAGTCATAGTTCGCGACGAAGACCTCCCGTCTCCCACTGTCATAGGCTACGGCGGCGGGTCCCAACCCGACCCCTACGGTGGCGACCACCGTATTGGTAGTGTCAGAGATCACTCTCACGACGTTCGCGTAGTAGCTCGCAACAAACATCTCGCCCTTCTCGCTGTCATACGCCAGGGCAACCGGCGCCGCCGGTAACCCAACGATGGGCATGGTACCGGGAGTCGGGGTGTTGCTAGCGGTAAGGATCGCGACGCCGTAGAGTGTGGGCAACACAATCGCAGTGGCGACAATCACGGCAAGGACATTGCGACGGACTTCCCGAGACCCCACTCCAACTTGGGGGTGGAGTGGGGACGAAGCCATCGCCGCCGAGTACCCACTCATACACGTCCCCTTGCGAGCACAAGAGGCACGTCGGGGTCAGTCTAATTTCACTTCGTCAATCCGACTTTACCCAGTAGCCTGAGCGCCACGCGTTCGGACTCGCCTTCCCTCCGTGATAGGACCCCGAAGGACTCAGCTTGTCACCTATCAGGTCATAAGGGACTCCTAAAGTCGATGCGAAGGATTGGAT
>JBEKJT010000187.1:0-2944 GCA_050011075.1 Thermoplasmata archaeon
ATGGGCGCCTCGCGAGCTTCGTGCGCGAGGTCGACCCGGACATCACGCGACTCCGGTCGATCGCGGGCTACCTGCGGGAGCGGCCCCATCTCGAACCGGCCCTACCGACCGTCGTCATCGCGGGGTTCCCCAACGTGGGAAAGTCGTCCCTCGTGGCCCGACTCTCCTCCGCCCGGCCGAAGGTCGCCGATTACCCGTTCACCACGCTGGCGATCGCGGTCGGCCACGCCGACCTCGGCTTCGACCGGCTCCAGGTCGTCGACACACCGGGGGTGCTTGGCCGCCCGGGGCGAGCGAATCCTGCGGAGGTCGAGGCCAAGACGACCGTACGGGGAGCCGCCACCGTCGTCCTTTTCGTACTCGACCCCACGGAGACCTCGGGCCACACCCTCGCCGAGCAGGAGGAGCTGCTCGAGCGATGGCGGGTCGAGTTCCCGTCCCTTCCGATCGTCGCGGTGGAGACGAAGTG
The DNA here is from genome assembly GCA_050011075.1 of Thermoplasmata archaeon. GTDB lineage: Archaea > Thermoplasmatota > Thermoplasmata > Lutacidiplasmatales > UBA184 > Lutacidiplasma. The sequence continues at coordinate 470 of JBEKJT010000187.1, forward strand.
CGACCTTCGGCGGAGTGCTTCCGACCGCCTCAAGGTCTCGGCCGTGACCGGGGAAGGCACGGAAGCCCTGCTCGAGAAGATCCGATCGCTCGTTCGGTCCACCGGCGACCTGCCGCCGCTGCAAGAGGCGACCGTGGAACCGGCTTTACCGCTCGTCGTGGAGGACCTGGGGGAGGGTAAGGCCGAAAGGGTGGCGCGCCCCCGACGACGGTCGAAGTCGGCCCGCCGGAACACTAAGTAGCCCCGACAGTTCGTCCGGTCCGATGGCCTGGCAGAAGACCGGGGTCGCGGTCGACACGATCGCGCTGGGAACGATGCGCGAAGTTCTGGTGGGTGCGACGTCCGTGCTGTTGGTCCGGACGACCCGCGGCCTCTTCGCGATCGAGTCGGTCTATCCGCACCTCGGAGGCCTTCTCGCCGACGGCATGCTCTCGGAGCACCGCCTGACCTGCCCGGAGCACGCCGCGGTCTTCGATGTGACCACCGGCAAGGTCCTCGCCGACCCATTCGGGGTGGAGCCTCCGGAAGGGGCGGTCGATGCCCTCCGACCCTACCCGACCCGGGTCGAGGCCGGAATGGTCGAGGTCGACCTGCCGGCCGATTAGACCGTGAACGCCTTTACGTTGTCGGGAAGAAGCACGGTGCACGAGCTCTCGAGCGCGTCCCGGAGCGCCTCGCGGTGGTCGCCGTGCATGAGGACGACCGTCTCGGCCCGGCTCTCCTTCGCGACCCGCACGAGGTCGGAGTGGCCCGCGTGGGCGGAGAAGTCGAACTTCAGCACCTCGCACGACGGGCGGACGACCGCGTCGTCGATGGTGAGCGCTCCCTCGTCCAAGAGCCGGCGGCCGTTCGAGCCGTCGACCTGGAAGCCGGTGAGGTAGATCGAACTGTTCGCGTCCTTGTAGAGCTCGCCGATGTAGTAGAGCACCGGGCCGCCGTCGAGCATCCCGCCCGTCGTGACGATCACGTCGGCCTCGCGCAGCGCCTTGCGGCGGTCGCCCGGATGCTCGACGATGTGCACGCCTTCGAGCGCGCGCCGGAAGCGTCGAGCGTCCGCGAGGTATTCGGGCGCGGCCTCGTAGATCTCGTTGACCTTGCGGGCCATGCCGTCGAGGTAGGTCTCGAAGCCCGAAGAAGCGAGCGACATGAGGACCTCTTGCGCTCGGCCGACCGCGAACGCAGGGACGATCGCCTTCCCTCCCCGCTCGATGGTCTCCGCGACCTTGTCGCGGAAGCGCCGCTCGGTCTCCTTGCGGTCGGGGTGTTCTCGGCCGGCGTACGTCGACTCCATGACGAGCACGTCGCACTCCACCGGTTCGGCGCCGCCCACCAGGTGGGTCGGCAACGTCTGCAGGTCGCCCGTGAAGAGAACGTCCTTCTCCCCTCGGTAGAGGAGCATGGACGCCCCCGGGATGTGCCCCGCGGGCGTGAACTCGACCTCGATCCCCCGATGTCGGAAAGTTCCGTGGCGGTCGACGGCGGTGAACCGACCGTGGAGCGCGTGGATGTCGCTCGGCGTGTACGGGGCAAGGTACCCTTCCATGCGGGCGATCTTGAGCGCGTCCTTCGTCAGGAGGTCCGCCACCGCGATCGTGACCGGCGTCGCGATCAGCCGGGCCTTCGGCAGGCGGCTCAGGAGCGGGGTCATGCCCGAGTGGTCGAGGTGGGCATGCGAGAGGAAGGCGAGGTCAACGCTGGTCGGCGCGGGCCGGGGATACGCCGGCGGGTCGGACGGCGTCATGCCGTAGTCGAACAAGAGGGTCCGGCCCTGGTCCCGGACGACAAGTCCGAGCGACCCAATCTCGTTGGCTCCCCCCAGGAACTGGAACTCCATCGTCGGCCCGAGCGGTCGTTCCACATAACGTCTGTCGGGTGAAGAAATCGCGACGGTTCGCGGAGAACCGTCTTTAATCTCGGGTCCGTTGCCGATTCCGTGAACGGACCGGGACAACCGGACCTCGAGGTAATGTTCCGCGTGAGCGTCGCGGTTCACCGCCTCGTTCGGGACGCCGCCACCTCCCCGCACCGCGGTGACGTCGTCGCCATGGGCGCCGACGGCAGCCCGACGGAGGAATTGGACCGGCTCGCCGAGGCCGAGATCCTGTCGGTCCTCGCGTCCGAGGGGGTCGACTGGAATCTCGTCTCGGAGGAGGCCGGGTACGTCGCGCGGGGGGGCACGCGGACGCTGGTCGTCGACCCGATCGACGGGACGATGAACACGCTGCGCAACCTCCCGTTCTCGACCGTGTCGCTCGCGCTCGGTCGGGACAATCTCGCGGGGGTCGAGGTCGGCCTGGTGCGGGACCTCTACCGCGGCACCACCTGGTGGGCGGTCCGCGGCCAAGGGGCGTTCGTGGACGGCCGACCGATTCACACACGGCCCTGGAACCCGAAGGGGGAGATCCTCTTCGCGAACCTCGGGTACCGGGCGACCAACCGGGCGGTGCGGCTCGCCGGAAGAAGCCGACGGGTCCG
>JBEKJT010000188.1:0-2936 GCA_050011075.1 Thermoplasmata archaeon
GGGGCGGGCGTCACCGGCGGATCGGCACTCATGCCGCGGTGGCCGGGGCGCCTCGGGCAGCCCTCTGGTCGGCCCGGATCTTCGGCAACACCCCGAACAGAACGAGGGCAGGGGCCGCGAAACTCAGCACCGGCACGAGCACGAGCAGGAACTGACCGCCCTCGAACGGGAAGGCCACCTCGATGAGCGGGGCGAGGAGGAGGAGCAGGAAGAACAGGTAGATGTACGCCCCGAGGTGGAGCGCCGGCTCGCCGAAGTGCCCGCCCGCGATCCACAGACCGAGGACGATCCCCAATCCCCCGAGCCAAGCAAGGATGAACCCGATGATCGCAGTGTACGCTCCGAGCGGCTGGTTGGCCTGCATGCACGTGAGCGCGTGCGCGGGATTGCCCTGGATGCAGCCGAGGAGGCTGGAAGCGTTGCCGGCGACGACCGCCGCCGCCACCAGGATAAGGATGAACCCGACGAATCCGAGGAGACAGAGGAACGAGGCCAAGGTGAAGTCGGGGTTGACCTTCCTGAGTCCTGCGAAGGCCCAGCGGTACAGGAACAGGGAGAGGAGGAACAGGACCGCGCCGGCGAGGACGAGAGCGGAGGAGGTTTGCAGGAGCGTGGGGGCGAAGGAGAAGAACCCACCCGGGTCGTAGGTGCTCGTGAAGATCGCGACCGACGGAAGGACGATGGCGATGATGGCAGCGAACAGGCCGAGCCACGCGCCCAGCCCGAGTCGGAACGCACCTTTCCGGTCCCTTTCTGCGGCTTCGGTCGATGTGATCGCCATGGGATTCCCTTGTAGACCCCCGAAAGGCTGACTCGGACGGGGGATATCTAATCTAGGGCCGGGCCCCAGGCCGAAGGACCCCTCTACGTTTTGGCCGCGACAAGTAGATACGCCGCCGTTCCGTGGACGCGCCGTGCGTTCTCACGAGTTCGCCGAGCGCGTCCGCGAGCTCGCGGCCCGACGGCTTCCGTTCGCGATGGCCACGGTCGTACGGACCGAAGGCTCGACGCTCGCAAAGCGCGGGTTCAAGATCCTGATCTCGCACGACGGCCAGGTCGTCGGGGGCACCTTCGGGGGCGGCTGTCCCGAAGGGCCGATCGTCGCGGTCGCCGAGGAAGCGATGCGCACCGGCGAGAGCCGGGTCGTGCGGGTGCACCTCGTGGACGCGACCGAATCCCTACGGGGAATGGTCGCCGCCCCGGGGCCGGACGAGATCTTCGTCGAAACGAACTGCGGCGGGACCCTCGAGGTGCACGTCGAACCGATGCTCCCTTCGGAGCGGCTCGTGCTCGTCGGCCAAGGAGGCCGGGACGACGTCGAGGAGGCGCTCGTCCGCTTGGGACGGGAGCTCGAATTCGAGGTCGTCGTGGTCGACCCGAACCCGCAACTCGGCGCGACCGCGGACCGGGTGGTCGTGGCTTCTCTGCCCGACCCCGCGGAGGTCTCCCTTGGAGAGCGAGACTCGGTCGTGGTGCTGACCAAGGGGGAACGGGACGTCGCGATCCTTTCCGCGCTCGCTCGGGCGCACCCCCGGTACGTGGGCCTTCTCGCGAGCCGCCATCGCGTCCAGAAGAACCGTTCGGAGCTCGAGGGCCAGGGGGTCTCCCCGGCGTTCCTCACGTCCTTGCACGCCCCGATCGGGCTCGACATCGGCGCGAAGTCGCCAAGCGAGATCGCACTCGCGATCCTCGCGGAGGTAGTCGCCGCGAAGTACGGGAAGACGATCCCGCGGGCTCCGCCGTCGCCTACGGAAACGGGGGGCGCCCCGGGCCAGGCGCACTCGCCCTAACCGCCCTTCCCGGGCCGAGGTTCACTTGCGCACTACGATCTGGACCTCGGTGTGGGCGTAGGCCTTCGCGTCGGTCCACGGGTCGGCCGTGTAGACCTCTCGGTAGTCGCCCACCGAGCGGATCTCGCCCTCCTTTCGGCGCCAGCGCAGCCAGTCCGTCAGCCCGTGGTAGACCACGCGCGGCTCGATGACCTTGGGGTCGTAGACGACGCTCGCCACCGTGGATGCCGGGAACGTTCGGATCCGGACCGTTCGGTCGGATTTTGCCTTCCCGATGACCTCGATCGCGACCTCGAAGCTACGCTCCGCCGGCTCACGGAAGATCCACCGCCCGGTCTTCAGGTCGTGCCCCCGGGCCCAGGCGACGACCGCGTTGAACTTGCGCTGAACGCCCGCATCGCTCCAAGGCCCCTTCCAGCGGATCGACGCGACACGGTACGCCGGGGCTCGCTTGATCACAAAATCCACCGTCATTTTCCTTTCCTCTCAGGACCCGTCAGGGAACGCCTTCGGTTAAGCCCTCCCGTACCGGCTTTCCGGGGCGGCCGCGGCGAGGGGTCAGCCCGACGGATTCTCCAGACGCTGGCGGGCGCGCTCGAAGAGCGATTGGGTCTTCTTGTCGACGGTGCCGCGGACGACCCGCTCGCCCATCGATGCGACCGGGCCGGAGAAGGTCATGTCGGCAGTCCAGCGCACGGTCGTGACCCCGTTCGCCTCTTCCAAGGTCGTGGAGATCGTGGCGTCGAGGCCGCTGCCGAGACCGCTACCGTGGAGCTTTGCGACCACGCGGTTCAGTGGCTCGCGCGTCGTGTACTCCCCCGTTATCCGGAACGTCCCGCGGATGAACGCGACGCCGGTGGTCACCGTCCCGGAGAAGTGAGTCTCGTCCTGAATCTCGACGGTATGCGGGTCGTCGAGGCAATCGACCAGTCGGCGCGCGTCGGTGAAGAAGGCGAAAACGCCGGCGCGGTCGCGGCGGACCTGGAACGTTCCCTCGACGTGCATACGGGAAGCGGGACCTCGACCTCCGGGAGACGAGGTCGGTCAGAGAAACGGGGGGAATGAATCTTCCGGTGGTGCCCTCGGGGCTATCCGGCCGCGGCTCCGATGGGGCGGCCGCGGGAGGGACCGTACGCCCGCGGGAAG
>JBEKJT010000189.1:0-2900 GCA_050011075.1 Thermoplasmata archaeon
GACCTCGGCGCCGGAACAGGACGTCTCGCGATCGGCGCCGCCCTGCTCGGAGCGGGGACGGTGGTGGGCGTCGAGGTCGACCCTGCCCTGCTCCGGGTCGCCCGCACGGCGGCCGAGAACGCCGGGGTCGCGGTGGAGTTCGTGGCCGCCGACGTCGCGGCATACGACCGGCCGGCGGACGTGGTGGTGATGAACCCGCCGTTCGGCGCGCAGCGGCAGCATGCCGACCGCCCGTTCTGGGACCGGGCGTTCGCGCTCGCCCGACGATCTGTCCACGCCTTTGCGCTCGCTGATTCCCGAACCTTTATAGCGAGCCGCGCGGTCGCGCGGAACGTCCAAGTCCTCGAGACGCAGCCGGTGGCCTGGGATCTCCCGCGGACCTTCCCGCACCACACTCGGCGACGGGTGGCGCTCGCCGTGGACCGCTGGGCACTCCGAACGGAAACCGTACCATGAGCGATACCGAACTTCCCTCGCTGGTGTTGCCCGGGGATTATCTCGGGGCTGCCGAAGAGTTCCTCCCGGGGCGCGGCACGTACGAGAACCGGGGCCGGATCTACGCCTCCGTGCTCGGTAGCCCGGTCGTCGACCCGCGCGACCGCACGGTCCGCGTCGACGCACGGAACGCCGTTCCGGAGCTCCACGAGGGGGACCTCGTCTACGCGCGCATCGATGAGCTCAAGACCGCGATGGCAGTCTGCACCGTGCTCACGACGGTGTCGAGCCGGCGCAGCATCCCGGGCAGCCCGGAAGGGACGGTCCACATCTCGAAGGCCCGGGAAGGGTACACCGAATCGTTCGCGGGCGAGTTCGCCGTCGGGGACGTTCTGCTGGCGCGGGTCCTTCAGGCCCGACCGTCGATCAAGCTCTCGACCTCCTCGGCCACGCTCGGCGTCATCGCGGCGCGCTGCCAGCAGTGCCACGCGCTCCTGACCCCCGGCCCGAAGGAGCTCGTCTGCCCGCGGTGCGGGAACCGCGAACGCCGCAAGCTCGCCCAGGGCCCCCGCCCGGGCGGCCCCGAGGCGCATGGCTCCGACTCCGACTGACGAGGAACGCCGTCTCGCGGGGCTCGTCCGGGCCCACGACCGCTGGCGCGGCCGCGATGTCTTCAACCTGCTCGCGAGCGAGAACTCCGTCTCTCCGGTCGCCCGCCGATACCTCGGTAGCGACCTCGCCGGCCGCTATACGCTGCCCCTCACGACCGAGTTCGAGGGGGAGACCCTCGACAACAGCTACACCGGCACGCGCTACACAGACCAGATCGAGGCGCTCGCCAACGCCGCCGCGGCCCGGCTCTTCCGCGCCCGGTTCGCGACCACCCGGCCGCTCTCGGGGCACATCGCCGCCCTCTCGGCCCTCGTCCCCCTCCTCCCGAGGGGGGCCCGCATCCTCGCCGTGGCGCCGAACGAAGGAGGGTATGACGGCTACGCGCCGGGGTTCATCCCCGCGGTCTTCGGGTACACCGTGCGGCCGCTGCCGGCGACCGGTCCGGGACATCGGGTCGAGGCCGCGGAAGCCGTGGAGACGATCCGACGCGAGAAACCGAGCGCGGTCGTCCTCGGCCAGAGCTTCTTCCTCTTCCCGTACCCCCTGCGCGAGATCGCCGAGGAGGCGCACTCGGTCGGCGCGCTCGTGTTCTACGACGCCTCCCACGTCCTCGGGCTCGTCGCGGGCGGCGAGTTCCAGGACCCGCTGCGTGAAGGAGCGGACGTCGTCTTCGGCAGCACGCACAAGTCGCTCCCCGGACCGCAGGGCGGTCTGCTCGTCACGGACCGGGAGGACCTGTTCTCCCAGCTCGACCCCGCGCTCGTCTGGCGGATCTTCGACAACGCCCACTGGAACCGAATCGCGGGTCTCGCCCAGACGCTGCTCGAGCTCGAACGCTGCGGCCGCGAGTACGCGACGACCGTCGTCGCGAACGCGCAGGCGCTCGGGCGTGCGCTCGCCGAACGGGGCCTCCCGCTCGTCGCCGAAGCCGAGGGGTTCACGCGCTCGCACCAGTTGCACATCGACCGGCCCCGCCTCCGCGCGACCGCGGGGATTGGCGGAGGCGCGCTCGCGCGCCGCCTGGAACGCCAGCGCCTGCTCATCGACCTCGTGGGCCGGATCGGGACCGCCGAGGCGGCCCGGCTCGGGCTCGTGCCCGACGACATGTCCCGCCTCGCCGACCTCCTCGTCCGCGGCGGCCTCCGGGGAGAGCGGGTCGGCCGCGAGGTCCTGGCCTGGCGACGAACGTTCCGGTCCCTACGGTTCGCCTGAGGCCCGACGCGCTTCCCGGACGAGCGGCCACCGATGGCCTCATTCGGAGCGGGCGGTTCCTGGGGCACCATGCCCCGGCCGGTCGCTCTGACGGGAACGCCGGGGACCGGCAAGAGCCGGGTCGCAGCCGCCCTCGCACCTAGCCTCCGCTCCATCGAGGTCGGCGAACTCGCCATGACCTGGGGCTTTGCTCGGCCGCTCGGACGAGGTGTGGAGGTCGACCTGCCTCGCCTACAGGAGGCAGTCCGTCGTCGCAGGGCGCGCCTCCCGTACGACCTCGTGGTCGGTCACCTTGCCCACCTCCTCCCTCTTCGCGACGTTCTCGTTCTGCGCTGCCAGCCCGAAGAGCTCGCCCGTCGACTGCGTTCCGCGCGTCGGGGTTCCCGGGCGGACCGACAGGCTAACTACGTCTCGGAAGCGCTCGACACGGTGCTCCGGGAGGCGATCGGTCCCGGCCGTCGGGTCTGGGAGGTCGACACCACCGGGCGTACGGTCACCGAGGTTGCGGACATGGTCGCGCGCCGCATGCGGGAGCGGGGCCCCTCCGACTACGGCCAGGTCGACTGGCTCTCCGACCCGAGCGTGACCGCTCATCTTTTGGACCCGGGACCGTAACGGTCCCCGATGGTGCTCGAGGGGTA
>JBEKJT010000190.1:0-2874 GCA_050011075.1 Thermoplasmata archaeon
TTCGGCGGTGGCGAGGTCGCTCCCCCATCGGACGGGCAGGCCTTGGCCCGCGAGCCGGTCGATCGCTTCGGCATAGGTGATGCGCGGGAAGGGTGCCGCCAGCGCCGCGAGCTCTGCCGGAGGGCGGCCCAACTGCGTGAGCTCGCTCGCTCGCCGCTCGGCGAGCGCGTGGCCGACGTGCACGACCATCCGCTCGATGAAATCGAGAAGGCCGTTGAGGTCGCACCAGGCGAGCTCGACCTCGAGGTGCTGGTACTCGGTCAGATGGCGCGGCGTACGGGACTTCTCGGCCCGGAACGACGGAGTGAGTGAGTAGACCCGCTCGTGCGGGAAGAGAAGCGCCTCGAGGTAGAGCTGCGCGGTCTGGGAAAGGTAGGCCGGCCGACCGAAGTAGTCGAACTGGAACGCCTCGGCCCCTCCCTCGGCGGCGTTCCCCGAGAGGATCGGTGGCGTGACCTCGAGGACGTTCTCCGCGTCGAGGAACTCCCGGAACGCTCGGAGGAGCTCGGCCTTGATGCGGAAGGTGGCGACGTAATCCTGCGAGCGGATGGCGAGGTGCCGCTGGTCCAGTCGGAACTCCTCGGTCTGGTCGGCGAAAATCGGGAACGGCGCTCCGGCGTCGATGACCGTGAACCGGGCCGCGCGAACTTCCCGGCCGCCCGGAGCCCTCGCGTCGTCGGCGACCGTCCCCTCGACGGCGACCGCGCCTTCGACTTGGACGTGCTCGACGGCAGCGAACGTCTCGGGGCCGAGGGCGTCCTTGCGGCCGGTCACCTGGACCACCCCGGTCCGGTCCCGCAATAGCAGGAAGAGGATCCCGCCCGAGGAACGCGAGCGCAGCACCCAGCCGCGCAGGCGGACCGTCGTGCCCACCGCGCCGGGGGCGAAGGCGGTGGCGACCGGGACGTACCCCGAGTCGCTCACTGGTACTCCCGCCACTTGTGTCCGCACTTCGTGCATTCGAAGATTCGGGTCTCGGGCTCGTCGGAGCCGCGCGTTTGGCGAAGGACCCAGTAGGCCTCGTCGTTCCCGCACTTCGGGCAGACCTCCGCGGTCTTGGGGAGGGTCGCGATCTTCGTTTCGACGACCTCGACCCCGCCGCGGGCCGTCGCCGTCTGCACGACCTGCACGCCCGCGCCGAGGGGGACCTCGGTGCTGCAGGCCCCGCAGCGCCACACCCCAGCCGCCCGGTCGGGACGCATCAGACGCTTACACTTGGGACAGAACTTCACAGGGCCTCATCACCGGGCGCGGGGTATTTGACGCTTGGCGAGCGACCGTCAGCCGATGAGCTGTTCCGGCGGGCCGGCGCTCGACGGCGGCGCGTCCGGCGCCGCGACGCTCAACGGGAGCGGGGACGGCTTCGCGCCGGGAGCGCGCAGCGCGCGCAGGTGCTCCCAGCGACGCTCGAGGTCCTCCTTCGTACCGATATCGTGGCGGACGTAGTAGTCGCCGCTCACGTAACGCAGCGCCGCCTCGACCCGGGTCCCAGCTTCGTGGATCGCGCTCGCCTCCCCGGCGAGCGCGATGCCTCTCGACGACCCCAATCGGACCGTGCCGGGTCCGGCCGCGTCGACGCTTCCGAAGAACACGCGAACGCCCGCGTCCGCGATCGCCGCCTCGTCGATCGTGAGCAGGCCGCCGGTCCGGGGGCGGTCGCCGTAGCCGGGAGGCACGAGGTACTTCACGACGGTCGCGCGGAGACGGAACTGGACCAGATTCGGGTCGACCCGACCGGTCGCGACGCCGTGGAGGAGGGCGGCGAAGTCGCCCTCCTCGTAGAGGGCCAGGACGTTGATCCCTTCGGGATCGCCGAACCGGGCGTTGAACTCGAGGAGGACGGGCCCGTCGGCGGTGAGCATGAACCCGCCGTAGAGGACCCCACGGTAGCTGAGCCCCTCGGCCCGCAGGGCGCCGACCGTCCCTTCGAGGATCGCCAGGGCACGGTCCCGGTCGTCCGCGGAGAGGAACGGCAGGAGGTGGTCCCGCTGCGAGTAGGAGCCCATCCCCCCGGTGTTGCCGCCCTGGTTGCCCTCGAGCGCCCGCTTGAAGTCCTGGACCGCCGGCATCGGGTAGAGGCCCGAGTCGGTGACGAACGCCATCAGGCTGAACTCCTCGCCGTCGAGCTTCTCCTCGAGGAGCACCCGTCCGCCTTGGACCAGCAACGATTTCGCGTACGCGCCCCCGTCCTTCGCCTCGGCGAAGTCGGACCCCTGGACCCAGACCCCCTTGCCCGCGGTGAGTCCGCTCGGCTTCACGACGAACCGCCCGGGGAACCCCCTGGCTGCACGGTCGACCTCCTCGATCGTTCCGGGGGCGACCCAGTGAGGCTGGCCCGGCACGTGATGACGGGCGAGAAGCTCGCGGCAGAACAGCTTCGAAGACTCGATCCGGGCCGCGGACTGGTCGGGCCCGACGGTCGGGACCTCGGCAGCTCGAAGCGCGTCGGCGACGCCCGCGGCGAGCGGCGCCTCGGGCCCGATCACTGCGACGTCGACCCGCTCGGCCCGGGCGAACTCTACGACGCGACGGGTGTCCCCGGGGTCGACCCGTACCGACGCGCTCGCGACTCGTTCGAGGCCCGGATTCGCGTTCGCGCTCGCGACCACGACCTCGGCCTCGGAGCGCTCGAGCGTGGAGGCGATCGCGTGCTCCCTGGCACCTCCCCCGACGACGAGGAATCGCATGGGTGGCGTCCCGGGAACCGACTCGGGTTATATGGCCGTCGCGACCTACCGCCGGAAGAACCGGACCCCGCGTCCCGCCACGCTTAAGAAGAGACCGCTGGTGGCCCGGCTCTCGAGGCCCTCGATGGACATTCGCGTCGTCGAAAAGGAACACGACCTGCTGCGCGTCGAGTTCCCGCGGGGAGAG
>JBEKJT010000191.1:0-2847 GCA_050011075.1 Thermoplasmata archaeon
CTCGGTCGACGACCCCGAGCCGAACGAGGGGCCCGAGATGGGCGACCTCTCGCTTCCGAACCTCCCGCCCGGGGTTCCCACCCATTTCCCTGCGAGCGAGATCGTCAGTACGGGCTTTCTCGACCTCGTACGCTTCGGCGTGCGTCCGCCGACCGACCCGATCGTCCAGGATACGCTGCGGGTCGTTGACCGGGTGCTCCGGGTCGATACGCCGCTCGGTCCGCTATGGCACCGGTACAATCACGACGGGTACGGCCAACGGGATGACGGTGGACCCTACGCCGGCTGGGGCGTCGGACGGCCGTGGCCCCTTCTCACGGGCGAGAGGGGACACTACGAGCTTGCGCTCGGGCACGACCCAGCGCCGTACCTCCGCGCGATGGAGCGGTTCGCCACACAAACCGGCCTGCTCACCGAGCAGGTCTGGGATGCGCCCGACCTCCCCTCCCAGCATCTCGAGCTGGGCCGTCCCACCGAGGCCGCGATGCCGCTCGCCTGGGCTCACGCGGAGTACGTGACGCTGCTTCGCTCCACGGTCGACGGCCAGGTCTTCGACCGGATCCCCGAGGTCGCCGAACGCTACCTGCGGCCCCGGCGATCCCGACGGCCGATCGAAGTATGGAAATTCAATCGACGACCCCGAACCGTTGACCCGTCGGCCACGCTCCGCGTGATCGCGGACCAACCGTTCCGGCTCCGAGCGAGCGAGGACGAATGGCGGACGGGGAGCGACGTCGACTCCCGAGAGACCGCCCTCGGGCTCTGGTTCGCGGACCTCCCGCCGCTCGACGTCGTGGGACGCGCCTGGCAGTTCACCTTCTACTGGACGGTCGTGGACCGCTGGGAAGGGAGGAACTTCTCGGTCTCGGCGGGGGGCGCGGCCGAAAACGAGCTCAGTCGACCTTGAGCCAACGCGCGGAGACGTAGTAGCCGATCGCCACCATCACACCCGCGAACACGGCCAGGTACCCGAGATAGGACCAATCCACCGGGGTCCCGAGGACGAGGCTCCGGCCGAACAGCGCCGAGAAGGTGATCGGATTGACGGAGGAGATCGCCTTCATCCACGCAGGGAAGTACGTGCTCCCGAACAGCGCGGAGCTCGCGAACATCAAGGGCATCGTGATGAAGTTCGACACGACGCCCGGGGTCTGCCAGTCGGTGGACGAGGCGGTCACTGCCAGGAATAGGCTCGCGAACCCGACCGCCAGGAGCATCAACGCCAGCACCCAGGCGACCCACTCGACCGGTGAGAGGTGGAACGACACCCCGAAGGCGAGCGCCGCGGCGATCATGATGGGGAACTGCACGAGGCCGCGCGTCGCACCCCCCAATGCCTTCGAGAGGAAGATCACGCCCTTGGATGTCGGGGTGATGAGAATGCGCTTCATGAAACCGAACCGCTTGTCCTGGATCGTGCTCATGGCCCCGAACATCCCCACCGAGAGCATCGAGGTGGAGAGCGTTCCGGGCAGCAGGAATGCGATGTAGCTCGTCGACCCGAACAGCCCCACGAGCTCGGCCTTCGGGAGATTGGCGAAGCTGCTGCCGAAGAACGCGAGCCACATGAACGGCTGGACCACGGTGATGAGCAGGACGAACGGGTTCCGGAACGTTCGCAGGATCTCGCGGGCATAGAGCCCCCAGAACTGGCTCCATTGCCACGTCACTGTCGGGACCTCCGCATCTGCGCGTAGAACTTACGGATGTCCCGCATCGGTTCTTCCTGCCCGATCCTGCGTCCGGTCAGCTCGAGGAACACGGTCTCGAGGCTGGGCTTGTCGACGCTGATCCGTCGGATCTGTTGCGGCTGGACCGTCTCGAAGAGTCGGGGCAAGAAATCCTCGGACCGAGCCGTCCGGATCATCCAATCGTTCCCTTGCGCCCGGACCTCCTGGACCCCCGGGATGGAGGCGAGGGTGGCCGGGTCGATAGGCTCGCTGGTCTCGAGCTGGACGATGTCCGCCTGGACCCTCCCCTTCAGCTCGGAAGGGGTCCCTTCGGCGATGATCTTGCCCTGGTCGATGATCGCGATCCGGTCGCAGAGGGCGTCCGCCTCTTCGATGTAGTGCGTCGTGAGGAGCACGGTCACGCCGAATTCCTTGTGGACGCCCGTGACGATGTCCCACAGCATCCGTCGGGTACTGACGTCGAGGCCGATGGTCGGTTCGTCCATGAAAATGACCACGGGCTGGTGTAGGAGGGCAAGGGCGATCTCAAGTTTCTTGCGCATCCCGGTCGAATAGTGGCTGACCTTGTCGTCCTTCCGGTCGAGGAGGGAGAAGTACTGGAGAAGTTGGGTGGCCCGCTCCTCCCACTCCTTGAGGTTCTGTAGCCTTGCCTGGAGCCAGAGGTTCTCCCATCCGCTGAAATCGTCGTCCAGGATCACTTCGGCCGCAACCCAACCGATCCGGGCCCGAACTTCGAGCGACTCGCGGCGCACGTCGTAGCCGGCGACGGACGCGTCCCCCGAGGTCATGGGGCTGATCCCGGTGAGGACCTTGATGAGCGTCGTCTTGCCGGCTCCGTTGGGGCCGAGGAGCCCGAAGACGCTCCCTTTGGCCACCGAAAGGTTCACCCGGTCGAGGGCGACGACGGCACTCTCCCCGGAGCCGTACCGCTTCGATACACCGCGGACCTCGATCGCGGGTCCGTCCGTCATGGTAGACCCCTTCGCGACCGGGTCGGAGCCGGTCCTCGAGCGGGACCGGAACGTTCGAGCTGCAGCTGGGCCCGTAGAAGAAGGTCTCGGAGCTGCCTGCGGAGCGCGCGACTTTCGGAGGAGTTCGCTTCGGCACGCTCGAGATAGCTGTTCATGGAATCCACCTGATGCTGCAATCGCTCCAG
>JBEKJT010000192.1:0-2821 GCA_050011075.1 Thermoplasmata archaeon
GCCCTAGGGACTTCGAGACTTGCCGTCATGGCCGGCGGTCTCCCGGTCCCGCACCGTTCCAGCGGTGGCGGGACCTTCAAGCTGGTCGAAAGAAAGGATGGCCCCCGGTTCCCCGGGGGCCGAAGGGGTTTGAGGCTCAGCTTCTGGTTCGGGGTTGGGGAGAGGAGTCGAACAGACGCGGAGCGCGTAGTCGTGGTTGAGTCGCGGCAGGTCCGAGTGGCCTAGCGGGCAGGGGGTCGGGTGGGCCGAGCGGGCAAGAACTCTCTCGGATAGCCCCGAGCGGATTCGAACCGCTGTCGCCGGCTCCAAAGGCCAGCATGCTTGGCCACTACACCACGGGGCTGCATCGCGGTCACCGGCCGCTCTACTAAAAGCGGCACGCCCCGAACCGGGGACATATGAGTGACGGTTCTTTGCCTCGGGTCGTGCGGCGCACCAAGATCCTGGCGACCGTGGGGCCAGCGACGGACCGGCCCGATCGCCTCGGCGCCCTGATCGACGCGGGCGTGGATGCTGTGCGCCTCAACTTCTCGCATGGGAGCGACGAAGAGCACCGTACCTTACTCCGTCGTATCCATTCGGCGGCCCGCCGCACGGGACGTGAGCTCGCCGTCGTGGGGGATGTCCAAGGACCCAAGATACGGATCGGGGAGATCTCCGGCGGGTCGGTGCAACTCAAGGCCGGGGGTCGCTGGACCCTCGACGACGCCCCGACCCCGGGGGACGATTCGCGGGTCGGAGGTCTCCTTCCTTCGATGGGTGGGAGCACTCGGCCGGGGGATCCGGTGCTCCTCGGAGACGGGAATGTTGAACTCGAGGTCATCCGGGCCCGCGAAGGGTCGATACTCACAAGGGTTGTCAGCGACGGGGTCGTGAGTTCGCATGCCGGACTGTTTCTTCCCCGCACCCGCCTCCGGTCCTCGGTCTTCGCGGATAAGGATCGACGGGACGCGGCGATCGGACTGGACGAAGGGATCGATTACCTCGCCCTCTCGTTCGTAAGCACTGGGTCCGACCTGAGAGAAGCCCGCCGATGGCTGGACCGACGACCCCACGGCCGGTCAGTGGGTCTGATCGCAAAGATCGAGCGCGCCGAGGCGCTCGAATCGATCGACTCCATCCTGCGGTGGGCGGACGGCATCATGGTGGCCCGGGGCGACCTCGGCATCGAGGTCCCTCTCGAGCGGCTCGCGCTCGAACAGAAGCGGCTTGTACGTCGCGCGAACCTGGCCGGGAAGTTTGCGATCGTCGCTACGCAGATGCTTCTCAGCATGGTGGACTCTCCCCGACCCACCCGGGCCGAAGCGACCGACGTGGCGAACGCCGTGCTCGACGGCGCCGACGCGGTCATGCTGAGCGAGGAGAGCGCCGTCGGAAAGTACCCTCTCGAAGCGGTCCGCTGGCTCGATCGGATCGCCCAGGCCACCGAAGGATCCTTCGACCCGCGACCGTTGAGGGAATCGGAAGGGGTCGACGGGGGCGAGGGCGAGCGGGCCGTGGCCGCCGCCGCAGTGCGCCTGGCCGAAGGCGTCAACGCGCGCGCAGTGGTCACACCGACGCATTCCGGGCGCACGGCTCGCTTGGTCGCCCGACTCCGGCCCGCATGCCCGGTGGTCGCGCTGTCGAGCTCGGCATCCACCCGCCGACGCCTCGCTCTCGTGAGCGGCGTTACCTCCTTACCGGCCCCGGTGCACCGCGACCTCGTGGAGCTCAGGACCCGCGCGGCGGAGCTCGTCACGCGCGCCGGGATCGGTTCTACCGCCCCGATCGTGCTGACTGCGGGTTATCCGGTCGAGGGACGTCCCACGAACCTCGTCACGCTGGTCGATTCGGAGCCCGAACGGCCCGGGGCACCGCCGGTCGCCGGAGCGCGGGGTTCGCGACCTCGCCGCGGCGGCCGCTGACCCACAAGAGCAACAGCAAGGGCGCGAGGGCGATCGCCCCGGCGAACCACCACGCCACCGTGTAGCCGCTCGTTTCGGCGAGGTAGCCGAATGCGATCGCGAGGCCGCTGCCGAGGAAGATCTGGATCGAGTTGAGGACGGAGAGCCCGAGCGCGAGCGTCTCGCCGTGGGCCTCGGGCAGGTACGACGGGAGGAGGTAGAGGACGGCGAAGACGATCCCGTCGGCGAATCCGAGGAACGCGAAGAGGGCGACCAGGCCGAGGATAGGCAGGTACGGGATCAGGAAGATCCCGATCCCCGAGGCCGTCCCCCAGTACAGGATTTGGCGGCGCATCTCCCCCGAACGTTCCCCGAGCCACCCTCCGATGGGACCGCCCGGAATCTCGAGGACGATCATCACCGTCGGCAGCGCAGCCGCCACGGCGATGGACCAGGCTGGATGGACCGCGCTCGCGAAGTCGATGAAGTACTGGGCTGCGATGTAGTAAGCCGCCCACAGACCGGCGGTGCCGACGGAGAGAGCCCAGATCGACCGAGAACGCAGGATGGGGATGGCGGCGTCCCAGAGCGCTCGCATTCCTCGACGCTCGGGGGGCGGGCTTGTCCTCGGGAGAGCGAGCGGCGCCACGACTGCCATCGCGAGAAGCACCACGCCGCCTGCGAGGAGCGCCGTGGGCCACCCGAACCACTCGCCGAGGAGAGCCCCACCGAAGAGCCCGAGTCCCGAGCCGATGCTGAACCCGGCGTTGTAGAGGCCGATGATCGGGCCCCGGGTCCCCACGGGATAATAGGACGTTACGAGACCGAGCGCCGGGGCGAAGAAGAAGGCCGCCCCGGCGCCGGCCCCGAAACGCAGTCCAGCGAGGACGACCCAATTGGGGGAGAACGCCGACACGAGCGAGAAGAACCCCATCAGG
>JBEKJT010000193.1:0-2768 GCA_050011075.1 Thermoplasmata archaeon
GGCGCGACGCGTGGAGCGGCAGCGCAGAACAGTACGACGCGTACGAGCAGCGCTGGCACTTCTACGGCGCCGTCGGGGACGCGATGGTCCGCGAGCTCCCTCTCGAGGAGAACTCACGGGTGCTCGAGCTCGCCTGCGGGACCGGGGCCTGCACTCGGACCCTCGCTCGCATCGTCCGAACGGGGACGGTCGTGGCTCTCGACTACTCGGAAGGAATGCTGGAGGTCGCTCGGAGGAACTCGCTGGCGGCTCGGCCCTCCTGCGTTGTGTTTGTCCATGGGGACGCGGTCGACATCGAACGACTCCTGAAAGGGATGCGCTTCGATTTCGCGGTCTGCAACTCCGCCTTCTGGCACTTCCCCGAGCCCGAGAGGGTTCTTCGTGCTCTCCACGACCTGCTGACCGAGGCGGGACAGTTCGCTCTGAGCCTGCCCACCTGGGTGGAAGGGAACTCCGAGCGTCGGGAGTCGTTCCGGGCCATGGCACGAGAGGTCCTGAAGAAGTACGGGGTCACCCCCGAACAGGTCGACGCGGCCTCGGCAGAATGGCCACGACCGACGGTGGACCTACCTCGGCTCCTGGTCCGGTCTGGATTCACGGTGAGAGAGGTCCCCTTCGAGATGCCCGTCTCCCCCGGGTCGCGAGCGGCCTGGAGACAGATCTCGGTCTTCTCGGAGCGGGGAGCCCGGTCCCGGCTCTTTCCGGGCCTCGACCCCGCGGTCCGGCGGCAGGTCCGAGAGGAACTGGACGCGTGGCGTCGGGCCCAGCCCCCGCGCGACGACCGTTCGTCCCGGTGGCGGATCCTCGTGGCGCAGCGATCCTAGGGTCTCCTCCCGAAGCACGGCCGGTCGAACGTCCCGGGAGGAGGTCTCCGTCTACGCCGGAATGCTCGGGAGGGCGGCTCGAACGGACCGGTTTCGCCTTCCACATCGGCCCGGGAATCGTTTCGCCTGCCACGTCACACTAATATGGCGAACCCTCGATGATTCGCGCCGTGGAAGAGGTCGGCCGAATCTACGGGGACGTCGGTCTCGGTCAGTTCCACCTGACTCTCACGAGACCCGTCGAGCGGGGGGACTACCTCACGGTCGAGGACGAGGTCCACGGCCGGGTCCTTTGCCAGATCGACGACCTCAAGCGAAAGAGCGACTTCGACCTCGAGCGCGCCGGGGCGACCGGCCCTTCGGACGAGGGGGCGATCCATGAGAACCTGCTCGGGCTCGCCCGCATCATCGGCTACCGCGACGAACAGGGCCTGGTCAAGCTGCCGACGCTGCCGTTCCGGCCGGGCGCGCACGTCTTCCGCGCCGAGGAGCCCCTCATCGCCGAGGTCCTTGGACTGAAGCACCGCGCGAACAGCGGGGCGTACGTCGGGCTCCTGCGGAACCACAACCTCCGGGTGGAGCTTGACATCAACCAGCTCGTCCAGCGCCACGTGAGCGTCCTCGCGAAGACCGGAGGCGGGAAGAGCTACCTGCTCGGCGTGCTCATCGAGGAGCTCCTGCGACACAAGGTCACGTGCGTCATCATCGACCCCCATGGTGAGTACGGTTCGCTCCGCTTCCCGGCCGAGAAGAACGGCGTCCATGCGCGCTTTGGGGTCGAGTCGCAGGGGTTCGCCCGTCAGGTCCAGGAGTATTCCCCCGACGCCTCCCTGAACCCGTCCGCGAAGCCCCTGACGTTCTCGCTCCGCCACCTCGACCCGCGGGACCTCCTGGTCTTCATGGGCCTCACGAACGTGAAGACGTTCCTCGCCCCGCTGAAGCAGCTCATCGAACGGGTGGGAGCCTCGAACGCCGATTTCTCGGTCCACGACCTCGTCCGCGCCGCCGAGTGCGGGGAGGGGGCGATCGCCGAGACCCTGCACGAGCGTCTCGAGTACGTGGAGCAGACGAAGCTGCTCGGCCCCGTGGGGACGAGCCTGAACGACCTCGTGAAGAAGGGCGAGGCGACCCTGATCAACCTTCGGGGGGTCGCTCCGGATGTCCAGGAGCTCGTCGTCGCCCGGATCGCCGCGACCCTTTTCGACAACCGCAAGAAGGACAAGATCCCGCCGCTCTTCCTCGTGGTCGAGGAGGCCCACAACTTCGCTCCCCAGCAGGGCACCGTCACCTCATCACGGGTCCTGAAGAACATCGCGAGCGAGGGGCGGAAATTCGGCCTCGGGCTCTGCTGCGTGACGCAGCGGGCCGCCCGGATCGACAAGAGCGTCCTCTCCCAGTGCAATACCCAGCTGATCCTGCAGGTGACGAACCCGCTCGACCTGAAAGCGATCGCCCAATCGATCGAGGGGCTGACCTCGGGGATGACCGAAATGATCCAGTCGCTGCCGGTCGGCACCGCGCTCATCACGGGCGGCGGCTACCACACCCCGCTCTTTTGCGAAGTGCGCCCGCGGGCCACTCGCCACGGGGGGGAGAGCGTCCAGGTCGTCGCCGCGTGAGCTCGCGCGGAACACGGTCTTATTCTCGCCGCGTGCTGGCCCGGCCATGCCCCGACCGGTCCCTCGACGGGTGCGCAGGAGCGTTTTCGGCCGGGACCCCGAAGCATACGACCGCGCGCGACTCGCCTACCCGAAGAGGGTCTTCGAGTTCCTCACGACCCGCTGCGGACTCCGAGCGGGTGCGGCGGTCTTCGAGATCGGGCCGGGAACGGGGATCGCCACGAGGGAGCTCCTCCGATGGGGGGCCGACCCGATCACGCTCATCGAACCGGACCGGAGGCTCGCACGATACTTGCGACACACGTTCCAGGCCGCGGAGGGCCGG
>JBEKJT010000194.1:0-2753 GCA_050011075.1 Thermoplasmata archaeon
CATACCGGGCCTCCCGCTGTTCGGACACAGCGAGTCCGGCCGAGGAGATCTCCTCGGCCAACGACCGCGCGCTTTGGACGGCGTTGGCGGGGGTCGAGTGCGCCACCGCGAACCGTTGGTGGATCTCGCTGTAGTTGAGGGCGCCCACCTGCTGGGTGACGAAGGTACCCCTTCTCGAGAGAACCCGCCGGACCTCGACCGGGTCGAACGCCTCATGCCGGCACACGACGAGCCCGACCGATTCTGCCGGAAGGTCGATGTGTCCGTCCGACCCGATGGAAATCACCCGGACCCCCAGCGGTTCAAGCCGGCGTCGAGCGATCGGGACGTTCGCTGCGTATCCCTCCGTGGCGTAGGTCGACGGGGGCAGAGGGGCCAACGTCGCCAGGAATTCGCCGCCTCCGGTACCGAGGTCGAGCAGCGTGCGGGTCGAAGCCGAAAGTTCGAGGACCGATCGCCGATAATCCCAGGGAGGAGAACGGTGGGTCCAGCGCCCTTCGACCGGGCTCGTGTCCCATCCGGAGACAGGGAGGGCCTGCGCGTCCCGGACGATCCGGTCGAAACTCGCCGCCATCGCTCGCCTCGTTCGAAGAGGCCCCCCAATCTTTTGACGCCGTCGGTTTTCTCCGGAGCATGACCGCCTCGTTACCCTGGTCCCCGGCAGCTTCCAACCCTGCGGCGAACGACCCTTCCGCGGTGCTCGCGCGGATCGAACAGAACACCGCCGGCATCCTCCAGTGGATGAAGATCCTCGTCGTCGTGGGGATCATCCTGATCGCGGTCACGGCCTTCCTGGGCTGACCAGCTCCCAAGGGCTCGCCTCCTCCCGGGTCCGGATCCCTTCCGGGGGGGGTGCGGGGCCGGCAGTTCGTTACTGCGCCATCCTCGGATAGAGCCGCGACTCGATCAGCGTGAACGCCACGAGGACGCCGAGGAGCACGCTGAAGTCCACATACAGCGGATAGATCCCGACCTCGCCCGGCAGCATCAGCGTGCGCAGCGCGTCCACGAGGTAGGTCAGGGGGTTCGCGAGCGCAATCGGGCGCAGCCAGCTCGGCATGAGGGAGAGGGGGTAGATCGCGCTGCTCGCGAAGAACAGCGGCATCGTGAGCAGCTGGCCGATCCCCAGGAAGCGCTCCTGGGTCTTCACGAGGCTCGCGATGATCATCGAGAGCGTAGAGAAGAGCGCGGAACCGAGGACGATGGCGACCACGACCCCGACCAGGGACGTCGCGCTGAGGTCCAGGGTCACGCCGAGGGCGATGGCCAGCAGAATCACGATCAACGCCTGGGAAAGCCCACGGAAGCTGGCGGAAAGGCCCCGGGCGCCCACCAGGATAGTGCGCGGCGTCGGACTGACAAGGAACTTGGTGATGATCCCGAGCTCCCGCTCCCGGATTGACGCGATCCCGTAGAAGATGGAGATGAACAGCACGCTCTGTGCGAGGATGCCCGGAGTAAGGAACTGGAGATAGGAGTACGAGCCCGTGGGGATGACGTGGATCGACGAGAAGACCCCCCCGAAGATCACGAGCCAGAGGGCCGGTTGGACCGCCCGGAACAGCAGCTCGGACGGGTCGTGGGCCAGCTTCCGCGCTTCCAGACCCACAATCGCCGTGACCTGCCCGAAGCCCTCCCGTATCCGGTCGGGGAGTCGGTGCCCCGCGGACGTGCGTGCCGGTTTACTCGAGGCGAACTGCGACACGTCGCGTCCTCCCCGCGTCCCGGTAGCCGCCCCCGAGTTCGACCTCCTCGCCGGCGAAGTGCGCGAAGACATCCTCGAGCGTCGCGTTCGGCCGTCCGAGGCTCGCCTTCAACGCGGTCGGGGTCCCAAGCGCAACCAGCCGGCCACGATGCAGTACCCCGACGCGCTCGCAGAGACGTTCCGCCTCTTCCATGTAGTGGGTCGTCAGCATGACCGAGGTCCCGTAACGATCCCGGAGCCGTTCGATCTGGTCCCATACTGCGTCGCGTGCGAGCGGGTCGAGTCCGACCGTCGGCTCGTCCAGGAAGAGGACCCGCGGCCGGTGCATGAGGGCCTGGGCGATCTCGAGACGACGGATCATCCCTCCCGAGTAGTTCTTGACGACCTCGTCCGCCACGGTGGACAGGCCCATGAAGTCGAGGGCCTCGCGGATCCGGCCCTCGCGCTCGGCAGCGGGGATCGCGTAGAGTCGGGCGAACACCCAAAGGTTCTCGTACCCCGTGACCTGGGCGTCGGCAGAGATCAGTTGCGGGACGTACCCGATGCTGCGGCGCACCTCCGCAGGGTCGCGACGAATGTCGAATCCGTCGATCGTCGCGCTCCCCGAGGTCGGAGGCAGAAGCGTGGTCAGCATCTTGATCGCCGTGGTCTTGCCCGCTCCGTTAGGTCCGATCAGGCCGAAGATCTCCCGGACCCCCACGCTGAGCGACAACCGGTCCACGGCCGTCAGGTCGCCGAACCGACGGGTGAGCTCACGGGTCGTGAGGATGGGTGCGGAAGATGGCGCGTCCACAGCGGTTCGCGCGGCGATGGTGTGCTCGTAATAGAGCTCATCTCCACCGGCGTCAGCGACCCTCCACTCCCATGGCGCCGGACACCCCGGGCACGCTCGAAGTCGGGCCAACCCCGTGCGGGAACGCGGACGCTCGCTCCCCGGTCTGCTCGACCGAATCACCGCTCTGGGATCGGACCGTCGGACTGTAGACGGCCCTGTTCGGTTCGACCGCTCAGCACGACCCGCGCGCGACGACTTCCTCGCAGTGCGACG
>JBEKJT010000195.1:0-2723 GCA_050011075.1 Thermoplasmata archaeon
AACAGCACGATCTCGTTATTCACGGCGTCGAACGCCATCCCGGCAGAACGGATCTGCGGCACTCCCGAGGGCCCTAACGTTCCCGTGATGTTGGTCCAGACCCCGGCCTTGTACGTCCACGTATCGTTGAGATACGTGGTCCCGTGCGTGCCACCATAGAGCACTGCGCACCCGCAGTCGGTGTCGTAGGTGATCATGGCTCCGCGACGAGCGGTGGGGTGGGTCGACGGATGCAACTGCGTCCAGATCCCGTTCTGGTAGGTCCAGGTGTCGGAGAACTGACCGGTCGGGGAGGCGTTGTGACCCCCGAACAGCAGGATGTACCCGTCGGCGGGGTCGTAGACCTCCGCAGCCTGGGCCCGCGCCGAGGGCGCGGTCGGAGATTCACTGGTCAGATTCGTCCACTGATAGGCTGGCGGCACGGGGAACGTCTGCGTGTCGTTGAAGTTGAACAGCCCCTTCATCGCAGGGAAGTAGGAGGTGCCGTCGTGGTTGCCAGTGCTGCCGAGACCCAGCAGCCACTCGGTCGTGGAGAGAAGGTTGTACTGGGTGCTATCGATCGTGAAGGGATTGTTCGGCAGCGTGTGAAAGCCGACCGTGTAGGGGCTGATGACGTAGAATGGGATCTGACCACCCACCGTTGTCACATTGCCCGCGGTGTATCCGTTGTTGAGCGTACCCTCGTCGTACGTGATGAAGAGCACCGAGTTCTTCATGAACGACCGGTTTAGGAACCAGGTGTTCACGAACGTCGACAGCCACGCATCGGCGGTGACGTGGTTCTCGTTGTGGCCGTTGTCCATGAGGTTCGGGGTGAAGAACGCGTAGTTGGGGATCGCACTCGGGTCAGTCGCGCTCGCATTGACGTCCGCGTACCAGTTGGTGAACGGGACGTCGTAGTCATCGCACCGGGTCTTGTTGTTGACGATATCGGGGAAGTAGAGGAAGGGATTCGCGCTAGCGGCGTAGTTCGTAGCGTTACTGGTGTCGCAGGGATGGGGCATGCTCTCGTCGAACCCGTTCCACGTTTCTCCGACCGCCTGGGTGAGGTCCGCGATGTTGATCGAGTTGTAGGCACCCTTATGCAGACTGTCCGAGCGGCATTGGGTGAAGACACTTCCGGCGACGGCCGCGATGTAATTGGCGGCCGAGGGATGGCAGAGCGCATAGAACGCTGAGGAGGTCGAGTAGGTGTTTCCGAGGTCGCGCTCGAAATTCAGAAGCTTCTCGGCTTGCCCATACTGGATATTTTCCATGTAGAGGACGAAGACGTGTTGAATGGGGGTGGGAAATGTCGGTGATGGGGCGACCGACACGGTCGTTGGGGCCGACGACGGAGAGATTGTGCCCTGGGTCGAACCGACGGCGAACACGGGGATGACCATGAGGATACCGATGCTCACGGCGAGGACCCACACGCGACGGCTGTGGCGAGTTCCGCTCCAGGATCCCGGAGAATAGGAAGGCCTGAAGGCGTTCATCGAGCACCTTTCGGCAGTCCACAAGTCAGCTCGGCGAGGGAGGTTTGGAACCACGACCAAGGAGCTAGTGATGAGACGGGGTTTCGGCCCCCGGAACCGCTTACGCAGGTGCCCGAGGCCGGGCGGCCAGGAACAAACTTGTTCATGGGCGCCCGCTCGCGTTTTCAGTATAAGCAAGACCGCTTGAGGCGAATTAAGTTAAACTGGACCACGTGAAATCTCCGGCGTGTTTCGGACCAGTGTGATTTCGATGTCCTGAGTCACGGCAGATCCCCTCTTTCGATCAGTGAAGGTGATGGGGAGTACCGCACGGTGAAAGGAACGTGCCGTCAATGGGAGTTTGAGTACGAGGGCCCTAGTAAACGTCGATTCCTTCGCTTCAAAGTTCTGTCCCGGAGCTCATCGCACTCACCACTCTAGGGCACTGCCAGGGTTGTTTGGTGACCCCCCTCCGAACGGCCCAGCCACGGCGATGCCTCCCCGTGCGATCTCGCCCTCCGATAGCGGTGACGCGCAGACCCACCAGCGCAATCACCATTCCCTCATCTGCCCCTCCCCCGGACCGATCGGGGCTCGGAACCAGAGCGGGCATGGGGTTCGGGGAGCCCCGCTCGACCCTGTTAAACGTCGGGACGGTGAGCCGCCAGCGGAATGAATCGACCCCGCGACAAGCTGGGCACCGAGTGAACCACCAACAGTGAGGACTCAAAGGTCGACACGAGTTCACTAAGCGGCCCCGATCGACCATCCACCCGACACCCACTCCCGATCGGTCCGGGGCGGCCCCCACCGAAGCGGCTGGGAACGGGAGATTGGGCTTTGCAGTATAACCCATCCCTCAAGTTTTCGAAGATACTTAATGCGAGTTAAGGTCGGGTATTTCCCCCAACCTAGTGGTGGTCGTCCCACGGTCGTCGCGAGTTCGTGGGAAGCACGTAGATGGAAGAGGAAATCCCTACTCCCGTTCCCCGCAAAGTGGACGGAGACTTGCCCCTCGATGCGGAACCCGATAATCTGAACCGGATTCGCGAGACCGACCATGACATTGGTCTGCCCCGGGAACGGACCAACGAAGTACTCGTGGACGTGGAGCGTCTCCTGGTCCGACACCGGAAGGAGGAGATCTCCTCTCTTCTCGACACCCTGCGAGCGCTCCTGGAGAGCAAGGGACCGCTCGCCGTGGCGTACGACCCAGCCACACTCACTACCAACAGAAGGCTCGCGGCGAGGAGATCGTTTGTG
>JBEKJT010000196.1:0-2662 GCA_050011075.1 Thermoplasmata archaeon
GTAAGACTTGACGGACCTCCGGAAAGTCGTCACTCGAGTACCGAAGTCGCCGAGCCTGAGATGGGCCATGGGCGTCGGGAGGAGGACCGACCGGATGGATCAGGGTTGCAAGACCTGTCCGTCTCCGGCACCCCCCCGCAAGCGTAGACCTCGTGTAGGTTCTCAGAGCCGGGTTGGGTTCTCCTTTGGCCGTTGCCAACCTACGGGGTGCACTGGGGTCAGGCGCACGCCGAAAGAGCCCGTCAGCCGCCCAATTCGGTCGTCGCCCGCGGCTTGACCCAGGTCCCCCGGCCGTCAGCTATACCGCGCGCTAGCGAGGAGTAGCTCGGCACACGCGCCGCTCGGGAGAAGGTTCCCACAGCTACCGTCACATACCTTGTCCGATCGATAGCAGTGGGGCAACTGGGCATCCCGAAGCCGGGGAGGAACCTGAGAAGACGACCGAAGATCAGAACGGTACGGCGCGGGGAGCTTGCTCTCGGGCACGACATGTGGTAGGCCTCCCCGACCATAGACTTTGCCTGTGCAAGGTTTCACGAGTTCAGAACAAACCCGTTCTCTCTACTCTCTATGAGCATTTAGACTGAGAGAGCGTGGGTACCCTCCGCCGCGAGGAGCTTCAGGAGGGCAAGGACAGTGGCCGAGGCGCTCTACCTTACCGACGCCTACCTGAAGCGGTTCGAGGCGGAGGTCGTGTCGGCCTCTCCTGAAGGTATCCTCCTCGACCGCACCGCGTTCTATCCGTCCGGGGGCGGTCAGCCGGCCGATGCGGGACGGTTGTCGCTACCGGAGGGTGGGACGGTCGGAGTGGCCGGCGTGCGCAAGACCCCGGAGGGGATCCTCCACATTCTGGACCGTGCGTCGCCGCTCTCGCGAGGGGATCGGGTCACAGGTGAGATCGACTGGTCCCGACGGTTCGCCCACATGCGATACCACACGGCCCTCCACATCCTGAGCGGGATCGTCTACCGTCGAGTCGGGAGCGGGATTACGGGAAACCAGATAACGGCCGAACAGGCCCGGATGGACTTCTCGATCCCCGGCTTCGAC
This sequence comes from Thermoplasmata archaeon, assembly GCA_050011075.1. GTDB lineage: Archaea > Thermoplasmatota > Thermoplasmata > Lutacidiplasmatales > UBA184 > Lutacidiplasma. Next base: position 1,051 of record JBEKJT010000196.1, read on the forward strand.
CGTGCGCTCGCGGAGAGGTTCATCGAGGGCGTGAACGAGGTGATCCGCGAGCACCGGCCGGTCACCGTCCGCTTCCTCTCTCGGGCCGCGGCGATGGGGGACCCGAGCCTCGTTCGAGTCGCCCAGGAGCTCATGCCCGACGTCGAGATCGTCCGCGTGATTGACATCGAGGGGTTCGACGTCCAGGCCGACGGGGGGACCCATGTCGCGAACACGGCGGAGGTGGGCTTCGCCCGACTCGAGCGGATCGAGAACAAGGGAGCGCGGAACAAGCGCCTATACCTTACGCTGGACGCTTCAGGGCCCGCGCCGGCGTGAGCGAGTAGCCGGATGTCGAAGTCACGGATGCTCGACTACAGCCGTGCGCCCCAAGCTGAAGGCGACAAGATTCGCGTACTTCGAGTGTCATATGGCCCGCACGAAGAGTTGCCGATGCACTCCCATCCCAGCGGCCTGATCGTGTTCCGCACGGACCACCATTCCAAGCATACCGACCCCGCCGGGGGCACTCATGAGATGCGCGGGAAGTCCGGCGAGGTTCAGTGGATCGACGCCACGGATCACCAACCCGAGAACCTCAGTTCCCAGCGGATGGAACCGATCTTGATCGAGCTGAAGCGGTAAGGTCGGTCCCGAACCCGAACCCTGGCATTTCGGTGGGGGTCGCGACTCTTCGGGCCGTGTCCGCGGGAGGATCCCCGCGCGTAGACTTCGCCGAAGAGGGTCCGTTCGCCCCCATTTGTGGGCAGCGTTGCGGCGAGGGAATGCCGAATCTGCGGGGGCTCGTTGCCCCCAGGGGTACGGATCGTTACCCGACAGCCCCGGGCGGGGCCCGAACCGTTTAGGTTCCTCGGGCTCCTAGAAATGCTTCCACTTCACCTTGTACGTCGAGAACGGACCGGTGGCCACCGATGTGCGGGCGAACGTGGTCGCGCCTACCTTGGTGAGGTGGAAATGGAAGACATGGGCCGCGGGGAATGTCGCGATCCCGATGGGACCGGCGGAACCGATATGGGCGGTACAGTAGGAGAACGTGACGGCCGTGAAATGGGTGAACGCAGCGAACGGCGGAGCGGGCCCCGACGTGAGCGCCGGCGACGCGTACTCGAGCCCGGAACTCAGCACCCGCTGCACGATACACTCCGCGGAACTGAGAGGGGCCGTCGGCGAGGCCAGCTGAGTCGTAGAGTACGTGGTGTTGTTGGTCACGTCTCGGAATACGAAGATGACGGGAAATGGTGGGTTCGGGTTCGGTATCACCTGCGCGTGGATCGTATCGCCTGCCGAGACGGTCATGAAGACCACGGGTGGGGCCGGATAGATCTCGTACCACGCGAGGTACGCGGGGTGGCCGGAGAGACAGCGCGCCGTGGTTCCCACCGCCTCCACGGTAGAAGTAGAAGAGGCGGTAGGGTACCCGTCGACCCCGACCCAGATGGACGCGAGCGTCGTGGGGTGAATCGTGCTGCAGGCGATGGTGGGTTCGACCCACGAACCGTTCACGAGAGCCACGGAGCCCGACGCGCCCGTCGCGGCGTATCCGGCCCAATTGTAGGAGGCGATGGTGGGATCACTAGAGGACTGAGCCGACGGTTGGGCGGAGGCATTCGAT
>JBEKJT010000197.1:0-2641 GCA_050011075.1 Thermoplasmata archaeon
GAGGTCTGCGGCTTAGGACTTGTAATAGTCCGCGGTTTTGAATGGGAAGAGAGCCCTGCGGATGTGACCAGTTTCGACGATGCCGCCAGGGCTTGAGACCGCGGTACGAGGACCAGGAAGGTCATCATCAGCACCGCAACGCAGAGTAAGGCTGCGACGATGCTCTTCGTATCGGACTTGACCCCCGTCATGTTTCCCCTGAACCCTACGTCCCTCTTGGCTGCTCCTTCCTTGGAGAGAAAACTCTTCAAGGGATCCTGAGACGAGGATCCGTCCCGTTTCGACCCCCCCCCGAAAGGAGCAGGTTATGAAATCAGAAGCGGGTCTCGCGGGCGGCCCGACCCTTCTCTAATGAGGGGTTTCTTGTAACGACCCCGTCTGAACTCGCGAAGTGGTGGAAACGGACCGTCGCCCGATACATCTGATGATCATGTCGGTGGAGTAGGATCCCCACAGGACCGAACGAGAGGTCTCGGTCGGCATGCGAAGTGCGGTAACGATTCTCCCCGGAGATGTATCCCTTTGTGATGTAATAGCAAGTGAATCCGCTTGGGGCTATATCTCCCGTCCCGATTGGCCCGGAGCCCTTTCATTGGGAAATCTCGCGCCGGCAGTCCTCCCGAAAGGAGTGCCTTCTGGGACGCAATTCCCGCCGCGGCGACGTTCGCCCTGAGTCGGTGGCCGCAGAGCCCCATCGCAATGGATAGGGCAGTGCCGGCAGAGGAGTCCCTTACTTCATCATCGCCGCGCGCTGCTTGGCGATTCCAATTGCGATTTCGATGGGGCGCGGGAACTTCACCGTCTCGTGAAGCTCGAACGTTACCCACGGCGACCAGGCAGCCAAGGTCTCGAGAATCTTCTCTTGTGGGAGATCCCCGGTGAGAAGGTATCCTCGATCCCCGTCAAGGAACTCGTGGACTACCTTCAACGCACCACTCTTAGTTGGGCGTTCATTAGCCCAAGAAAGGCCTCGAATTGCTAGAGGCTCGCTCTCGGGTCAGCAGGGGGCGGAATCACCGTGTTCAGCTTCCAGAGGCCGAAGTGGCTAGGCATGCTCGGCGCACGCGGCAGGTTCTATTTGTTCTTTGGTCTGACGCTCAGGGGTCCGGAAGTTTCGCGCATCGCCTCATAGGATTTCTCACGGATTTCGGCTGAAGGGTGGTTAGTCTAAGGGAAGTGGCTCGTGACGGCCGAGTGGTTCCCGAACTCAATCCGGCCGAATGGGCGACTAGCCCGCCAAGCCGCAACGTCGAAGGTACTCCTGAAACCTTGGGTCCGCTCGCATCTTCTCGAAGATAGGCAACGACACGAACTCGAGGGGGGACCTCGAGCGTTCGTCCGCGCTGCGGAAAAGCCACTCGAAGAACCGGTCGGCGTCTCCCAGAATTCCATAGACCCAGGCTTTCCCGACGGACGGGGTGTAGTGCCCCTTCTCGGCGGCTGACAGCGCCTCCAGTTCCCGGTAGGCTTTCTCCGGCTCACCCAAGAGAGCATCGATCATCGCCGGGGTCACCTCTCCATACGTTCGTAGACCCACGGAGGTCAATTTGCGGGCCAGGTCGATGGCCTCGGCTCGCATCGATTTCGAGACGTAAAACGCGAGCTTGTAGAGCCCCGTGAAATCGAGGTCTCCCCCAACTTCGGTCGCGCGGTTCCACGCTGCCACGGCCTCCGCGTCCGTTCCCGTGATCCACGTAAAATAGGCCCGGTGAAAGAGGATGATGGGGGAGAGCGGGTCTGCCTCTTCGGCTCGGTCTAATTCCCCGGCCGCTTCCGCCTTACGCCCGCAGGTCATCAGATGCATGTAGTACCACTGATGAGCGGACGCGTACATCGGGTTCAGTTCGATGGCCCGTTCGTACTCCCGCTCGGCCTCGGCCCACTGATAATTCCGGTCCAAGAGGAGGGCGAGGGAGGCGTGCGCCTCTCCATTCGTTTCGTCCAGCTGGATTGCCCGCTGCGCGGCGGCCTTTGCCTTCGGTTCCCCTTCGCTGGCGGACATCCATCCCCGATCGACCAAGATTGTGTAGCAATCCGCGATTCCCGAGCTGGCCTCCGCGAACTGTGGGTCGAGTCGGAGGGCTTCCTCGAAGGCCCCGAGTGCGGCCCGAACCTGCTCGTCGGAACGTCGGTTCCATAGATATCTCCCGCGAAGGTACGACCTGAACGCGGCAGGGTTCGGAGGCGGTCGCCGCCGGGCGGGGGGTGTCGAAGGCAACGCGATGTTGAGGGCCGCGGACACTTCTTTCGCGATCTCGCTCTGAATCGCGAAGACATCGACCAGCTCCCGGTCGTACTTCTCGGACCACCGGTGCTCCTCCGTGCTGCTATCGATCAGCTGTGCGGTGACTCGGATACGGCTGCCGGCCCTTCGCACACTCCCTTCGATGATGGTTCCGACGCGCAGTTCCTTCCCGATTTCGGAAACCCCCTTGGTCGACCCCCGGAATCTCATCACGGAGGTTCGGGCGATTACCCGAAGCCCTGGAACCTTGGACAGCTCGGAGATGATCTCCTCGGTGAGTCCGTCCGCGAAGTACTCGTCCTGCGGGTCCGCACTCAAGTTCGCCAAGGGAAGGACCGCCAGGCGTCGGGCGGTTCCGGACGGCAGACTGCTGACGGGTGGGGTGGCCTTCTCCCA
>JBEKJT010000198.1:0-4311 GCA_050011075.1 Thermoplasmata archaeon
GCGGCACTTTGGCAGCGTCCCAGAGGTCGTCGTCGTCGAGGAAGGCCACGACGTCACCGCGGGCGGTCTCGAGCCCGACCGCTTCCTTCACTCCGGTCTCTTCGTTTGAACACTGGACGTCGTGGTACCTACCTTCCGCGCCCTCGATCGGTCCGGCAAAGTTGCGTACGACCACAACCTCGTCGGCCCCCGATGCGAGTGCCGAGGCGACAGCTTCGGGAAGGAACTCCCGCCGGTCGTGTGCCGTGAGGACCGCGCTGATGAGGATGCCGCTCACGGGCTCACCGGCCCGCGCGAGTAAGATGGGGCTGCCCGAATTTGAATCGGGGTCCCGGGCTCCCAAAGCCCGAAGGATGGACCAGTAGAGCGGACGGAGGCGCGTTCCTCGCGTCCGTAGCTACCCCACAGCCCCGCATGCCGACCTAGACGGCCTCAACCCGTTTCAACGTTCGGCCGATCCGGCACTCCGCTGGGCCCGCCTCGACCGAGGCGATGCGGAAGCGTTGCTTCGCCGGTAGCGACGGTCCGGCGCAGACCCACCAGTTCGGACAGTCGAGCCGGCGACAGGGGAACCGCCCGCCTTCGAACGAGCTGCCCACGACCGCGCTCTGGGCCTCGACGACCATCGTCCGGGGGACGACCTTGACCTCGACAACGTTCGCCTCGCTCTCCTGGAGCGCGCACGGATGCGAGACCGTCCGCACCTTGGTCACTTCATACTTGCGACCGGGGTCGAGGGTGAGACAGGCGTGACGGTAGGGGCAGGTCCGACAGACCGGCCCGCCCCCCTCGTAAATGAACTCGTACCCTTCGTGCGCCTCGGCCTTCGCGAGCAGCGTGATTTCGGCCATGTTACTCCACCACCCCAGTGACCCGGGCGAGGCGCTCCGCTGCCTCGCGCGTGAGACCGTTGTCCCCGAGGATCGTATAGCGTTCCGGACGGATCGAGTGGGCCATCACGAGCGCGCGGGTCACCTCGTCGTTCGAGACGCCGAGCTCGCGCGCGGTCGTGGGGGCGCCGATCGTCAAGAGCGCGGACTTGAGACGATGCCAGTCGCCGCCGTGCAGGTACATCATCATGATCGCCCCGACCCCGCACTGCTCTCCGTGCAGGCTCGGGCGTTCCGAGATCCGGTCGAGGGCGTGGCTGAACAGATGTTCGCTTCCGGAGCATGGACGGGAGGACCCGGCCACGCTCATGGCGATCCCTCCGACCAGGATCGGGCGGATCGCGATCCAGACCGATTCTTCGAGGTTCGGCTTGATCGCCCCGGCGTGGTCGATGATCTCCTGAGCGGCGTACTCGCTCAGCGTCGCCGCGGTGGTCGAGTACTCCTCGTTTCGCAGCCGTACCGCGAGGCGCCAGTCGAGGACCGCGGTACAGTTCGAGATCACGTCCGCGCACCCGGAGGCGAGGAGCCGGAACGGAGCCTGTACGATCACCTGGGTGTCGGCGATTACCCCGATCGGGACCGCGGCTTCCGTGCTCGTCACGTTCCCCCCGCCGTGAATCGAGGCTCGCGGCGAGGAGATCCCGTCGTGCGCCGCCGACGTCGGGAGGCTCACGAACGGGATGCGCAGGCGCGCGGCGACGACCTTCGTGATGTCGATCTTGCTGCCGCCGCCGACGCCCACGAGGAAGCGGGCCGAGGCCTCCCGAGCCGAGGCTTCCACCCGCTCGACCTCCGTTCCCGTGGCTTCGTGAGCGATGACCGTGGAGGCGTCGAACCCGTCCGCCCGGAGGATCTCCGCGGCACGGTTCCCCGCGAGCAGGGCAGTCTTCGGCCCGGTGACGACCAGGCAGCGCTCGGGGAAGTCGAACTGTCGGCAGGTGCGGGCGAGGTCCTCGATGACCCCGTGGCCGACGAGAACGACCCTGGGAAAGACCATTCCCTTGGCCTTTCCGAAGACTCCGTCGAGGCTCGGCAGCGAGTTTCTCGAGATGGGGTGAATCCCCGCCATGGCCCGAGAGGCGGAACGGGGGCCGGTGCCTCATTAGCCTATCCGTCACTGCGGGAAAGCACGGCGGAGCCTAGCGACCGGGCGTGTCTCCCCAGAGGACCTTGTGCTCCTGGAGCATGACGCGCACATCCAGGTGGTCCTTCAGGACCCAATCGGCGAGCTTCCCTGCGTCCGTTCCCCATACCGGTTGGAAGACCACCGAGGGCCGACCGTCGAATCTTCGGAGGACCCGCTTCGCGTAGAGGTAGTCGGCCCGGTCGGCGATGACGAACTTGAGCACGTCGTCGGTCCGAAGCAGTGGCAGGTTCTGCCATCGGTTGCGCGCGGTCATCTTGGAGGAAGGGCACTTCACGTCGACGCTCAGCACCACGCGGGGTAGGTCGAGGTACGGGCCGATGTCGAGCGAACCTCCGGTCTCGATGACGGTCGTGATGCCCCGTCGAGAAAGCTCGGCGACCAGCGTCCGAGACTCCCCCTGGAGCAGCGGTTCTCCCCCCGTGAGACAAACGAACCGGGTCCGGTTCCGGCGGACTTCGCGCACGAGCGAAGCGACCGACCGCGCGCGGCCCGGGCCGAACGAGTACGGAGTGTCGCACCAGGCACAGCGCAGGTTGCATCGCGCCGTCCGGATGAAAGTCGTTCTGACGCCCGTCCACGGTCCCTCGCCCTGCAGCGGGAACCCGACCGGGCGCGGCATTGGCAGGAAGCCTGGGCCCGTGCGGGCCTCTCCACCGGTCGTCGCGTCCCCGGCCGCAACAAGTTCTACGCGCTCATCGCCTACCCCGGGACGAGCGGCTTTCTCCACGTCGGTCACCTTCGCGCCTTCGCGTACGCGGACGCGCTGCACCGCTATCACCGGATGCGGGGGGAGCAGGTCCTCTTCCCGTTCGGCATTCATGCCTCGGGCCTCCCCGCCGTCACCTGGTCGCAGAAGGTGAAGGACCGAGAGAAGTTCACGGTCGGTCAGCTCCGGGACGAGCAGGTCCCCGAAGAACAGTGGGCTCGGCTCGAAGACCCCGAGACGGCGGCCCGTTTCCTGGGAGAATCGTATCGACAGGTGCTGCGCTCGATCGGCGCCTTGGTCGACGAGACGTCCTACCTCACGACGGTCGACGAGGACTATCGCGCCTTCATCCGCTGGCAGTTCCGCGCGCTCCGGGACGCGGGCTCGCTCATCCAGGGTACCTACTTCGCATCGGTCTGTCCCGTCTGCGGGCCGGTCGCGGTCGACCCCTCGGAGACCGACCTCTCCTCGGGCGGCGACGCCGAGGTCGTTCGATTCACGACCGTGCCGTTCCACCTCGAGGACGGACGGATCCTGCTCACCGCGACCCTCCGGCCCGAGACCGTCTACGGCGTGACCAACCTGTGGGTCGCCCCCGGGGAGACCCTGGTCGTGTGGCACCACGGGAGCGAATCGTACCTCATTGCGCGAACCGCCGTGGAGCGCCTCGTCGAGCAGCACGGGGGCCGGGTCGGTCATCCGGTCTCCGCCGCCGAGCTGGTCGGACGTAAGGTCACGGTTCCGCTGCGGGGCGGGACCGTTCCCATCCTCGAGAGCCCACTCGTGAACGAGAAGGTCGGCACCGGGGTCGTGATGAGCGTCCCGGCCCACGCGCCGGCCGACGCGGCCGCCCTGACCGAGCTTCCAGCGGCGTTGCGGGAGTCCGTCGGCAGCCCGTCCGTCCTCTTGGAGATCCCTCCGGACGCGAACCTGACCGCGTCGGAGCGTGAGCTCTTGAACGGCCCGGGAACTCCGGCGGAGCGGGCCCTCCGGGCGACCGGGGTGACGCGCCTCTCGGATGGGGCGGCCCTCGCCGAGGCCACGGAACGGCTCTACCGGATCGAGTTCGTTCGCGGTCGAATGACGGTCGCGGCCCTGTCGGGCGTGCCGGTGAGAGAGGCTCGCGAACGAGTGGCCGGGAAGCTCGCGGCCGGGGGGCAAAGCTTCGAACTACAGGAGTTCTCGGTCCCGGTGATCTGTCGGAACGGTCACGAAGTGGTCATCCGTCGGGTGACCGACCAGTGGTTCCTGCGCTACAGCGCTCCCGAGTGGAAAGCGGCGACCCGGGAGGTCGCCGGCCGGCTGACGACCTGGCCCCCCGACTACGCGCGGGAGTTGCCGGGAATCCTCGACTGGTTCCAGGACCGACCGTGCACCCGCCGAGGCCGCTGGCTAGGGACCCCGTTCCCGTTCGACCCGCAGTGGGTGATCGAGCCGATCGCGGACTCGACGTTCTATATGGCCTACTTCGTGGTCCGGCGGTTCGTCTCCACCGGACGCCTCGCGCCGGCGCCCCTGACCGACGCGTTCTTCGACTACGTCTTCCGCGGCCAGGGCCCGGGCGA
>JBEKJT010000199.1:0-2622 GCA_050011075.1 Thermoplasmata archaeon
CACGCCGATCGGGTCCTTTCCGCGGAGGAGATCGCGCGGCTTCCTGCGGGGCTCTCCTCCGTTCGTGTCGAGGACGCGGTGGTGCGGTACGCGACGGAGATCGTCCGGGCGACGAGGGTCGATGCTCGGATCGCGGTGGGGGCCTCGCCACGGGCCGCCGTTCAGTTCATGCGGGCCGCCCGCGCGAGCGCCTTGCTCTCCGGCCGGGGATACGTCATTCCGGACGATGTGAAGGAACTCGCGTTCGCCACGCTCAATCATCGCTTGCGGGTCCGCTCTGAGTTCCGGAACCGCCGTCTCGGAGATGCCGCCGCCCCCGGCCCCTACGAAGCGGTCCGTACCATCCTCAAGGATTGCGTCAGCCAGGTCCCCGCCCCGCGCTGACTCGCGAGAATGTCGAGCTCGCGCGTCGTGCTGAGCCCGTGGGGTTGGTCCTGGATCGCGGGGGGCGCGGGCGGCCTCCTGATCGGCCTCCTCACGCTCAACCTCCTGCTCCTCGTGGTCCCCACGGCGGCGTTCGTGTTCGTCGCGGCGGAGCTCATCGCCTTCGATCGGGCGACGCGAGATTTTGGGACCGGATGGTTCCGCTGGCAGCGGTTCGAGAACAGCTCGCAGGTGCCGATCGATGGTCTCGGATCGATGGCGATCGACCTCGAGCTGGTCGTCTCCCGCGCGTTCTATGCCGAGATCTTCGATCCCCAGCCGGACTCGTTCGACATCGTGGGCGGTTCGCCCAAGCTCCGGACCTGGTGGCCGCGGGCCGGGTCGCTGCGGCTCGCCTACCTCTTTCGTCCTCGGGAGCGGGGAGAGTTCCGGCTCGGCCCCACGATCATCGTCGCGCACCAGCCCCTGGGGCTTGCGAGCCGGGTAGCAGAGCTCGAGAACCGCTGGGCAGTCCTCGTAACGCCGTCCCTGACGGTCGAGGAAGCGCAGGCGACCTTCGCCAGCGCCCCACGGGGACCGGGGGAGTCCTTCTGGCGTCGGAGCGGGCCCGGCACGGAGTTCCGGGCGCTCCACGAGTACCAGCCGATGGATGACGCGCGAAGGATCGCGTGGCGTCGGTCGGCCACCGAGAAGGTGTATGTTGTGGAACACGAGGAGGAGGTCCACCCGGACCTCCTGGTCATCGTAGATTGCGGTCGCGACATGCGCCTCGGCCGCCCCGGTTCCGAGAGCCTCGAGCTGAGCATCGACGGCGCGACGGTCCTGGTCGGCGCGGCGCTCGCCAGATCGGACCGGGTTGGACTCCTGGTCTTCTCGAACGTGGTTGAGGGCCACCTACCGGTGCGGGGGAACCCTGAGACGGGCCCCGAGTTCACCGAGGTCCTGGCTCGGATCCACCTGTCACCCAACCCCTTTCGCCTCGACTCGGCGTTGCGGGCCGCGGCTGAGCGCCTTTCGGTACCGACGACCATCGTGCTGTTCTCCAACCTCGCTGACCTTCCTAACGGGGCCGAGGCCTCGATAGCGACACTCCGAGATCCGGGGCATCGGCTGCTGGTCCTGAGCCCCGACTTTGCCCACCTCTATCCGCCGCACCCCGACCGGCTCGCCGGGGAGGCGTTCGCCCTCCTGCGGGAGCCGGCGCGACACGAGATTGATGCCCACCTGAATCGCGTCCGGGATGCGGGCGCCCCGGTCGCCGTCTATCCCGCCTCGGAGGTACGGGTCGCTATGGTGGAAGCGTACGGCGAGATCCTCGCGGGAGGGGACCGCCGTTGACCGACCGTACGTGGGTCGTCCTGCTCCTGATCCCAGCTCCCCTCTACGTCGCCGGGCGATTTCTGATCGGGTTCTCGCCCGATTCGGCGGCGATCCCGCTGGGATTTGCGGTGGCCCTCTCCTTCGGACTGGCCACGTCCCTCGGTCTCCTGCGGTCCCCCTGGCTCGTTTGGGCCGGAGAGGTGGCCCTTCTGCTCGTGGTCCTCGTAGCGATACTCCCCACCTCCCCGGCGGGGATGGGGGGGTTCGACCTGGCCGCGGGTGTGATGCTGGGCGGGCCGTTCGTCGGCCTCGGGGGGGCGTGGCGGAGCCGGTACTCCCCGGCGAGCCGGCTCGCGACGCTCGAGTTCACACTCTTCGTGGGGGTCTGGTACCTCGCCGCTGTCCCCTCGGTCGCCGCCCACGGCGGGCCCCTCTCCGGGCTCGAGTTCTTCGACGCGATCTCGCAGGTCCTGGTGCTACAGGCGCAGGGGCTCGTCGCTACCTTCACCGGCGGATGGTCTACCGCCGCTCTGCCATTCGCCGGCAGCCTGGACCCCGCCTTTGTCGGGCTGGCCGCCGTCGCGCTCCTCGGGGTGATGATCACCACCCTCGCCCCGCGCACGGCGTTGGACGAGCCGCTGCCCTGGGGATGGACCGCGCTCCACCGTTCGGAGGGGGACCGGGGCACGGCCGTCCCCCCGGGGGAACTACGAGAGGGACAGAACACGGTCCTCGCTACCCGGAGCCGGCCGAGGACGCCAGAATCGGCCGTGCCCCCGGGGGCCGCGTCGCTGGCCCTCGCCGGATTCGCGATCGTACTGCTGATGCTGGGCGCGATCTATCTTCCGCTGTACTTCCTCTTCGCCCTGACGCTCGCGGTGACCGCGCTGGTCGTCGTGATGATCGCGTTGTGGTCCT
>JBEKJT010000200.1:0-2607 GCA_050011075.1 Thermoplasmata archaeon
CGGTGAGCTCCCGACGGATCCGGAACGGCGAGATCGACCCGAAGGGCCACCGGGTCGCGCCGATACGGGTCGGGGTCGGGGCAGACGACCCCGCCGACCGGGACCCGGTAGGCCGCGCGGTCCACGCGACGTTCCCCTCGGCCCGGCTCGCCTTCCTGCGACCCGTCTTGACGGGCCCGGTCGGTCGACCCACCGCGCAAGCGCGCGCCCAGGCCCGCGACGCGGTTCGCGGTCGAGACCTCGGCCTCGGGGTCGTTCGCCGGGCGAACGGAGGATGGTGCCTCGTCGAGCGCTCCCCGACCGTGGAACTTTCGCCCCGCGACGTGGCCCCCGGTTCGTCCGCGTCCCTGCGCCGGGCCGCGCTCGCCCTGCTCCGTCCCTCTCGAACGTAAGGCCTTAGACCCCCCTCGCTGTAGGAGGCGCGATGGAGACCTACCTCCGTGTGACGTTTCACAGCGAGGGAGCCAAGCCTTCTGCCGTGGCCGACCGACTGCGCTCGTGCGGCTTCCTGCCGACCCAGGGTAACTACGACTTCGTCTACGACTGGCAGGGCTCCGCGACCCGCGAGCAGATCCTGGACCTCTCGGACGAGCTCACGCGACAGCTGCGGGGCCTGCGCGTGCTGTTCGAGGTCGAGACGGTCTAGTCCCGACCTTCCGCCGTCGGGTCGTCGGCTGCGCCGCGAATGCTTTTATCGCGGGCCCGGTTCGTCGGCGCCGTGCAGAAATACCCGGTGCGCGCGAGCCATCGGGCCCGCCTCAACCCGGTCGACCTCGAACGCGTCTTGCGGACCCACTTTTCGACCGCCGAGCGGACCGACGACTCGGCCTCGGCCTCCTTCGGAGCGATCGCTCGGATCGTGGTCCGCGCGAGCGGTCGCGAGCTCACGGTCGAGATGACGATGAATCCCAAGGTCCCTGCAGACGTCGCGAGCGACACGATCGCCCGCTACAATCGATTCCTCGAGGAGGCTACCGGGTACAGCTCCAAGGAGCGCGCCCGGCGGCTGAGGAAGTCCGCGTCCGCCCCCGGGTCAGGGGACTAACGGATGGGGGTCGGGGGATCCGGGCCGCTGCCGCCCTCCGGGAACTCCGAGCTCGACCGGTTGCGTCGCACCGTCAGCACCTACTTTCCCGTCTACGAGGCGCGCCTCGGCCCCCAGTCGGTTCTCTTCGCGGTCCACGCGGACCATGCCGCGCTCTCGGAGAAGTTCGACCGCATGCGCCAGGAGCTCTGGGCCCAGGGATACGTCCCGGTGCTCCGCCAAGTGTCGGGCGAGGAGTTCGTGGAGGTCCTGCGCCGGCCGAAGGTGCGCCGGAACCGGCTTTGGATCAACGGACTCCTCATCGCCGGGACGCTGGCCACCACTTCGTTCGCCGGGGCGCTCATCTGGCTGACGTACGTCGGGGGGACGAACCTCGGCCTCGCGGACTTCCTCAACGGAGGGCTCTACTTCGCGCTGCCGGTGATGACGATCCTCGGCCTGCACGAGTTCGCCCACTACCTGATGGCGCGGCGCCGTCACCTGGACGCCTCCCTGCCGTACTTCATTCCGGTACCCCCGCCGTTCCTCTTCGGCACCCTCGGGGCGTTCGTCAGCATGCGCGAGCCGTTCCCGGACAAGAAGGCGCTCTTCGACATCGGCGCGGCCGGTCCCCTCGCGGGCTTCGCGGTCTCGATCCCGATCACGCTGGCCGGCCTCTACCTGTCCGCCCACGCTCCCGTGCTGCCCCTGAGCTACTGCGGACCGACGGTGCTCGGCACGAGTTACGGCAGCCTCGTCATCGGCAGCTCGCTCTTCTGGACGTTCCTCTCCTACTTCGTACCGTCCAGCCTCATCAGCCTGCATCCGCTCGCCTTGGCGGGCTGGGTCGGGATCTTCGTCACGGCGATCAACCTCCTGCCCGCGGGCCAGCTCGACGGCGGCCACATCTTCCGGGCGCTCTTCGGCGACCGGACCCGTTACGTGAGCTACGGGGTGGTGATCCTTCTCTTCGGTCTCGGGATCTTCTACACCGGATGGTGGTTCTTCGCGATCCTGGTCCTCCTCACCGGCCTACGCCATCCGCCGCCCCTGAACGACCTCTCGCCGCTCGGCACTCGTCGGTACGTCGTGGGCGCTGTCGTCCTGGCGATCCTGATCTCGGGGTTCGTCATCGTCCCGCTCTCCGCGCCGCCCGGTTCCTTGAACCTCAACGGCGCCAGCTCCGCGGTCCCCGCCACGCCTCCTCCGGGGGCGGCGGTCGCGGCGAACCTCTCGGTCACGGTGGTCAACGGCGACCCGGTCCCGCATGGTTACGTCTTCTCGACCTCGATCACGAACGTATCGGTCGCCGGGCCGAACGGCACGACGCTCTACCTGACCGGCAGCGCGCTCGCGAGCTGGGCCGCGAACTCGACCTGGAGATTCCTCCTGCCCGACGGCCACAGCATCAACGAGACCGGCGCTTCGTTCGCCCTGCCCACCGCGGACTACGTCACGATCAACGCGACGGCGTCCCACAACAGCTACTCGCTCCGGATCGCCTTCTCCAACACCGAGGCCGCGCGCGAAGCCGTCATCAGCCTCAACGCGAACCAGCTCTGCGCCACCGCGGGCACCGGCAG
>JBEKJT010000201.1:0-2562 GCA_050011075.1 Thermoplasmata archaeon
CGAGATTAGATCTCTCGCCTTCCGGGCGTCTTGACTCTTCGCTGGGGAGATCTCTTCTCAGACTGAAGGATCTCCTTCAATCCGTCAACATTCTCCCGAAGGTACACCAGATCCGAGTGGAACAACCTGACGCCTTTGTTCAAGCGTGCGGAACCCTGCGACTTCAGTAACTGCTCCAGCTGCTTCGCATGCTGTAAAAGAGGTTGGACCCTGAGCGTGGTCCAATCGGTGTGAGAGTGGAGCTCGGAGAACTCCGCCTTCAGCTTCTCCAGGGCCTTTCTCTTTTCGGGGATATCGGCCTTGTAGACCCGGTCAACCAACGAATTTGCCCCCAGCCCTAATCGAGGCGCTTCAATTTATCCTGACCGGCTCGCCTAGGTCCGCTTGACCTTACGCCAGCCTGGGTCGACCTAAGGTGCACCGCGAGTTGCACCTTCTGACGGTATGGGGGAAGGAGCCCGTTAAGTCGCGGAGCGGCCTCGCGCGCCTATGAACACGGTCCTCGTAACGGGCGTCTCGGGACACGTGGGGGGCCACCTCGCGCGGCGCGTTTTCGAGGGCGGACTCTCCGTCCGAGCGCTGGTGCGGACACAGGAGCAGGCAGAAGAGGCAGGGAGGGAGGGATGGATCCCCGTCCAAGGGGATCTGACGAAGCCGACGACCCTTAGGGGCGTCTGTGACGGGGTGGATCTCGTCCTCCACTCTGCCGCCTACATGGGTAAGCCAGGACCCCTCTATCAGACCGTGAACGTCGACGGCACCCGAGAGCTCGCTGAGGGTGCCCTGGCCGCGGGGGTCCGCCGGTTTGTCCAGATCTCTACGATGTCCGTCTACGGCGAACCTCTCCCGCCGGCGCTCACTGAAGAGAGTCCTCTCTCCACGGAGGATGCCGAGCCGTACTGCGCCACGAAAGCCCGGGCCGAAATTGAGCTGCAGAAGATCCGGGTCCGCGGACTGACGGTGACGATCCTACGCCCGGGGATGATCACCCACTGGTCCAAATCACAGTGGGGAAACGAGATGGTTGAACGGATCCGGGCCCGCGGCTGGCCCGCGTTCCTCCATCCGGATGATGTCATGCCGTGGGTTCACACCTCGAATCTCGCCGAAATGAGCTACCTGTCATTGACGCACCCGACTCCTTCGAACGACGCGTTCATCGCAGTGGATCGGAACGTGGCGATTCGAGATTTCTATGGGCCGATCGCCGCTGCACTCGGCAAGCCAATCGTTCTGCCGGACCGGGGCCCGACGATGAGCTTTTCCACGTTGGGCAAGATTTCGAACGCCCTCGGCTACAGCCCGGTCTATAGCTTCGAGGAAACCGTGGCTCGTCTTGTCGAGCTTGCGAACTCGGCCGCGCCCAACACACCGTAGACGAGCGCTCAGGAGTTGATCAGGCCCTTTCCGGCTTGAAGTTACTTAGAACGAAGTCGCTGGGTTCTTCAAGCGCGAGCAGGCATAGGGATTCTTCTACCGGTCAGTGGTGGCCTTCGCCGCGGCGACGGTGGTTGATGACCCCGCGAGAAGAACTCGAGCGATAGATGGAGCAGTTACCCGGGCTCGCGCACCGTCGGTCTCGCTACGGTGACGCCGTCTCGTACTTCGTAGGGAGTCGGGAGATCGCCCACTTTCACGGTGACGGGCGCATGGACGTCCGTCTTACGAAGGAACGCATTGGGGAGCTCAAGCAGGAAGGGGTGCTGGATGGGAGAGTGCAGACGCGCGGTCCCTCTGCCAATTGGGCCGCAGTCCTGGTCTCGAAGACGTCAGACGTACCGTACGCGCTCCAGCTTGTCGAGGATGCGATGCGCGCCAATCAGTGACCCGCTCCGCGATAGAGCGGATGTCGCGGCCAGCTTTGGCCGAGGTGCAATGTCTGGCATTCCATAGGTGAATTCCAATAGTTTACTTCTCTCACTCGGAGATGCGGCAAACAACATTTCCGCCCGGACAACACGACTCGGGTCGAGAACTCGGAATCCTGTATGCCTCCTGAAGAGTCGGAAGAACTGGAACTGAAAGCCTCCCGCTGGCTTCCTTTCTCCGCGGATCAAGTCTGGACTGCCTGTTCCACCAAGGGGGGGCTGGAACGATGGTGGAGCCCCGAGGACCTCCGAACTATCGTTCGTAGGCTGGAAGTTCGCCCGGGAGGCGGGGTGGTCTTCCGCATTCGATACGTTCCCGCACTCCTCACGAAGGACAGCGCGGAAGCGTTTCGCGCTGCTCGGATTCCAATCGCCTTCGACATGCGGGGCGTGTTGAGCGAAGTCATCGTCGAGCGCCTCCTGACCTTCGACTTGACTCTCGACCTAGGGAAGGCAGGGTCGGGTGTGAAAACCATCACCAAGATCGAACTGACACCCGAGGGCGAGGGCACTCGTGTCAACCTGATTGCGCGTGGAATCGGGACACCTCACTGGAGGACGCTCGGCAGGCAGAATCTGGAGGCTCAGCTGGAACGACTCGAGAGGGCAGCGGAGTCTTTTCGGGCATCTCGATGATCGACCATCTTTAGGCCTGAATGCATCGCTCGAGCGCGCTCAAGTATGGCCCCATAAG
>JBEKJT010000202.1:0-2561 GCA_050011075.1 Thermoplasmata archaeon
CCGGGCCTCCCCCGGTCCGGCCACTTCCCGGCCGCGCACGGACCGAGAGGAGAGCTCCGGCGACCTCGAGGGCCACCACCGCGACCGACTCGAGAACCACGAGCGCTATGCCGTCGACCGTGGGCGACGAGAGGCTGAAGTACTGTGACACGAGGGCGAGCGCCACGATGCCACCGATCGCGGCTCGGTACCCGAGCGCGTAGAACGGCCCGCTCTCCCCGGGACCCCAGAACCGGGTTCGCAGGAGCGCCCATTGGGCCACCTCGGCTCCTACGACTAAGAGCCCGAGGAACAAGAGGGCACCGATGAGCGCGCCGTTCGCCATCGAATCGAAGAACAGAACGAACGTGATCGCGAGGGGGACCCCGACGAACAGTCCTGCGGTGTACGCGAACAGCTCGCGCCGCTCGTCGAACAGCGTCGCCGGGACCTGCGGAGTCGCGTAGCGCCCGACCTCCCACCAGACGAACCCGCCGGACAAGAGGACCCCGACGAGGGCCCCGAGCGAGAGAGGCAGCGAGGCCGGGCCGATCGCCATGCTCACTCGACCTTCCGGCCGGCCGCGAGGAACCCGGTGTGGCCGAGCATCTCGAACTCGGGTCGGGTTCCCCCCTCCCCGACATGCAGGCCTCGCTCGAGCACCTCCACGGCGCGTACCTCGTCGTAGCTCAGACTCCGCAGGGCGCGTACCGTGCGCTCGAGCTGGTTGTACGTCGGCGTGTAGGTCGCCACGAACCCGCCCGCGCGCAATGCGCTACGAGCCGCGGCGAGGACCTCCCACGGCTCGGGAAGGTCCAGGACGACGCTCGAGAGCTCGACCAGGTCGATCCCGTCCATGACGACGTCCCTTTCACGGAACGTGACCCGGTCGGACAGCCCAGCCCGTGCGACGTTCGCCCGGGCGCTCGCGAGGAAGTCCGCCCGGCGGTCGAACGTAGTGACGTGGCCCGTCGGGCCGACGGCGTACGCCAGGGCGATCGTGAGCGCGCCGCTGCCAGCCCCGGCCTCGGCCACCCAACCTCCCGGTCCCACGCCCGCAAGATAGAGCAGTTGGACGGAATCCTTCGGGGTTACGATCTGGGCTCCTCGGCGAACGCCCCCGAGCAGGTCCGAGAGCGACGGGCGGAGCAGCCGGTAGGTAGTTCCGGACCACAGCACGGACCCTCCGGGGACGTGGCCTATCTGCGCGGATACATCCACGACCCCCTCCTGGCCAACCGGCTGGGGGCCCCGGGCGACCCGCAAGAGGAGGGCCGAGGCGCCGGCGCGCTTCAGCACTGCCGTGTCGCCTTCCTGCCACTCGTCGCCCATCGAATGCCCGTCCAACGCGGTGTCGGGACCACCTTCGTGCGGTAATAATCCGGCGCTCGCGGGGACTCCGGGCCGCGGAGCCCACGGACCGGGGATAGGGCGGCAATCAGGCCCTCGGTCCGGGCCGCCCGACCAGGGACGAGCGCATTCCCCCTCGAGGTAGCCGACGAAGAGCGGAAGGCTATCGAGACTCGGCGCCGTCGCCGTCAAATACGGCGACCCCTAACGCCGTCGGCGCTGCGGGCATAGTGTAGTCTGGTTATCACATAGGCTTGCCAAGCCTATAACTCGGGTTCAAATCCCGGTGCCCGCATCCGCCCTTCGTGAGTGGATCGACGGGCCGGGGCCCGACGGGGCCCGCCGCGGTCGCTTCCGGCCATCCCCTGAGCACCCACGTCGGCCAGGAGGTCCTGGCCCGAGGGGGGAACGCGTACGACGCCACCCTCGCGGTCAGCGCGGCCCTGACCGTGGTCCAGCCCCACATGAACGGCCTCGGCTCGGACTTCTTCGCCGTGGTCCACGACGGAGGGTTCCGCTCGGTCAACGGCAGCGGAGGGGCCGCCGCGAACGCCTCGGTCGAGTTCTTCCGGAAGCAGGGGCTCGCCGCCGTGCCACGCTCGGGGCCGCTCTCGTCGTTCACGGTACCCGGCCTCGTGAGTGCCTGGTCGTTGCTGGCGCGTCACGCTTCCATGCCTTTCCACGACCTCCTCGCCCCAGCGGCACGGCTCGCGAGGGAAGGGTTCCCCGCTACCCAGAGCCTCGCCCGGGCCACCGTTTCGACCGCCGCCCGAGCGGACGACGATTGGAAGGCGACCTACGGGACCGTGCGTCCGGAGAAGCCGCTCCGCCAACCCGCCCTTGCCCGAACGATCGAGACAATCGGGCAGGACGGAGGCGATTCGTTCTACCATGGGTCGATCGCCCGCCAGATCGACCGCGACATGCGTGCGAAAGGCGGACTGCTCCGATACGAGGACCTCGACCGATATCACGCCGAGTGGACGGTCCCACTGCACGTACGCTATCGCGGCCATGACGTCTACACGACGCCGCCGAACAGCCAGGGCGCCACCGCCCTGATCTGGCTCAACCTGCTCGACCGCCTCGACCTCGCCACGCTCTCCGAGGCCGAGTACGTGGCGACGTTGGTGCGAACGATGCCGGTCGCCTACCAGTACCGGTCCCGGTACATCGGGGACCCGACCGTCGTACCTTTCCCACCCGAGCTCCTCGACCGGTCCTATCCCTAC
>JBEKJT010000203.1:0-2558 GCA_050011075.1 Thermoplasmata archaeon
GACCCGCCGGAGGCGCCATCCGTCGGGACACTCGAGACGGTCGAAGGCGAAGGGGCGGCAGCGGCGGACGACGGGCCGACAAGGATCACGGGGACTGCGAGGAGGATTGCGATACTTACCACCATACCGAATGAGCGGTAGCGACGACCCATGACCCGAACGGAGCCCGGCCCATGGGGGTTTCTCAACTTTTGCATAGGGACTCCTCGGTCGACCCGCCGGCAGGTCCCGGAGCCCCCAGCACGACGGCCATGCGCGGACGCCGACCTCCGCTCAGGAGTCGAACTTGGATGGAGAGGCGAAGGTTATGGTCGTCACCCACCCTGCTCATGGTACGGCCGGTCCGTTGGTCACTATAAAATCTGGACGTTAACTTAACTCAAGTGAATGAATTCCGGCAAAATGATTCAACCACCTACTCTCGTCGGGGACAAGGATCGGGCGGAACGACGACGGAGCCTCCGAAGAGCGGATTGGACCGTGCGGTTCAGAACGAAGAAACGGGAGGTCGCGGACCTCGGGCCGATAGTCAATCTCGCCATCCGAATGGGGTCGGTTTAGTCCCGAGGTTCGACTACGGAGCCATTCCCTGAGGGACTAAACTCCCGAGAGGCGTTTATCACGGCGGCTTCCGCCTCGGAGCAGCAGAGTACCACTTTAGTCTGAGCACGCGATTCAACATCGCTGTTGGAAAGGTGTTTCCACCTTTCGCTTGGTGCTACCCGCCGGGATCACCGATCCAAACAGGAAAAAAACGGGCGTCCGGCCAGAATCGGCGACGCTGGTGGCCGAGTATGGCTCCGACGATGCTCGGCCGGCAACGTCAGGGTGCTCGCATTCCCAACGCTCCGTCGCCTGGCCCACCTCGAACGATGGCGTGAGCACTGGACGCTCAGCGATTTCCCGCGGATAGACGCGAGCTTTCCGTCCTCCCGGATGAAAGAACGGTCGAAGGAGATCACTTCGTGCCGTGCAGTACCCTAGGCCACGATCTTGCCGATGATATCCTCGGCGGTGTCAAAGACGACGTTCTGGTGGCAGAATCGGGGAAGGTACTTCGCCGCCTTTCCGGAATTGGTCGCAGTGGTCTTGTGGCCCATGTCCTCGATCGGCGAGACCACCATGCACGTATCCGCGACGACGTAGCCGCCGGCCGTTTCCACCGCGGCGACGTAGCCCAGTCGCGTCGAGAGGTCCTTGACGGCCCTTGAAGTGCACACCCAGAGCGTCACTCCCGCCCGAACCTTCTTGCCGGCGAGCAAGGTCGCGATCTCCTTTACCTCGGACAACGAGGCATGAGGGCAGCCGAACGTCACGAGGTCCAGGTCCTCGACTCGGCCCGTGTTGAGCTTCTTCTTCACCTCATTGAGCAAATCCCGGGTGACCACGAATCGTTCCTCGATCCGGTCCCGCGAGATCAAGTGAAGCTTCGCTTCCGGCGTGATGTCCTCGATGTGGAACAGGTCGATTGAACCGGAGGCTGCGCCTGCGGCGCTCAGGACCTTGAACTCCTCGAGCGTCGGTCGTTTCGAGAACCCGGTCAAGTACGGGATCCTGCCTTTGACGAGTTCCCCCAGGGCGTACCCCAAGAGACTGAAGTCCACCGCACCATGGAGTTCGCACTCCACGGCCACTTCCACGCGTGGGTGGCGATTCTCCGGAAGGTGCAGCCCGTACCGCGGGCCGTAACCCGCGATCGCGTACAGCAGCGTGCTGAGCCCCGATTCCCGGTTCGTCCTCACGCCGAGAACGGAATTCGCGAAGGCGACCACCGAGGACTCGGAGAGGAAGGATTCCACGAACGGAGCCGGCATGTTCCCGATGAGATACGGAGTGCACGTGACCGTCGGGATCGCCCCCATCTTGACGTAGATGTCGACCACTTCCTGCTGCTTGCGGGCAAACTCCTCGGGGATCCCGTGGGCTCTCCAGTCCTCGAGGTCCATCCCGGCCGGGTTGATCGTGACGTTCGGGGAGCGGAACCTGTACTTCCCTCCGAAGTACCTTCGAAGGTCCAATCCGGTTTCGGTTATCGTCTTGTAGGAAACTCCCGCGATCTGGACGTGCTCTGCCGGGATGAACTCGTCCGTGCCCAGCAGCTCTCCCGCCCGAACCAGATAGTCGACGATCTCCTCGTCGATCCCGAGCGCCTCGACCTTGCGACGATCGACGGCCTTCTTGGCAACCCCACGGACCTCGATCTCGATCTTGCCGAGGATCGCCCCCCACAGGGTGATCGGGTCGGTCCTTTCGAGCACGATCCGTTTCGGGGCGAACCCGCGGACCGCCAGGTTCACGATCCGGTCCGAGCCGACCGTCGAACCGGAGGCGGAGGGGAAGTACAGTGTGGCTCCGGCTAGGCTCTTCCCGAACAGGTCATGGTTCGGATTGACGATGACACCTTTCTCATCAACATCGTCCAACCACGAGATCTGCTGACGGGTTCGGAGTTCCTCCATCGGATCACCCGAGAGCGTCGGACTCCAACTCCGCCTTCCTCATTTTCAGTTCCTTTTCTGCCGGGACGAACAAGGGCCGGGTCGCGTCGATCGCGAGCT
>JBEKJT010000204.1:0-2550 GCA_050011075.1 Thermoplasmata archaeon
ATCGCCGCGGTCCTCATCTACGAATCCCTCCCCTTGTACCGGGACGGCTGGGATGACATCACCGAGCGCACGCCGAGGAATCTTTCCGTGGAAGCGATCTCCCGCAGTGCTCTGACCATCCCCGGGGTCGCCGAGGTCCATGACGTCCATGTATGGGCCGTCTGCAGCTCGTTGGTCTGTCTGACCGCCCACGTGGGGGTCCGAGAGATGACCTTGAAGGACGCCACGAGCGTGGTCGCCCAACTGCGGACCCGGATCGAGAACGAGTTCGGGATCGTCCATTCGACGTTCGAGGTCGAGTCACTTCCGACCGGGCCGGGATGACCTGAAGCCCCCGGCCACGAGGAGCCGCGGTCGAAGTCGCGAACACGATGGTCTCGAAAAGCGGAATAGCGGGGGGTCCACTGGGGGTGTGTGTCTCACATTTCTCCCCGGTGCCCTCGCGAGGGAACGTCCGGCGGCTCGAAAACCCCGAGGGGACAGCGTTCCTCGTCCCCGGTGGGGCGAACGCAGGGTCTCGGTACTGGGGGTGAGGGAGCGGGATTCTCGGCCCCATGGCACGGGTGCTAGTCTGGGCGAAACCGGGGAGCTCAGTGGATTCCCTGGAGTGGGACGCATGGCGAGAACGCTGGGTCGTATCGTGTCGCGCCCCCCCGGTCGGCGGCCAAGCGAACCGCGCCGTGGCGGTCCTGGTCGCCGGTTGGCTCAAGGTTCCCGCGTCGTCCGTGCGCTGGGTGAGGGCCGGATCGTCGCCGGCGAAAGAGCTCTGGGTGGAGGGGGTCACGGAAGCGGAGGTAACGCAACGTTTGAGCTCGCACCGCAGGTCGACCCAACCACCGATCACCGTGGGAGGTGGCGCGCGGTCAGCCTCTCGACGGCCGACCCCCAGAGGAGGTCGGACGTAGGCGAGCGTGGGCTAGCGCCGCGGCTCCGACCGCTACGCACGGAGGGACGCTCGGTATTCGCGTTCCAGGGCACGTCCGCGGCGACGCCACAGTTCGCGAACGAACCGTTCGACCGCCGCCTTCGAAGGTCTCTTGCCGGCGCCGTGGATCGTCGGTCTCGACCTCCAGCGCATGTCGAACCGCGTTCGACCCCCGGGAAGATCGGTCAGCCGGTAGTCTAGGTGGCTTTCACTGTAAACGCCCGCCCCGTCCGAACGCCAGCGGTCGGGGGGACTCAAGGTGACCGTATGCCGTTCCCAGACCCATCCTCCGTCCTCTTCGTAGAGGTTCTCGAACACCACCTTTCGGCCGGTTCGTTCGAGCACGCGTCGCTGGAGGTGGAACATCGCGTCCCCTCCCGCGATGTTCGGGTCGGTATCGGAGTAATCGATGCACCAGGAGAACGCGAATCGGAGGGGGGCGCGAAACACGCACGAGACGTGGAACTTTCGGTGGCCCCGATCGGCCACGGCAGCGAGATTCGCTGAAGGGGACGGGATAACGACTGGGCGCCTTCGGTACGGTCTATCCTGCGGCGGGTTAGGGGTTCTCGGGCGGTGACCCCTCGGTCGGAGCCGGTTCCGCCGGCTTCGTCTTGGGGGACCGGCGACGCGAGGGACGTTTTGCACCCGTGGCGGTGGGAGCGGGCGCGGCGCTCGACTCGCTCTCCAGCGCCGGGGTTGGTACTGGTTCCGGCGACGGTTCGGAGGGAATCGTCGGGGCCGCAGTGGGGGGCAGCGAGGGTTCGGCCGCACGCGAGGGCGCGGGCGCCGGCGCCGCCGCAGGGATCGGAGGCGGAAACGCAGGAGGTGGTGCGACCGCTGGGGGCGCGGCCGGGACGGCCGGCGGAACGGGCGGAGGAGTCGGAGCGGCGGGCGGTGGCGCGGCCGGGGTCGTCGGAGGACGGGAGGGGATCGGAACGAACTCCCCTGGTCTCCAAGTGTGGGGCATGCGGAGAATCGACGGGTCTTTCAGAAAGAGGTCGGCGTGGCCGCACGATCGGCATACGCGAGTTCCGAGCGCCAGCTGCCCGCGGGATCGGATCGAAAGGGTTCCGCCCCCGAGCGAACCGGTCTTGAGGTCGTTCACCCAAACGAAGTCGCCTGCGCCACAATTGGTGCACACCGGAGCCACTGGGAACACCTATCCGCCGTCAGCAGACGGCCCATCTGTAAAAACGATTGCGTCGGTCGGACCGCGCTCGGTGTTCCGGGGCGTCGGCATAATGTCCATGTAGCGAGGGTCCTTCCATGGAGCGATGTCGGAAGGGCTGTACCGGCGCATCACGGTCGGGACTGACGGCTCCCCGAACGCTCAGGCGGCGCTCGAAGCGGCGATCGACGTGGCGCGGCACTACGAAGGCAGTCTCGTCATCCTGGCGATCGCCCCTCTGCCTCCGGTCTACGTATCGACCACCGAACCGTACATCCCGACGGCCGTTCTTCAAAGCCAGCTCTCGAGCTACCGTCAGATCGTCGAAGCGGCGGTCCATCAGGCGGAGGGGGCCGGCGTGTCGAATGTGACGGGTCTGTGCGACGAGGGCGTCGTGGTCGACGAGATCCTCGGCCACCTCCAACGGCATCCGACCGACCTGCTCGTGGTCGGG
>JBEKJT010000205.1:0-2549 GCA_050011075.1 Thermoplasmata archaeon
GCTGGCTCGGGCCTACTTCAAGGTCCGCGGGGTCGCCATGAACCCGGTCAACCACCCGTTCGGAGGCGGCGCTCACCAGCACGTCGGACGACCGAGCACGGTCTCGAGCGGCACCTGGCCCGGGGCCAAGGTCGGACGATTCTCCCGGTCGACCCGCAAGAAGCGGCGACTGCGGCAGCGAGGAGGTTCGTAATCTATGGCGAAGGCCCGGCGCACGAAGAAGGTCGAATCCCGTCGGAAGCGCGAGTTCACGTTCCGGGGCCGCACACTGCCCGAACTCCAGGCGATGAGCCTCGAGGAGCTCGCCGGAGTCCTCACCGCGCGCGCCCGCCGGTCGATCCGCCGCGGCTTCAACACCGAGACGACCCAGTTCTTCGAGCGACTCAAGACGACGCCGAAGGAGAAGGTCGTCCGCACCCATTGCCGGGACGCGCTCGTCCTGCCCGACCACGTCGGGCGCCGGGTCGCGATCCACAACGGCAAAGCGTTCACCGAGATCGAGATCCGTCCGGAGATGATCGGCCATTACTACGGGGAGTTTTCGCTGACTCGACGATTCGAGAAGCACTCCGGCCCGGGCGTCGGGGCGACACGGTCGTCGAAGTTCATGCCGCTGAAGTGAAGGAGGGAGGTCGACCGTGAGGGGGTACACGTATCGGGAAGAACCGGGGGCGAACGTCGCCCGGGCCCGCGGGGTCGAGATCCCGATCTCCCCCAAGAAGACCTACGAGGTCCTGAACGCCATTCGCGGGCTCTCGGTCGAGAGGGCCCACACGATCCTCGAGGACGCCGCCGCCCTCAAGCACGCCATCCCGTTCCGCCGCTACAACCAGGAGACCGCGCATCACCCTGGCTCGGGCCCGGGCCGGTTCGCCGTGAAGGTCGTAAAGAACGTCCTCAAAGTTCTCCAGAACGCCGAGGAGAACGCGGAGTACGACGGGCTCGACGCCGACCGCCTCTACGTCAAGGTCGCCGCGAGCGCTCGCGGTCGGATCCGCAAAGCCTCGATGCCGCGGGCGCACGGACGGGCGACCGAGTGGAACGAGCAGACCACGAACATCGAGATCGTGCTCGCGGAACGCAAGGAGGCCTCGTGACCGCCGAGCGAAAGGTGATCCAGGAACAGATGCGTCGGGTCCTCCTGAAGGACTATCTGGTCCAAGAGAGCGCGCGCGCCGGCTTCGGCGGGCTCGAGATCACCCGCACGCCGATGGGAACGCGGGTGACGCTCATCTGCGAACGCCCCGGGATCCTGATCGGGCACCGCGGAGAGCTCATCAAGCGCCTCACCGAGGACATCCACCAGCGATTCCAGCTCGACAATCCCCAGATCGAGGTTCAGGAGGAACGCCAGCCGAGCTTGAACGCCCAGCTCATGAGCGAGAAGCTCGCCTCGACCCTCGAGCGCGGATGGCATTTCCGGCGGGCCGGTCACTCGACCGTGCGCCGGATCATGGAAGCGGGGGCGCGCGGCTGCCAGGTGATCCTTTCGGGGAAGCTCACCGGAGAACGCCACCGCACCGAGCGGTTCAAGGCCGGAACGATCAAGTACTGCGGCGAAGCGGTCCACCTCTGGATCGACAAGGGGTTCTACCAGGCCCGTCTAAAGCCGGGCGTCATCGGCGTCAACGTCTGGATCATGCGCCCCTCGGCCAAGCTCCCCGACGAGATCGTCGTCAAGGGGGTCGAGGAGCGACCGAAGATCCCGGTCATCGAAGTGCCCGCGATCGACGAGCCCCCCGTCCCCGAGGTCGAGGCGCCGAGCCCGGAGCTCCCGTGACGCTACTGCGCATGAAGGACCTGCGTGCGCTTCCCGACGACGAGCTCCGCCGCCGGATCGCCGAGGTCGAGAACGACCTCCTCCGCGAGCGCGGCGTCGCCGCCATGGGCGGTGCGCCGCCGAGCCCGGGTCGCATGCGCGCCCTGCGCACGAACGTGGCGCGGGCGCTCACGGTTCTCAGCGAACGGTCGATCGCCGTCCGGGGGGACCGCCGTCCGTAGGGGGCGACGAGGTGAGACGATGCCGACGGGAACCACAGCCTTCGCACCGCTCTCGCGCGTCGAGCGCGAGGCTCTCGCCGGGGAGATCCTGGGAGCATCGGTTGCCCTTCCGGCCTCGCGGGCCCTCGCGGCGCCGGTCCACGGCACCCTCATCGACGAATCCCTTTCCACGTTCCTTGTCCGCGTCCCGGGCCGCGCGCGCCCGGTGCGTGTGCCGAAGGCCCGCCTCGAGGGGACGATCGTCCTCGCCTCGGGAGAGTTACCGTTAAGAGGCGACGCCCTTCGCGTGCGTCCCGAGGACCGCACCAAGCGCCTGCTCGCCGGCGGTCCCCGGAGGTTCCGATGACGCCGTCCCGTACGACCCGTGCTCGCCGGGCCCGGGACGTGGGTCTCGACGTTCGCGCGCCGAAGACCCCCTGCGACGACCCACACTGCCCGTTCCACGGACGCCTGCCGCTCCGCGGACAGGTCCTCGAAGGGACGGTCGTCTCGACCGGGATGCAGCGGACCGCCGTCGTCGAGCGCACGTTGCTCCATTACGTTTCTAA
>JBEKJT010000206.1:0-2521 GCA_050011075.1 Thermoplasmata archaeon
GCGTAGGTGAGACCTCCAAAGACAGAGTAGGGGACCTCGACCAGCCACTTCGTTGTTCCGTTGCCAGGGTACACCGCACGGACCGAACCGTTTGCCGCGGTGGAGTTCGGAAGGGTCGTCTCGGCCGATCCAAAGTAGAGCAGATGCCCGTCAAAGGCCGGAGGAGAATAGCTCGAACCCGGATCCGTCGTGACTTGCAGAGTCCACGCGGGATCGGCGGAGACATTCCCCTGGAACGTCGAGAGGTTGAACGCGTAGGCGAACCCGTTCTTGTTGAGGGCGACCACCATGGGTACCCCTTGCGAGTTGTGGAATATCGTGACCCCGTCGCCGAAATCGTAGTCGTGCCCGGGCTCCGCCTCTTGAGCATACCCGACCACGTCGGAAGCGTTCGATGCATTGAATGCCACGATAGCGCGCGCGTACGTCTCGAGGTCCGTTTCCCCGTTCCCCGTTGTGGCCCACACGGTGTTTGAAGCCGCATCGAAGGACGGCGAGGACCAGATGGAGTCTCCGATGTCGCCGGCAGGAACGACATAACTGATGTGCTCGGTCGAATGGTTCGATAGGTCGATTTGGAGCAGGGCCGCGCGCACCAACGGGTCGTCGCAGCCGCTCGCGGTCCCCACGTAGAGACTCCCGTTGACCACGAGGGCGCTGGACCAAGTCTTGTACGCCGTCCAGGGGGAACTCGACCCGGTGAGATTGGCAAGGTCAACGTGCCACAGGATCGTGCCCGTGGACGCATTGAGCGCGTACTCCCACGGATTACTTCCCCCGACGTAGACGGTGTTGTTCCAGACCGTAGGGGTTGAGGTGATCCCGGGCGAGTCGCATCCTGTATAGTCATACGCACCCCCCAGGTCGGTCTCCCACTCCTGCGCCCCGGTGGACGTGTTGACGGCGAACAGAGTCCCGTTCCAAGAACCGAAGTACGCCGTTCCGTTGACGACCGCGAGGGAATCGGTCACTCCACCCGAGGTGTGGAACGTCCACAGCGGGGCCAACTGGGATACATTGCTCAAGTTCACCACGCTTTCCAGTGGGTTCGCGCCGGTGCGCTGGCTGTTGAACCCGAGGGTGGGCCAAGACCCAGCGGCAGTTCCGATGGTCGAGTCCGGGGTGCCCACCGCCGGAGGTCGGTTTGAGGAGAAGGGGCGAGGGGAAGCCGAAGACACCGATCCCTGAACGGTTGCCACCGAAGACCCCGGGGGGACATTCGGCGGACTTGAGAGGAGCAGGGTGACCACCACGATCAGTGCGCCGAGCACGCGAAGCGCGAACCGCATGGAGACTCGGCTCGGTGACACCGTGGAATATTTCTCATTTTACTTTCCCAAAGCCGCATTACCTGCTCCGGAGACCATCGCGCTCGTGCATTCGATCAGTAAGGAGCCTGATTCGGACGAAGCTGAACACGTCGACCGAAGAGGAAGCTCTGCCCCGTCGTGGCCCCCGGCCGCGAACCTATCCAGACGATACTTCAATGAAATTTCGAAGAGCGAGGCCCCGGCGTCCGGCCGTTCCCACCCGGCCCTCGGGGGAACTAAAGCCGCGAGATCCGACAGGCGGCTGAGGGACGAACTGACCAGGTTTGAAGTCCGCTCGACTCGAACGAGAATTCCGACACCCGGCCCCCTGCTTCCTGGACTGCCTTGGCCACCTTCGCGCGACGAGCGAAGTCGCAGAAGAGCAGGATGTACCCGCCTCCGCCGGCCCCCAGAAGCTTCCCGCCGAGCG
The DNA here is from genome assembly GCA_050011075.1 of Thermoplasmata archaeon. Classification (GTDB taxonomy): domain Archaea; phylum Thermoplasmatota; class Thermoplasmata; order Lutacidiplasmatales; family UBA184; genus Lutacidiplasma. The sequence continues at coordinate 1,741 of JBEKJT010000206.1, forward strand.
CTCCCGCCTCGCGCGCCCGTGTATAGAGTGCATCGATGCGGTCGTTCGAGATTCCCGCGGTGAACTTCTTCTTATATTGCCAACCCTCATCCAGGAGCCGCCCCATTTCGTCGAGGTTCCCCCGGAGCAGCTCGTTCTTCATATCGACGGCCAAGCGTTTGGTTTGATCGAGGGCATCGACGGTGTCCCCCCGCCGCTCGGTGTAGTTGCGTTGCTGCTGAACGATGATATCGTTCGAGTAGTGGCCCACCCCCGTGTAACAGAGCAAGAGGCGGTACGCGAGTTCGTTCTGAACGTCCGGATGGATCTTGAGCGGGTTCACCACGGTCCGTTTGCCGGAGAACTCCATAAAGTTGAACCCGCCGAATGCGGCCGCGTACTGGTCCTGGCGGCCGCCGTGGATCCCCAGCTCCTCGCGCTCGATGCGGTAGGCGAGCTCGGCCACCTCATACGAGGTCCAGGGCTCGCGAAGGTATCTTTGAAATGCGCCTACGAGGGCCACGCACATGGTAGAGGATCCGCCGAGCCCGGTCCCTGCGGGGGCATCCGAATGCAGGAAGAGTCGGATGGAATCCGTATCCTCGTTGTTTGCCTTGGGAGGCCGGAACACCTTGAGAGCAGCCTTGATCAGGTCGAGTTCTCCGTTGTAGATCAGGTCCGAAGCCTTCTGGTAGTTAACGGTAAGATTGTAGTCCAGCGATTCGATGGAGGTGATACCCCGGTGGTCGGGCGCCGCCTCCAGGGTCGCGAAGGCATACTTATCGATACTGCAGTTGAGCAC
>JBEKJT010000207.1:0-2500 GCA_050011075.1 Thermoplasmata archaeon
AGGAATTGAATCTCTGCGATCGGCTTGAGACCGTAGAGCGCCATTCCGATGGCGGCCCCCACGATCCCAGTCTCGGAGAGTGGGGTATCGACGACCCGGTCGCCCCCGAACTCCTTGAACAGCCCCTCGGTAGCCCGGAAAACGCCCCCGTTGATTCCGACGTCCTCCCCGAGGATCAGCACATCCGGGTCCTGACGCATCGCTTCAGCGAGGCCGCGATTCACGGCCTGGACCAGGGTCATTTCGCTCACGGTTTCGAACCTCCGTTCTGGCCCAAGGAATCGTAGGCGGACCGTTCCTCTTCCAGTCGGGGGGTGGGTGCCGCAAACACGTCCTCGAAGAGGGTGTGGGGGTCGACAGGCGGCACCTGCTCGGAGCCCTCGATCGCGTGTACCACTTCGGCGCGTATCGATTCCCAGAGCTTCTGGTCGCCGGCGTCATCGAGGTGACCCGAGGCGAGGAGCTCGGTCTTGAGTCGATGAAGAGGGTCTCGCTGACGCGCTTCCGCGACCTCGGCGTCCGACCGATACCGGTGCGGATCGTCGGAGGTAGAATGGGGTCCGAGGCGGTAGACAAGGGCCTCGATGAGCGTCGGTCCCTCGCCCCCGATCGCTCGCCGGCGGGCGACGCTCACGGCACGGTAGACCGCATCAAGGTCGTTCCCATCGATCACGACCCCCGGAAAGCCGTACGCTTCGGCCTTCTCGGCCAGGGTGGCGCTCCGCGTCTGTCGTTCCCGCGGGAGGGAGATCGCCCATTGATTGTTCTGGCAGAAGAAGATCGTCGGCGTTCGAAAGACCCCCGCGAAGTTGAGGCCCGCGTGGAAGTCGTTGGAACTTGTCGCCCCGTCCCCGAAGAAGGTCAACGTGGCGATCGGGTCGTGACGGCGCTGGGCCGCCATCGCCGCGCCGACGGCGTGGGTGATTTGGGTGCCGATCGGACTTGAGGCGACGACGAAGTTCTGGGCGCGGAACCCGAAGTGGTTCGGCATCTGGCGCCCCTTGATCCGGTCCCTCGAGTTGCCGACGAGCTGGTCAAAGATCTCGGAAAGCGGGACTCCCCGCACCAAGGCTACCGCCAGCTCGCGATAGGCGGGAAAGACCCAATCCTCCGGGCGCAACGCTAGAGTGGCGCCCACCTGGGCCGCTTCCTGACCGGAAAGAGGGGCGTAGAATCCGATTCGGCCCTGCCGCTGCAACGAGAGGCAACGCTCGTCGGTCACCCGAGCCGTCACCATCCATCGGTAAGCCTCGAGCCGAGCACTCGCGGAGAGCTCCGCCGTCCCTTCGACGCCAGCGGCTTTCGCAAGAGTAGCGACCGTCACGTGGACCACTCGTAGGCACGACGGAGGCCCCTCTTATAACGCCTAGCTCGGGGTCGACCCCAGGATTCGGAACGTGACGCCGTTGAAGGCATCGCCGGTCGGGCCGTCACGTCACGCGAGAGGCAGGAGCTCGATCGGGTCGCCTACCCGGACCGCACCCTCGCGGATCACTCGGGCATACCAGCCCCGTCGATCGACCATCGTCTTCAGAAATTCCGGACCGCGTAGGCGGCCTACATATGGGAGAAGGTAGAGAAAGTCGCACGGAGTGCAGGCCTTGGAGACCGCCAGGAGGGCCTCACCGACCCGCAACCGGTGCCCCGGGATAAAGGCATTGTAGGCAATCCCAGTGGAAATCACGTTCTCGCCGAGGTCTCCGGGACGCACGGGCCAGCCTTCCCGGTTCAAGTCCTCCAGGGTCTCCCGGGGGATCAGGAGAACCGCCATTGCCTCGTCGTCGTGCTTCTCCTCGTGGCGGAAGCGATTGAAATCCCCGGCGAGGCCACTTCGCAGGATTCGGGTTTCGGTGACCGACGGCTTCGGTAGTCCACGCTCGTTCGGCACTTCAGATTTGCAATGAAGCCCAGCGACCCGCCCCCGTTCGTTCGAGTTCGGCGAGGTCGCGCCCGCCTTAGGCCCGTGATGCGGTCGTTCCTCGGATTCTGCCATCGTTCTCTGACCTGAAACGCCGTGCCGCGACCCGTTCCACTTCCTCTAACGTCAAATGATGGGTATTTGTATCTCTGTTGGTCTGCCCGCCGCCCTCAGCTGACCCCATGTCGGAGACTCCGTACGCGATCGAAACTCACGGGATCACCCGGAGCTTCGACAGCCGCAAGGGATTCCTTTTCCGGGAGGTCACTCACACCGAGGCCCTCAAGGGAATCGACCTCACGGTCGACCGCGGGGCGATCTTCGGCCTCCTGGGGCCGAACGGGGCCGGCAAGACCACCCTCACGAAGATCCTCTCCACGCTACTCCTGCCTACCGCGGGCCAGGCGCTCGTGCTGGGCCATGATGTGGTCCGCGAGACCGAGTGGCTGCGCCCACGCATCGGCCTCGTCCTCGGAGGGGAACGGGGAATCTACACTCGGGTCAATGCCCGTGAGAACCTCCGATACTTCGCGGACCTGTACGGGATCCCCCTCGCCGAGCGGGAGCACCGGATCGATGAGG
>JBEKJT010000208.1:0-4393 GCA_050011075.1 Thermoplasmata archaeon
ACTTGACCCCAACCGGCCCTTGGAGCATCACAAGGACTCCCTCGGTGCCCGCCGAAAGTCGTACGTCCAGGACTGGCCCGCCTACGACGCCGCCCAGCAGGCCGAGCATACCCTGTTTGACGCCCTTCTGTGGGACCTGCTCGAGCAGATCCCTGAGAAGCTCCGACCGGTCACGAGCAAGGGCCGGCCCGAGATTCCTCTTCGGGTCCAGTTCCTGATTGCGGTCAAGAAGGTCCATCTCGAAAAGTCGAGCCGCCGAGCTCGCGGGCTGATGGAGACGCAATACGCCGGCGGGAAGGGGCTGCTCGGCCATGTCCCGAGCTATGCCGTCCCGACTCGATTGTTCAGAGAGGAAAGTTCTACGGGCCTTCTGCTCCACCTCATTCAACTCTCCAGCCTGCCTCTGGCCGCTCTCGAGGCAGGCGGAACGGTCGCAATCGACTCGACCGGATTCTGCACCACCTGCCGGGGTTCATACTGCACAGAGAAACACGACCCGAGCCGCAAGCACCGTTGGATCAAGGCCCATTTGGCGGTCGGGACGCGGACCCATGCAGTCCTGGCAGTGAAGGTCACCGACGAGCATGGCGGGGATTGCCCCCAATTCTCACCTCTGCTGAACGAGGTGGTTGGCTCTGGTTTCACTCCCGGAACGGTCACGGCTGACAAGGCGTACCTTTCAAAAGAGAACCTCGAAACGGCCGAGCGGTTGGGCATCGACCCGTTCATCCCGTACAAGTCGAACTCAATCGGGAAGAGCCGGTCCAGCCCGATCTGGAGACGCAAGTTCTACGAATTCCAGGCGAAGCGGGACGAGTTCGACTCGCGGTATCACGCGAGGTCGAACGTCGAGGCCGTGATCTCGGCGATCAAGCGGAAGCTCGGGGAGGAGATTCATTCGCGACTCCCGACAGCCAGGTTCAACGAGTTGCTGGCGAAGATTCTGGCCTACAACATCGGTGTCCTCATTCACCAGATCTACGAGAACGGAATCGACCCGGGCGTTCCCGGAGTCCCCACGGTACAGCGTCCTCCGAAGCCCCGGGAGGCACCCCCCGCTGCAGAGGCGACCTAGATGTTCGTCGAACGCCCCCGCTCTGCGGTCCTCTCCAGTAGCCCCACCGCGAACCGAGTCCGCAAGATGTCGTTCCGCGGCCACGGTTGCTTCGTCGGCGGGACCACATGCGACATGCCGCCGCCACCAACCGGCCGAGGGTAACTCGGCTGATTGGCGAACCCCTTCCCCTCTTCTGTTTCTAAAGTCGGGGACTTGTTACCAAATCCCCCGATGACTAACGAGCCGTTTGGATTGAGTCACAAAGTCAGTAAATGACACGTCTTTTTATATGAGTGCTTTCTTACTAATCCAAGAAACCGGGCGCATTTCTTCCGTGATCCGGAGGGAAGCGCCTCGGTAGGAAAACCATGACGAAAATCATCGGGATCGACCTGGGAACGAGCAATTCCGCGGCTGCCTTCCTAGAGGGAGGCCGCCCGGCCATCGTGCCGAGCGCGGAAGGAACGACCGTCGGCGGAGGGAAGGCCTTCCCCTCGTACGTCGCGTTCACGAAGGACGGCCAGCTCATCGTCGGGGAGCCGGCCCGGCGACAGGCCGTTTCGAACCCGGAAGGCACCGTCACCGCGTTCAAGCGGAAGATGGGCACCGACTACCACTACATGCTGCAGGGGAAGCAGTACACTCCCCAGCAGCTCTCGGCGTTCCTACTCCAGAAGATCAAGCGGGACGCGGAAGCGTTCCTCGGGGAGAAGGTCGAGAAGGCGGTCATCACCGTTCCGGCCTACTTCAACGACAACCAGCGCCAGGCGACCAAGGACGCCGGCGCGATCGCCGGGCTCGAGGTCGTCCGCATCATCAACGAACCGACCGCGGCCTCCCTCGCCTACGGCCTCGACAAGGCGGGCAAGAACCAGAAGATCCTGGTCTTGACCTGGGCGGTGGAACGCTCGATGTCACGCTGATGGAGTTCGGTGACGGGGTCTTTGAGGTCCTTTCGACGAGCGGCGACACCCAGCTCGGCGGGACCGATATGGACAGTGCGGTTACCGAGTGGGTCGCGAGCGAGTTCCAAAAGGAGACGGGCGTGAACGTGCGCGGCGACAAGATGGCGATGCAGCGCGTGCGCGACGCCGCCGAGAAGGCGAAGATCGAGCTCTCCTCCACCATGGAGACCCAGATCAACCTCCCGTTCCTGACCGCCACGAACGAAGGGCCGAAGCACCTCTCGCTCACGCTCAACCGCGCGAAGCTCGAGGAGCTGGTCCGACCGATCGTCGACCGGTGCAAGTCTCCCGTCGAACAGGCGATCCGGGACGCGAAGATCTCGAAGGACCAGATCAGCCGCGTCGTGCTGGTCGGTGGGCCCACGCGCATGCCGCTCGTCCAGAAGTTCCTGGAACAGGCCATCGACCGGCCGATCGAGCACGGCGTCGACCCGATGGAGTGCGTCGCAATGGGCGCCGCGGTCCAGGGTGGCGTGCTTGCCGGCGAAGTGAAGGACGTCGTCCTGCTCGATGTCACGCCGCTGTCGCTCGGGGTCGAGACCCTCGGAGGGGTCCACACCCACCTGATCGAACGCAACACGACGATTCCGACGCGCAAGAGCCAGATCTTCACGACCGCCGCGGACAACCAGTCGTCCGTCGAGATCCAGGTCTATCAGGGCGAACGACCGATCGCAGCCGACAACGTCGCGCTTGGGAGCTTCATGCTCACGGGAATCCCACCCGCCCCCCGGGGCGTGCCGCAGGTCGAGGTCAGCTTCGACATTGACGCGAACGGGATCCTCAACGTCTCCGCGAAGGACCTCGCTTCCGGCCGCAAGCAGGGGATCACGATCTCCGCGTCGAACAAGCTCTCGAAGGACGAGGTCGCGAAGATGGTCAAGCAGGCCGAGGAATTCGCGGAGAAGGACCGCGAGCGGGCCGAGCTCATCACCGCCCGCAACCAGGCGGACTCGCTCGCGTTCGAAGCCGAGCGGCTGGTCGCCGACCAGAAAGACAAGCTGTCCACCTCCGAGGTCGAAGGGATCCGCCAGAAGGTCTCCGCGCTCCGGAGCGTCCTCGAGAAGAAGGACGCGTCCAAGCAGGACGTCCAGGCTGCGACCGACGAGCTCACTCGGGCTCTCCACGCGGCCGCCCAGAAACTCTACCAGTCGGGGGCCGCCCCGCCTCCGGGCGCCGAGGCGCCTCCCACGAGCGAAAGCACCGAGCCGCCCTCTTCGGGCAGTGCTCCCGGGACCGTGGACGCCGACTTCAAGGTCGTGGACAAAGAGGACGAGAACGAGAAGGGCCCGTCCTAGGCCTGCCCTTCTTTCCCGGCATCATCGCCCCGCGATGGGCCGGGGCCATCTTCGGCCCTTCGGCGGGCCGACGTACTCGACCTCGGGCCGGATGAGCCGGTTGTCCGAGGCCTGTTCGAGCGCGTGGGCCGTCCATCCGACGGTGCGGGCGACGGCGAACGTCGGGGTGAATAGGTCGCGCGAGAGTCCGACCGCTTCGAGCACGACCGCGCTGTAGTACTCCACGTTGGTGAAGAGGCGCGCGCCCGGTCGTGCCTTTCGAAGAGCCGCGAGCGCCTCCTGCTCGACCGTCTCGGCAAGCGCCAGACGCGCGGGGTCGGCGACGCGTCGGGCCAGCTCGTGCAGGACGACCGCCCGCGGGTCGTCGGTCTTGTACGCGCGGTGACCGAAACCGAAGAGAACCTCGCGGCGCGCCAGGCGCTCCGCGATCCAGGGATCCGCGCCTTCGGCCGACCCGATCGCGTCCAGCATGTCGGAGACACGACTCGGTGCTCCGCCGTGCAGTGGGCCCTTGAGAGTTCCGAGCGCGGCGGTCGCCGCGCTGATCAGGTCCGACTGCGTCGAGATCGCGACGCACAGAGCGAACGTCGACGCGTTCATCCCGTGGTCGGCAAGGAGGTCGAGATATCCCTCGAGGGCCGTCACCCGACGGGGCTCGGGCTCCGTACCGGCCATCATCCAAAGAAAGTTCGCGGCATGCGAGAGGTCGTCCCGGGGTTCGACCGGTGGGAGGCCCCGGGAACGTCGAACGTACCGGGCGAGCAAAATGGGGGTGCGGGCGATCAGTCGGTACCCCTCATCGAGCGTCGGTGGATACCCGTAAGTACCGTCGCCCAGCGCCGAGAGGATCGTGCGGAGCGCCTCGAGGGGAGGGAGTCCCTCGGGCAGGGCATCCACGACACGCTCGAGGCGCGCCGGGACGGCGCGGTGGGTTCGCAATGCCTCTACGACGAGCGGGGACGGGTCGGAGGGCGGCGGGTCCCCGTAGAGAACGAGGTGGACCACGGACTCGTACGGCACGCCGGGCACAAGGTCGCGCACGTCGAATCCGCGGAGAACGAGGTCGCCGGTCT